>CAYLJO010000133.1:0-16985 GCA_964383905.1 uncultured Blastocatellaceae bacterium
GTCATCAGAGTATGTGAAAAATCCCAGTTTGGTCAAATTTGCGCCTGTAAGTTATTGATTCTATTTCTATCATGATTACTGGAGTGTATATGCATTACTTCGTCATTGAGGTACATACATGAGGCAGCCCCGCTCCATCTCGGTCGCTCAGACATGCCCGGTCAAGGGTAACGTGAACGCCAACCTCGACGACCATCTCCGACTGATTGAGCTCGCCGCGTCGGAAGGGGCGCAGGTCGTGGTGTTCCCCGAACTGTCGCTCACCGGCTACGAAATTGGCCTCGCCGGCGCGCTGGCCTTCTCGGAGCATGATCAACGTCTGGCACCTCTGATTGATGCGGCGTCGTCTCATTCGATGACGCTCGTCGTCGGTGCGCCGGTCCGAATTGAGGCACGGCTCCATATCGCGGCGTTTGTCCTTCGTCCCGACCGGGCCACGGCGCTCTATACGAAGCATTACCTCGGGGCTTTCGGGGAAAGCGCCCGCTGCGACGGTACCGTACCTCCTGCGGAGGCGACCGTATTCCACCCGGGTGATCGCAATCCACTCGTTCGGTTCGGCGGCCATCTCGCGGCGGTTGCAGTCTGCGCCGACGTCGGCCGACCGTCACACCTGCAGCAGGCAGCGGACAGGGGTGCGAAAACCTATCTGGCGAGTATGTTCGTGATCCCCTCCGAATTCGAAGGCGACTCGGCTAAACTGAGCGGATACGCGGCACAACATTCGATGACGGTGGCGCTCGCCAACTTCGGGAGTCCGACCGGCGGACTCGCGGCAGCGGGCCGCAGTTCAATCTGGTCTGAGAAGGGTCAGCTCATAGCTCAGTTGAATCCGAGTGGGGCCGGCGTCGCCGTCGCAACCGAGACGTCGGAAGGTTGGCGCGCGCGGACGGTCATACTCAGCAATCCTCAAACGACCAGATCCGTATCGCAGGCTTGATTGCTTGGCTACGACCGCCGCGCCGCGGCCCAACGAAGCCTGAGACCGGAGCGCGGGACCGCGTGCTTCCCAACTTGTTCGCTCCGGCGCGACTTGACTTGTCTCCTTGATGTGGCACTGTGCCAGGTTGTAAAAGCAGCATGAGCATAACCCACGAAGAGCAAAGGACAGGCCTCTTTCTGTCAACCATGATGTCTAGACGCTTTCTCGATTGGTGAGGACGAGTAGAATGATGGGAGGTCTGCTAACTCATCTCGGTGAGGTGTTATCTTGGAAATCGCTATCCTGCTCTTCGATAGGCTCACAGCCCTGGATGCGGTAGGGGCCTACGAAGTATTGAGGTCCGTCCCCGGTGCGACGGTGAAATTCGCCGCCGCCGAGGCGGGGCCCGTACGCACCGGCGCCGGCAACCTGGCCATGGTTGCCGACCACACGCTGGGGGAAGTCCTCTCGCCTGACATCCTGGTCGTGCCGGGCGGCCCCGGGCAAGCCGCGCTCATGGGCGACGAGAAGGTTCTGAATTGGGTGCGCCAAGTCCATGCCCTAACGAAGTGGACGACCTCGGTCTGCACCGGGTCATTGGTGCTGGCGGCTGCCGGCCTGCTGGAAGGGTTGCGGGCAACGAGCCATTGGCTGGCGCTCGACGTGTTAAGGCAGTACGGGGCCGTGCCAAGTACCGAGCGGGTGGTGAGAGAAGGGAAGGTCATCACCGCGGCAGGGGTGTCAGCCGGGATAGACATGGCGCTTAGGCTTGTGGCGCTGGAGTGTGGGAAGAAAGTGGCCCAATCAATACAGCTCGGGATTTAGTACGACCCGCAGCCCCCATTCGACGCGGGTTCGCCGAGTAAGGCGCCGGTGGCGATTGTCGAGCGGCTGCGACGTCGCAGTCGGTTCTTAAAGCGGCAGTAAAGAGTCACAGCGGCGGCGCGTCTAACCTCGTCCACCTATAAATTCAATGAAGCGGACGCTCGACCTGATAGGCTTTCGTGCTTTACCTTTGCGGCTAAGATTGTTCTCGCGCCGGTTAATTCGGGAGGCCGGCGCTTCATCGTGATACCTGTTCACAGGTTTTGTCTCAGGAGAGAGATGGAGATCATAACCGCTAAACCCTTCCTCGACTACTACGAAAAGCTCCGGCGGCGCACCGAGCGGGTGATCCGTTGCATCCCACCCGAGAGGATCGACTGGACCTACAGGGAAGGGAAGTTTACCCTCGGCGATATTGTCAGGCACCTCGCCGCGACCGAGCGGTTCATGTTCGCCGAGAACGTCCAGCTCAAGAGGAGCCGCTACCCGGGTCACGGCACAGAATTGGCCGACGGGTACGACGACGTGCTGGGGTTCATGAATGGGACGCATGCCGAGTCGATGGAGATCTTCGGCAGGCTGAGCGATGACGACCTTCAGCAGAAGTGTCTCACCCCGAACGGGACACCGATCACCGTCTGGAAGTGGCTGCGGGCGATGACGGAACATGAAATACACCACCGGGGGCAGCTCTACCTGTACCTCGGGATGCTCGACATCCCGACGCCCCCCTTGTACGGCCTGACTTCGGAAGAGGTGTTGGAGAGGAGTAAATGAGGCGGCGGTAGAATTCTCTCAGGTGGGGCCGCGCCGAACAAACTGTTGCGGCCGACCCGAACGAGGATGCCGCGCCCAGGTCTTCACACTTTGAGGGTTGATAAGTCTCTGCGGAATGCGGGCCACGCGTCGTAAAGGTAGAGCGAAAAAGGGAGCCACCAGATCAGATCGTTTGTCAGACAGAGCACGAGGGTCGAAGCAGGCCATTGCCCGGTCCGGATCAGTTGGGCCAGCCCGATCGGTCCAAGCACTTTCCCGGCCAGGCCCACCGCGGCGAGCAGCCATCCACGTTCAGGGACTCGTGCGACCTCCAGATAGATGATGCCGTACAATCCGACGACCATCCCGAGGCAGGCAAATATCTGCGGGTGGATTTGTAGTGGCAGCCCGGCATAACGGAACAGCCACTGCGGGTCGGATACGGAGTAGAGACCCCATGCAATGTTGTAGACGCCCGCCGCGCAGAAGAGAGCACGATGAAATTTCCGTCGTGTGATCATGGCGACACTATAGGCTGGGTAGCCGATGGCCCTGTGTTGAGACCGGCAAGTATCATGGGGGCCGGAGAAAGCTATCACAAGCATGCCAATCCTTCACCAGCCGGCCTTTCGAGGCGCAACTTCCTCCCGGCAGGTAATCCGTGGGCTTATGCCGGTCGTTAATTCTTTCGGTTTCCGGTTTCTTTACCGCCCTTTACCTTCAGCATGACAGCCAAGCTACAGACAAAATCTGAAGGGATGTAGAGGTTCGCCTCGTAGGTGGTGAAACCGGGCGCCGAGATACGTAACGTGTACTCACCCATCGCGACCGACTCGAAATTGTAGGAGCCGTGCTCGCCGGTTTCGGTCGTGTAGACATTCCGGCTGCCGGCCGTGGTCTCACGCAGCTCAACCCTGGCGCGGGGCTGTTTTTCAACGTAAGCGACGCCTTCGAAAGCGACGTACCCTTTCATCACCCCGCGACCTGATTGGGCTAACGACGCGCCGTTGAAAAGCAGCATTGTCACCAACAGTCCGGCGGCAATGCCGGCTATCTTCGTAGATACGTTCATGGCAGCAATCCTCCTGAAGGCAGTTTGGTCTTAGCTTCCACTCCCTTTGTTGCTTAACTATGACTCGCGCGGTTTGAGATTGATTATTGATCAGAAGATCACTCGCGCGCTCCAAATATCTACCTTTCATCCGAAAGTAAAATTGTCGCCCAAGGCTTTTGAGACGCCGACGACGGTAAACACACCACCAATTACGAGTAAGAAGATGGGTACGCCCCACAGCGCACCCGTCGCATCGACGCAAGCCTCATGCGGACTCTGCCCGTCGTAAAGGACCGTCACCCGGTCACCGACCTGGTAGCCAAAAATGAATCCCCCCTGCGGGCATTCTACGACCTCTCCGGAAGAGGTTGTAAATCTGATCTCGGGGTGAGAGCCACCCGCGTTCAAGCTTACGACGGTACCCAGTGCAGAAGATGCCTCGTTAATGAAACTAAGGTGAGACAGCCCGATTGCTAAAGCTACGAGTAAAACGCAGCCTCCGATAGCAGAAAAAAGGAGGCCAATAAGCCTGGTCGTTGGGTCAGAGTGAAGTTCAACTGATACCAGCATAAAGCCTCATGGATCTTCCTGATGAGCGACGAGGTACGACGCTTAATCGCTCCGAAGCGTTTGAAACTGCGAAGATAAGCCCCACCATAGTCAGGAAAGCCCGACACCAAGCTATGAGCGGCAGCCGGCTTATACCATTAGTTCAGTAATATTCCAAATTGTTATTCAGCAGGTTCACCCGGATAAATTTACCCTCCTTCCCTGACAAATAATGAGGAAATCAGTAAGAATCGCCTACCGGTATGATTGCCTTCAATTTCAGGGGCTCCGCCGCAACCGTCCCATCATGGCATTCTTGGGACCGGTTCTGCCCCGGGGGCAAGACATAATGGTTTTGTTGCGAATTTAGATTCCGGGTTATAATTCGCTCCTCAATCTCATGACTATATCTCTTTTCAACTTAAGCCATGAAGCTATAAGAACGGCAAAAAAGGGCTTTTACACAATCTGTCATTCGACCGGGCGCGCCGGTAGCACCCTTGTCATGATGCTTTATCGAATCCTTTTTAATGCCGTTCTCGCCACGCCGGAATTGACCGGCGTGATGCGCTTCATCGAGTCCTCCTGATCACCAATGCCAACAATGGCTCTTCGATTTTTAACCATCCTGACTCTTTTGCTGGTGGCTTCTTGTTCCTCCGATAGAGGCTTCAGGTTCTATGGCGAGTACGAGGCTGAACAATCTCGTTACCGAATTCAGTTGATCTCGCAAGGTTACGTGAAGCCCGGGGATGATCTGGCCGAGTCCGCCTTCGCCTTGGTGCAGTTCTGCCCCACCGGGCAGAAGGTCGGGAAACCTTTTCGCATGACAGTCACGGCCGCCCCCGGCCGGCGGCAAAGGGTAGAGAGCGATGACCTGGCAATGCCTTCGAAGGAGTGGGATTGGCGGGCATCCGAGGGGTGGCTTAAAGAAGCACTCTCTCAAGCCGGGTATAGAGATGTCAATGAGGAGGAGCTCAAAGACAGCGTGAGAGTTGTGGAAAGCTCTCTCGCCGGTCCGAAAGGTGTGATCTTAAAAGGACAAAGTAAGTCGTTGGCCGTGCGCCGCGCAGATATCGTGTATGGCCATCAGGTGATGAAAGATCGACCGCCCAGAGAATGGATTGACTCGTCGGAGCTTCCGTTCTGCGGCACGTATTAATGAGGACGGGTTATAAATCAGAGGTTACGCCGGTCCATACCAGAAGCCCACATAACGCCGCCGTCGAGCGGACGGCCGCCTAAGTTGTCTGTTATCCTCAATCTCTGCGGGCCGCCGCTTAAGGCGAGGTTTGATCGCAGCCAACAGAGGATTTGCCGGCGTGGGCCAGAGATTCGCGGAGGAAATTCTCGAAAATGATGCGACCGTCGCGTGATTCGTTTGGGTGCTCCCAGCGTGTCGGGTTCTTGTGCCAGTCTTCGAATGATTTTTCGAGATGGAATTGCACAGTGTAAATAAGCTGGTCCGCTGTGCGTTTGACCATCATCTGAATGCGGCACAGGTAGGCGGTGGCGAGGAGCTGAAAACCTTCGGGCACATGATCCAGTTGGAGGCCGTGATTCTGCCAGACCCGCAGGATCCGTGCTTCGGTCGTGTAATCCTGCCAGACGCCCGAGTCGGTGTCGTTGATTCCACAGAAGATCGGATCATCAGGTTGGGTGATGCGTATGAAGCGATACTGGTATTCGGAGGGCCGATTCTCCCGCTGCTCGTTCTGCTCCCGGTTGTCCAGCGTTAAGATGCGCGCCCCAAAGCTCATGCCCACGAGCTGATGGCCGCCGCAAATGCCGAGCACGGCCGTGCGCGTCGCGCGCACGAAGCGGCCAAAACCCTCGAGGAGATCCGGGCTGTAATAATCGAAGTCGCGGAGCGTCCCGCTCAGGACGACCGCGTCGGGGCGGAAGCTCTCGGTAGCTTCGGCAATCTCCGAGATGTGTGCGACCCGTATCTCAGGGTGCTGCACGAGACGCGAGATATTATTGGTGATATTTTCGAGCGCGAGCGCCGCGATCTGGCGGTCTTTCTGGAGGCAGGCCGGAACGTTGTGCCCCCATTCTCGCAGCGCGACTTCTGACAGATCTTCGGGGTCGCGGAGTAGATTGTCGACGACGAGTACGCGCGCCTTTTCGATGCGTTTCTCGATCGGTTCGTAACGGCAGAAGGTTCGCTGATTGAAAGGGAATGGGAGCGGTTCCGGGGCATCAAGCGGTATGTTGATTTCCTGTATATCTTGTGTCATCTGAAACCGTGATGTGGCATTTGGGCCGTCCTTTATGCGCGCCGCTGTCTCGTATTCTGATTAAATTTAGGGATCAAAGTCCCGGCCCCCGCCTCCGCAGTCTCCTTCCGTATCTCATCGATTAAAATCGCCCGCACACGCGCGCGGAAAACGGCGCTCCGCCCCGCGCCGAGATGCTCAATTATGAGTAACATACGGTGCCATGAGGATTCAAGCTCGTCGGCGAGGCGTGAGATCCGGGTAATATCGTAAGGCACGGCCACATCGGGGCAGCCGGAGCGCGCCCAGACGGCAAGGTAACGGGCCGTCGCCAGGTCGGGGCACAACATGCGGCGCCGCCCAACTTTTAACTCGACCCCCAGCAGGGTGTGCTGCACCTCGGCGCGGGCCGCTTTCGCATCCAGGTCGAGGTGATGCGAGCGCGTGCGCGTCGTTAAGATCCGCTGGCGATAAATATGCGGCAGCCATACCTCACCCAGAGATTCCCTGACTTGCGCTGCGCAATTCATGGCGGAAATCGGTCGCGCCGCCGTGGCCCCTTTCGCCGCGGTCTGTAAAGCAGCAATCCCATCCGTTTTATGCACGGCAATAGTATGCATCAAAACTATAGCGAGTTGCGAATGGGTGTCACCCAAAACCTCACCACAGAGACACAGAGGACACAGAGGGGGCACAGAGAACACAGCTTACACTCAATGGCCATCCGCTAAAAATCAAATTACATGGGAATGGAATAAAAATTCTCACGCCAAGGCGCCAAGAGAAAACAGGCGACTTCCGGGTACTCGGCGGCCTGTTCTTTAGCGCATCGCGGTCGAAGCCGGAGGCCCCTTCCTGAACGCGTCGAGCACCTGGCCGGGAAAGATGCCCAGGTAAAAAGTGCCGAGCAACGTAATGACGATCGCGATCGCCATGCTGGCGGGCACCGGCGGTGCGACCCAGGAGGTTGTTCGCTCGCGGAAGAACATCACGATAATAAGGCGCAGATAGTAGTAGGCCGAAAGCGCAGTGTTAAGCACGCCGATGACGACCAGCGCGTAATACCAGTCAGACTGCGTCAGGCTTCCGGCGTTGAGGGCCGCGCGAAAGACCATCACCTTGCCGATGAAGCCGGCCGTTAGCGGCATCCCCAGGAGGCTCAGGAGAAACAACGACAGCGTAAAGGCGAGCGCGGGCGAGCTAAAGCCGATGCCGTTATAATCTTCAACTTCGGTCCGGCGGTCACCGCTGCGCGCGATCAAGGCTACGACCGCAAACGCGCCGAGATTCATCACCGCGTAAGTCAGCATGTAGAAGGCGACGGCCGAAAGGGCTTCGCTCCTCAGCACGGCATCACCGGTCGCGCCTGCCGCCACGAAACCGACCATCGCGTAGCCGGCATGCGCGATCGAGGAATAGGCGAGCATTCGCTTCACGTTCGATTGAACGATGGCGACGACGTTGCCGACTGTCATGGTCAGGATCGCCAGTACGATGAGCGCGCTCAGCCACGCCGCGTGCACCCGCCCGGTTGTGCTCGCGGTCGCGACCGCAAAAGGGAAGGCGAAGACGAAGACGCGGAGAAAAGATGCGAATCCGGCGGCCTTGGGCCCGGCCGCCATGAATGCCGTCACGGGTGTCGGCGCGCCTTCGTAAACGTCGGGCGTCCACACGTGGAAGGGGGCGGTGGCGACCTTAAAGCCGAAACCGACGAGCATCATCGCCGCCCCGGCGAAAAGCAGCGGCGGGAATCTCGACGTGTCGAGACGGGTCGCTATCTCCGCAATGTTGGTCGTGCCGGGTTGGCCTTGAGCGGTCGCCGTCGCGCCGTAGATCAATGCGATTCCGTAAAGTAGAAAGGCGGAAGAGAACGAGCCGAGGATAAAATATTTGAGCGACGATTCGTTCGAGCGCAAGTCGGTGCGGCGGAAGCCGGCCATCACGTAGGTGGCGATGGAGAGAATCTCCAGGCCGAGAAAAATGATCACCAAGTCGCCGCCCGAAGCCATCAGCATCATCCCGGACGTGGCGAACAGAAGGAGCGAATGAAACTCGCCCGCCGGAAGGCTCTCGCCCTCGACCCAGAGCATGGAGATGAGAACCGTCAGCGCCGACACGAAGAGGAAAATGAGCGTAAAGCCGAGCCGCATCTCGTCCAGTACGATCATGCCGTTGAAACTACCGGCGGCCGTTATGCCCGAGGTCCACAGCCAGACGCACGCCGCGGCGGCCGCGCCGAGCCCGGCGAGTGAAAGCCCTCCCGTCAGCCAGCGTTGGCTGGGGCGTGCGAAGGCATCGACCAGCATGACCAGAACACCCGCCACCACCACGATCAGTTCCGGCAGGATGATCGCGAAGTTAACGTCGGCCGAGAGAAGCTGAAAACCTAAACAGAAGTTCATCGCCTAAGAGTAAGTGAACAATATCTACCTGCCGCCCGCGGGAACAGCCGCGCCCGGCGCTGCTAAAAGCTTGTCGAGCCGGGCCCGGATCCTTGTCTTATACAGGTCAGGATTGCCGACGCTGTACCCGACCTGTTTGGGAGCGTCAACTTTGCCCTCTTTATCAAAGAAGACGATCATCGGCAGCCGCACCCGCTCGGAGAATTGCATGAAGGCCCACTTGTACGGGTCGCGCAGGACGGGAAACGTCAGCTTGTGCGACTTGGCAAAGGCGCGCAGCCGATCCGCCGAAACCTCATCTTCCCTCTCAATGCTCACCCACAGGAATGTCACGGGCCTCTTTTGATACTCTTTTTTCAACTGTTCGAGCGTGTGTAATTCTTCGTCGCAGGGCTGGCACCAGGTCGCGCCAAAAGAGACCAGCAACACCTTGCCACGCATTTGCGTCAGGTCGTAGGTCTGGCCGTCGATGCTTTTTAGTTTGAGATAGTTTGTCTCTTCCGCATTCCCTGATTGAGCTTGCTGCGCAGACGCAGTGGTAAGCGCCGTGCCATACATTAAAGTTATACAGAACAGCAGGAGCAGTTTCTTCATCATAAGAACCTTATCGCGAAATATCTCTGCCGATCCCGGCGGAGGCGACAGAGCCTCCAGCCTGTGGCGCGACGACGCGGGCGCGCACCGCTTCCACGCTTCCGTGCGAACGATCCAGAAACGGGCGCGGGTAAACGCCCATGAATAGCATCAGCACAAGTAGCGGCACCGCCAGGCCGATCTCGCGCGCATTCAGGTCACTGAGATGCGCGTTCTCAGGATTCGTGAGGCGGCCGAAGACGACGCGCTGCAGCATCCATAAGAGGTAAACCGCCGCAAAGATCATGCCGGTTCCCGCCAGCATCGTAGCGATCCATGGATGCCTGATCGAATCGGAAGTCCAGCTCCCGATGAGGATCAGAAACTCGCCGACAAACCCGTTAAGAAACGGAAGGGCCATCGACGAAAGGGACGCGATCACGAAGAACGCGGAGAACCAGGGCATCGAGTGCGCGAGACCACCGAAGTCGCCGATCATTCGTGTATGCCGTCGCTCGTAGATCATGCCGACAAAGAGGAAGAGTGCGCCGGTCGAAACGCCATGGTTGAGCATCTGGTAGAGGGCGCCCTGCATTCCCTGCTCGGTAAATGAGAACAGTCCAAGCACGACGAACCCCATGTGGCTGACGGACGAATACGCGACGAGCCGCTTCACGTCCGGCTGCACCATCGCCACCAGCGCGCCGTAGATAATGCCGATGATCGCGAGCGTAATCATCATCGGCGCAAAATAACGGGACATCGTAGGGAAAAACGCGAGGTTGAAGCGCAAAAGCCCATAAGTACCCATCTTCAGAAGCACACCGGCGAGGATCACGGACCCTGCTGTCGGAGCTTCCGTATGCGCGTCCGGCAGCCAGGTGTGCAGTGGGAAGATCGGAACCTTGATCGAGAACGCAAAAGCAAAGGCGAGAAACAGCCAGAACTCCCAATTCGGATGCTGCGCGAGCGGGTTCGTTAGGGCGCGCATCCCGTTGAGGATCGTGACGTAGTCGAACGAGCCGAAAATATAGTAGAGCACGATGATGCCGACGAGCATCAGGAGGCTGCCGACCGCGGTGTAGATGAAAAACTTTGTCGCCGCATAGATGCGCCGCTGCCCGCCCCAGATGCCGATCAGGAAAAACATCGGCACCAGCGATGCCTCGAAAAAGAGGTAGAACAGGAGCAGGTCGAGGGCGACGAAGACGCCGATCATCGCCGCCTCCATGAGCAGCATGAAGACGTAGAACGATAGCGTGCGCTTCTCGATGGCCCGCCAACTGGAGAGAATTGATATCGGCACGAGCAGTGTTGTCAGCAGCACCAGCCACAGGCTGATGCCGTCAACGCCGAGGTGGTAGCGGGCGCCGATAGCGCCGATCCACATCACGTTCTGCTCAAAGCGAAAAGCGGAGGTACTTCCGCCGAAGCCGCTCAAGAGAAGTAGCGAAAGGACAAAAGTCGCCAGCGAGAACAGGAGGGCGATCCAGCGCGCACTGGTCTCACGGCCGTCGGCGGTTTCGCTCCGACCGGAGAGGACATGGTAGCCGACGCTCGCCAGCGCCCCAACCACCGGCAGAAGAATCAGAATTGTGAGCAGAGATGGCGGCATACAATCTTTCTAACAAATGCCTGTTAATCACCTGGCGAGGTAAGCAAAGTAATAAGCAAAGTAACCGATCAGGCCGAGCGCGCCGAGCAGAATAATGGCGGCGTAGCTGCGCACGAAACCGATCTGGAGGTAACGCACCACCGAGCTGATCTCCGTGATGCCTCTCCCGAGTCCGTTGACGATGCCGTCAATCACGCCGAGGTCAAAACCTCGCCACAGACCTTCGCGCGATATAACCACAATCGGGTTAATGATCGTCGCATCGTAAATCTCATCAACGTAGTACTTGTTTTCAAGCAGGGTCGGCATTTCGAGGAGCGGCCTCCTCTGGAACAGTACCCATCCAATGCCAATGCCGGTCAGAGCAATAAGAATAGATATGCCGGCAAACAGCCTTTCCATCGATACTTCTTCCGCGGTGGGCACGCGCTCGGCGACGGGCTCGTGCCGTGAGCCCTCGCCGACGGATAATGGCGCCGCACCCTCGACCGGCCACGGCATCGGAGACGGCAAGCGTGCCTCGCCCGCTTTTTGTTCACCGCGGACCCGCTCACCATTTTCCGGGACATGCTCGAAGACCGGTTCGAGGGTGGACTGGAAATAGTTCGGTAAATACCCGCCGCTCAACGCATAAGGCACCCCGACAAGCCCGCCGAGCGTGGAAAGAATGGCGAGCACGATGAGTGGGACGGTCATGACCCACGGGGATTCGTGCGGGATGTGCGGGCCGTGGTGGTGCGGGTTCTCATCCCGGGCGCTCTCGTCTGAAGCGTGCGCGCCGGGTTGATGTTTCGGACGATCGCCGGCAGACGCCGTCCGCGCGTCATGTGGCTTAGCGCCTTCGGCAAAAGCGTGCGCGTGGGCTTCGTCGGCCTGCCCGCCCGCGTCCGCTTCAAGGAATCTCTCCCGGCCCCAGAAGGTCATCACCATCAGCCGCGTCATATAGACGGCCGTCAGTAGCGCCGTCACCGCGCCGACAAACCACAAGGCTTTGCCCAACCAGGCCGGATAGCCGGCGACCGCTGTGCTCCAGGTCTTCCAGAGGATCTCATCCTTGGAAAAGAAACCGGCCCAGAATGGAACACCGCAGATGGCGAGCCAGCCCATGATCATGGTCACAAATGTGACCGGCATATATTTGCGCAGGCCGCCCATGCGCCGCATGTCCTGCTCATGATGCATGCCGTGGATGACGGAACCGGCGCCCAGGAACAGCAGTGCTTTGAAAAAAGCGTGCGTCATCACATGAAATATCGCGGCGACAAACGCCCCGACGCCGCAGGCCAGCACCATGTAGCCGAGCTGCGAGATCGTGGAATAAGCCAGAACCTTCTTAATGTCGTTTTGCGCGAGACCGATGGTTGCCGCGAAAAGGGCGGTGGCAGCCCCGATGACGGCGACGATGAACATGGCGAACGGGGCGTGTGTGTAGATCGCGGAGCAGCGCGCGATCATATAAACGCCCGCCGTCACCATGGTCGCGGCGTGAATCAAAGCGGAAACGGGGGTCGGACCGGCCATCGCGTCCGGCAGCCACACGAACAGAGGTATCTGTGCGCTCTTTCCGGTCGCGCCGATGAACAGAAGTATCGCGATTGACGTGACACCGCCCGCGACGAGGGCTTTCGCCGTGAACGGATCTGGCGCCATCGCGGCGATCCGTCCGAGCGCGCTGGTCACCGCGACCCCGTTGACAGTCTTGTCAAAGAAGCTGATCGAGCCGGTGACGGAGAAGACGAGCAGGATGCCGATGACGACGCCCCAATCGCCGACCCGGTTGGCGACGAAAGCCTTCTTCGCCGCCGCGCCCGCCTCTTCGCGATCGATGTAATAGCCGATCAGGAGGTAGGAGCAGAGGCCCACGCCTTCCCAGCCGACAAACATCAAAAGAAAATTATCGGCCAGCACCAGCGTCAGCATCGAGAACATGAACAGGTTGAGGTAGGCGAAGAAGCGGTAGAATCCGCTGTCACCGTGCATGTACCCGATCGCAAAGATGTGGATCAAGAGCCCGACGAAAGTCACGAAGAGCGTGTAAACACCGCTCAGACGGTCCATCGCCAGACCGAAGTCCGCGCGGAAGCGCCCGACCTCGATCCACGTCCAAAGCTGATTAAGGACCGGGGTGGTGACATTGGGCTCGCCCAGATGAAGCGCGCCGCCCGGTTTGATGGCGATGATAAAAGCGACGACGGTTGAGACGGCGACCGCCGTGCATGCCACCACACCGATGAAGGCTTCGCTGCGAATCCGGCGACCGACGAGCCAGTTGATCGCCGCGCCCGCGAGCGGCGCAAATATGATCAGGAAAAGCGGGCTGCCGGTAAGAGAACTGTTCATCGCGTACGCTCTTAGAAGTTTAAAGTTTTAAAATGCTGGCGTCGTCAACATCCAGCGATTCGCGGTTGCGGAAGATGGCGATGATAATGCCGAGGCCGACCGCCGCCTCGGCCGCCGCGACCGTCATGACAATAAAAACGAAGAGCTGGCCGGAGACATCACGAAAGAAACTGGAGAAAGCCACGAACGTGAGATTGACGGCGTTGAGCATCAGCTCGATGCACATGAACATTGAGATGGCGTTTCGTTTAATGATCACGCCAGTCACGCCGATGGTGAAAAGGATGGCGGAGAGTGCCAGATACCAATGAAGTTGCGGAACCATAGATTGCCTCAGCCTCTGTCGTCGCCTGTCTCTTTTACCCCCATCAGGCGCTCGGCCTCTTCGACCGTGTTCGTGACGATCGGGTCGGCACCGCCGACAGCACGCGGATTAATAATATCTTTGGCGAGGATCTGCATGCCGGGGACGACGCGCGCCCCCGGCGACAAAATCGCGGCGCGGCGCGCCAGTGTCATCGCCCCGACAATCGCCATCAGTAGTAAGACCGACGTGATTTCAAACGGTAAAAGGTATTGCGTAAAAAGCCCCGTGCCGATCTGCGAAGTGAGCCCGACGTCCGAAGCGCTCAAGTCCTGCGTGACGCCGGATGTGGCCTGCTGAACAAAGTAGAAGATGAACGCCGCCTCCCCGATCAGAACGGCCGCCAGCACGATGGCCGCGGGAACCAGAAAACGGAGGCGTGCCCGCCGCCGTTCCTCCTCTTCGACGTTCAGAAGCATGATCACAAAGACGACGAGCACCATAATCGCGCCGGCGTAGACAATCACCTGGACGGCGGCGATGAACGGGGCGGCGAGCGTCATGTAAAGGGCCGCCAGCGCGATAAAGACGCCGATCAGCGAAATCGCGCCGTAAAGCGGATTACGCTGCGCCACCAGCGAGAGCGCGCAGCCGATTGCCAGGCCGGCGAAGAGTATGAAAAGAAGACCGGTGATCATCAAGATCTCAACGATTTAGCGCCGTTCTTTGAATGCGCTGAAAATCGACGCCTGTTCTAATTACTTGTAGCCGATCGCGTCGTAGACTCCAAGTACCTGGAGCGTCGCCGTCAAAATAATATTTAGAATGGTGACCGGCAGCAAAAACTTCCACCCGAAGCTCATCAACTGATCGAAGCGAAAGCGCGGGAGCGTGCCGCGCAGCCAGATGTAAAGAAACAGGAAAAAGATTACCTTGCCTAAAAAGTAGAAGACGCCTAACAGGGGCAGCGTCGCCACGCCCGGCCCATTCCAGCCGCCGAGAAAAAGGGTCGTGGCCAGCATCGAGACCGTGAACATGTTGACGTATTCGGCCATGAAGAAGAGCGCAAACTTCATCGCGCTGTACTCCGTATGAAAGCCGGCGACAAGCTCGGTCTCCGCTTCCGGCAGATCGAACGGGACACGATTCGTTTCGGCGATGGCCGAGATCAGGTAGACGAGGAATCCCAGGAACTGGGGGACAATGTACCACTTCAACCCGTACCACCCGCTTTGCTTCTCGACAATGCTGTAAAGATCAAGCGTCCCCGCCATGAGAATTACGCCGATCAGGGACAACCCGAGCGAAAGCTCGTAGGAGATCATTTGCGCCGACGAGCGCAGGCCGCCCATCAGGCTATATTTGTTATTGGACGACCACCCGGCGAGCGCAATCCCGTAGACGCCGACGGATGTGATGCCGAGCACGTAAAGCAGGGCGACGTCAAAACGCGCCACCACAAGTCTCGTCGGGCCGATGACGGGGAGGTTTATCTCCGGCCCGAAGGGGTACACGATGATCGTCATTAACGCCGCCGTAATCGCGATCACCGGCGCGAGGAAATAGACGAACCGTGTCGATTTATCGGGAACAATGTCCTCTTTAAAAATGAACTTGAGCAGGTCGGCTAAGGGCTGAAGCATGCCGCCGTAGCCGACCCGGTTCGGGCCCAAGCGTCCCTGGATAAAGCCGAGGACGCGCCGCTCGGCCAGCACCGTGTAGGCAACAATGACCAGTACCACCGTAAAGGCCATCATGATGCCCACCAATTTCAAGCCCGCTTCGACGAAAAGATTATTCCAATCCATGGCCAATTTTCGACCTTAGAAATGCGGTCTTCGATAAAAAAATCTGAGACGTGCGATTTGGGGCCTCAAAATCTCAGGCCGACAATCGCCAATGGAAAGCTCTCAATCTCCCGCCACGGCCTCCGCCCGACCCAAATTCGCATCAATCGTGATCTGATAAAGAGGTGAAATCTCCACGGTCGGAGGCTCCGGATTTCCCGCCGCCAGCAGGTGGAACTGTGGGACCTTGTCCGTGAGCGTGCCGATGCGAAATAGCTCGTGACCGACTTCCGGCGTGCCCTCGATCTTTTCCGCCGTCCCGCCCAAACCCTCGACCCTCTGGCGCAGATCTTTCATCTCCTCGGACAGGTCGCGCTTTTCGGCGGTCGCATGCTTGACCTGCACCGGCTTCGACTCATCTTTCAGGAGCGGGTAGCGCAGGCCCGCGTACGCCGGGACGCGCTCGGCGATCTCTTTAAAGATGGCGGAGGCCGACATCTGGAAGCCCAAATCGGCGTCGAGTGCTTTGGCCAGTTGCGCCGTAATCATCCAGTCCTGCTTCGACTGGTAGACAGGCGGGATTGACTGGCGCACCCGCTGTACAAGGCCGCCGTTGTTCGTGAATGTCCCGTCTGTCTCGGCAAACGATGCGGCCGGCAGAACCACGTCGGCAGCGGCGGTCGTTTCCGTCTCAAAAAGCTCCTGGACGACCAGGAAGTCGAGCTTCGCCAGCTTCTCTTCACGCCCGCTCAACTGACCAGGCAGCAAGCTGCCCGCGACGTACATTGCGCGAACCGCCTCACCCGCCGCGTCAAGCATACGGGAGGCGTCGCGGGCGCCTTTCATCAGGCCCATGTCGTGCGCGCCGATGCTGTTGTTAAAGAGCGGCAACGGGTGCAGCAGAATGCGCCTGCCGCCTGCCGCCAGTGCGTAGGGAAGCTGGGCGACGATCGCTTGCGCGGCCGGACTCAACTCGCCGCCAAACATGACGACGAGATCACCCTGAGTGCCGTCGATTGTCTTGCGCAGGGCCTCAAGCTCGCTCACGTCGACACCCATTTTGTGCGCCGCCAGCTCATTGCTCGCTTTGTCCACGAGAGCGAGTGCCGCCGCGTCTCCAGTGCCCGGCCTGATGTGTACGAATTGCGCCGCCTGCTGCTTTAGGCGGATCGGAACACTGTTGATAATGAGAAGTTTGGCCCCGCCGTTGCGCACGGCCTGCCGGATCTGTTTGCCGGTTAGCGGCTGTAGCTCTTCGGGCTCGCCGCCGATCAGCAGGATGGTTTTGGCGTAGCGGATATCGCGGTGCGTGGCAAGTTGCCCGCCGAGGTTCTCGAAGAAGGATGACAGATCGAACGCATCCGCCGCCGTGTAATTCTCTGTGCCGACCACCTCGTTGGCGAATTTGCGGAGCACGTAGAGCGCTTCGTTGGTCAAACGCGGGCTACCGACCACCCCGATCGAGGATGCGCCATGACTCTCCGCGATCGCATCCAATTTGGCGGCCACATACTTAACGGCTTCGTCCCACGTTGCGGGGATCAGCTTGCCGCCCTTTTTGTAGCGGATCAGCGGCGTGCGCAAGCGCGCCTCATGGTTGACGAAGGGGTGGCCGAAGCGGCCCTTGATGCAGAGGAAC
>CAYLJO010000134.1:0-12467 GCA_964383905.1 uncultured Blastocatellaceae bacterium
AGTTGTCGAGACGTGCTTTCTCATCGTTGAATCTGATGTTGCCGTACTCGTCAATCAAGCGAGGTACTGCAGCCCCGGGAGTAACCGCGGTTGAACAGGAAGCTGTCTTACCGCATGACGGGTCGAGACCGCCAAGCTCCACTGTCGCCGTCACGGTCTGACCACCAAGTCCGGTGCTGTCAACCGTAATGGACGGCGTACCCTGGCCGCTGGTGATTGTGCCGGCGGACACCGACCAGTTGTAAGTCGGAGTCACAGCAGCGCCACCCTCGACAGTTGCGGTGAAGGTGATTGGTGCGCCTACCTGCACGGTATCCGGGCAGCTAACCTTGATATTCGGACACGGCGGCGCAATGCACCCACACGCATTGACGGTGACGGTGGTCGAAGAGAAGGCCACGCAGCCGCAGCCGTCGTCAACTTCCACGGTCGCCGTATAGGTGCCAGCCGAGACGCCGGAAAGATCCCAAGTCACAGTCGGTCCGGTGCCGGTGACGCGCCCGCCGGTGGTGCTATAGGTATAGAGCAACGTATCGCCATCCGGATCGCTGGCACTGGTCGTCAGCGTCACTTGCGATGGACTGGTAGGTGTGCATGCCGGATCCGGAATCGCCGGTGGTGTACAGGTCGCGGGCACGCTAATCGTCGTCGCCGAAGCCGTAAACGAGCTAATGACCGGCGGCTGGTTCGGCAGGACTGTCGGCGCACGCGCATTGCGGTGGCCGAACCAGACCTGACCGATAAATCCGTTCGGATCATCCGACGGGATGAAGCCCAACGGCAGCCCGCCACTGGTCACCGCCACCGAGGTCCCCGGGACCACTACCACGCCCCGACCCGGTACATTAACACCGCTCAGTTGGTTGACGCCCTGATTGAAAGAGGTGGTGTTAAAGCGGCGCTGGTAGTTGATATGGCGGCGGTATGCCAGACCAATCCCCAACCACCGCCGCGGGTAGATCTTCGCGCCGCCAACAAAATCCACCGGGCTGTTCTCGAACGCATTCGGCGTGCGACTGCCGACATATTGCGTTGTCAGTAATTCGGCAATCGGCTGGAGGTGCGGGTTGATCGGGAAGTCAAAGCCAACGCCGGTAATGAATTCATTCGGACGGTCGAGCAGTGTTACATTGCCGCCGCCTAATGCGTTGCTTTTCGGATTGCTGTTAATGATGTACGTGCCGTTGACCGAAAGGTTGGCATGTTTGGTCAGGCGGCCATCCAGGAATATCGTCAGCCCAAAGTCGCCGAGGTTGCCACCCGGGCTCGCCCCGCGCTGTAAATTGTTAAAGTCACTAAGATCGTTCGCGCCTCTATTCTTATAGAAGCGGTAAAACGGCATGATGCCGAAGCCGAACGGGTTGTGCGGCCCCGTGAAGCGAATCTTGGCGCCCGCGACAAAGCTGCCGAAGGATGACTCACCGTAGAGCCGGTTAATAAACGGGGCGTCCGGCAAATAGGTCGGCGCGGTGGTAAAAGTCACCGGGACGGTGATCGGCAGTGTCAGCGCGGTCGCCGGAAGCGTCGAGGTAGCCAGCACGATGCCCGGCAGGATGCTCCCGAAAACTGAGCCGATCCCGGGGAAGTTGGCGGCCCCGCCGAAGTTGCGGCGCGAGAAGCCGGTGCCGCCCGTCACCACGGCCGGGCCTAAATTGGCTGAGAATCCAGGGAAGCCAAAGAGTGTCCCCGCCGCGCCAGGACCTACCCCGAAAGTACCGGCTGATCCGCCGACAAACGGGAACTGGACAAACGGCTGGTTGAATGCCGGGCGGAAGACAGCTCCGGCCCCGGCTAACGAGCCCACATTGGGCCCGCTCGGGGCCAGGATAATGGCCGCGCCGCTGCCCAACTGGCCGGCCGAAAAGCGGAGCTGCGAGTTCGGCAGGTAGAAGCTCGATAAATTCTGTGGGTTATCAACCTTGATGCCCCGGTAAGCTTGAGTGTTGAAGAAGAACTCAAGGTGGTCGGTGAGACCGACGTTAAAGCTGGCCGGTATGTCTTGAAAGTGGACGTTACCGGGGTCACGGTGATAGTCGCTGAAAGCGAAACTGAAGGTAAACTCGCCGCGGCGCAGAGTTTGCCCATCATAGATAGTAAAAAGTCCGGTCGGTCCGGCAACGGGACCGCCTGTGCCTACGGCCGGAGACAGGTTCCGCGGATCGTCCGCCGGCCTTAAAGTTTGGGCTGAGGCTGCGGCACACAGCATCAACATGGCGAGCGCAGCGAAAAGCGCTCTTCTCGCGAGTCTCATCGCATTCCTCCTGCGAAATGAGTATAGAAATTTTGCGAAATGGACGGCCGTGCTGGCAAGGCCGCGGGTTGGGCGGATGTCTTTCTATTTGCATCTGGCTGTTCATCACAGACATCGCGCGCTCTCCCGACTCTTGCGGGGCGCGGACGCTCCAACTACAAGCGTTCAACGAAAAAGTTAAAGCGAAACTGCTACCGCCCTCGACCCGTAGATGGAGCGGAGCAGCGAGAGGAGCCGGGCAACTCAGTTGCCCGCTGTGGGCGCTAAACCTACCTTATGCGCCTCCCGACTGTTCTTTCTTTTGGATCTGATGCGCCACTGTTTATACGAGAACAGTTGCCCCCGTGTCAACGATCCAGACGGCACGGCTTCGTGTTTTCCTAAAACTGTTACACTTTGCCCCCGTTAGCCGAATCACGCGAGACCATACTCCACATTGGAGCGGAAATCAAGACTTTTTCATAACTTAGCGCGAAATCAAAAGATGTTTTTTTCGTCACGCGTATATGCCGCGCATGCGCGTATCGTAGGCGACCCGGTCAATGGCCAGCATATAGGCAGCCGTCCGGGTGTCGACTGAATGCGCATCGGCGTACCGGCAGAGGTCGTTAAAACTGGCGACCATAGTATCCTGAAGCCGCTGGTTAACGACATCCTCCCGCCAGAAGTAGCCCATGCGATCCTGCACCCACTCAAAATAGGAGACGGTCACGCCACCGGCGTTGGCCAGGATGTCCGGGATGACGAAAATGCCCTTTTGATGCAGGATTTTATCGGCGGCGGCGGTGGTCGGCCCGTTGGCCCCTTCGGCCAGCACGCGACACTTGAGATTGTCGGCGTTGTGCGATGTGATCTGGTTTTCGGTCGCGGCGGGTATCAGCACATCGCAATCGAGCTCAAGCAATTCCTGATTGCTGACGCGCTCGACACCTTCGTAGCCCTCGAATGAGCGCGTCCGCTGTAGATGCGTCAGAGCTTCATGAATATCTACGCCATTCGGGTTGTAAATTCCGCCGTGAATATCCGAGATGCCGACCACTTTGTAGCCCGCCTCGTGCAGCAGGCGCGCGGCGATGCCGCCGACGTTGCCCGAGCCCTGAACCACGACGCGCGTCCCCGCCGGCGTCATCCTGAATCGTTTAATCGCCTCATTGATGACAAAGAGGAGTCCACGCCCGGTCGCTTCGCGCCGCCCGGAAGAGCCGCCCAAATCTATTGGCTTGCCTGTCACGACCGCCGTGACGGTGTGACGCGCGTGCATGGAATATGTATCCATAATCCACGCCATGGTTTGCTCGTTGGTATTCATATCGGGCGCCGGCACGTCCTTTTCCGGCCCGATAAAGTCGAGCAGTTCGGCGGCGTAGCGACGCGTCATGCGCTCGAGCTCGCCCATCGACATTTGGGTCGGATCACAGATGATTCCGCCTTTCGCCCCCCCGAACGGCACATTGACGACGGCGCATTTCCAGGTCATCCACGCCGCCAGCGCTCTCACCTCGTCGATCGACACGTCCGGCGCGTAACGGATCCCGCCTTTGGCCGGGCCGCGCGCAAAGTTGTGCTGGACGCGAAAACCTTCAAAGACCTCAATACGGCCTGAATCCATGCGCGTCGGGATATAAACCTTCAACTCGCGGTTCGGCACTCGCATGACTGCATACAAATCGGGGTCGAGATCAAGCAATTGAGCGGCACGGTCGAAGCGCTCCATCATCGACTCAAACGGATTATCTTCCTTGAAATGCCGCACATCATCCGCCATTACATAAGCCATGATCGTCTCCACAATCAGCAGTCAGCAATTAGCAGCCGGTTGAAAGCCCACAGCCGATTACCGATGACTCATTATTGTTTACTTCTTAAGATCTCATTCATCGCGCCGGTGCGGTAACCGCGTAAATCCAGCGTCACGTAATGGAAACCGAGCGCGCGGAAGCGCCGCTCCAGTTCATCTATGACTCCGCGGCGCAGCACGCGATCCATTTCTGCCGGTGCGACCTCCAGCCGCACCAGATTGTCGTGATGGCGCACGCGAAACTCGCGAAAGCCCATCGCACGCATAATTTCTTCACCACGATCAACCGTGGCAAGCCGCTCGATAGTCACGGGCGTGCCGTAGGCGATGCGCGAGGAAAGGCAGGGACTCGCGGGCTTATCCCAGGTCGGGAGCCCCGCGCGTCGGCTCAACTCCCGGACTTCGCGCTTGCTCATCCCGACCTCGACGAGCGGACTGCGCACACTGTGCTCACCGGCGGCCGCGCGGCCGGGACGATAATCTCCTAAATCATCCGTCGTTGAGCCATCAACCACATGTGCCAACTCACGCTCGCGCGCGAGCGGCCCGAGTTTGCCGTAGAGCTCAGTCTTGCAGAAGTAACAGCGGTCGGGCGCATTGGCCTGATAACGCGGATCGTTCAGTTCCTCCGTCCGAATAAATTCCTGATGAAAACCGAATTGCTCGACAAGACGAATCGTCTCCTCGCGCTGATAATGGGCCAGGCTCGCCGATTCTCCGGTGACGCACAGGGAGCGCAGGCCTAACTCCTCGGTCGCGATCAAAGCGACGTATGTGCTGTCGACTCCGCCGGAAAATGCTACCAGCACGGATTTCATCTCGCGAAACAGAGCGCGCAGTTGCCGCTCCTTTGTTTCAGACTCGGCGGGGATATGGGCCGCCGCTTGCTCCTTTTGCTCCATCATTTGCGCTTCAACCAAACTATTCTTCATGGCCCTTATTTCCCTGCATCAAGGCGAACGAACGCGCTCGCTCCAGGACTCTCAATTCAACCTATATGGGGATCGCATCTTATTATGTGGCGCATGTTATCCCATGCCTTTACTCCCGCGCAACCCACTTCAAAGCCTAAGGTAGAGATGCCGAAAGAAGTAAAGGGTTAAGCTAAACATTAAACTCTTCCCTCTCGCGACCCCGATGATAAGCTCATGGACGCAGTGTAAAGGCGCATGCTAAAATTAGGTTCTCCCCGGAGTTTTTCGCTTATCTTGGAACAATCCGTTTTTTGCGCCGGCAGTTGTTCGCCATGGTTTTTCGCTTTCGCACTCGTGCCATCCTCTACGCCTCTGCGCTCTCACTCACACTTCTCTGCGCCGCCAGTGCTCTCGCCCAAACGGACGAAGCGTTCGGCGATGACGCAAGCGATCCCGTTAAGCTATTCGAGCGCGGGCAGGAGGCGCACGCCCGCGGCGATCTCAAACTAGCGCTCGAGTTTTATGAAGGAGCGATTAAGTTGCGCCCGGAATTCCCTGAAGCCGAGCTTCAGCGCGGCGCAGCGCTTGTCGCCCTCAACCGTCTGCCGGAGGCTGAAAAAGCCTATCGTCGTGCCATCGCACTGCGCAAAGACTGGGCGTTACCCTACACCGCCCTGGCCACACTTCTCATCACCGTCAACCGCGAAAGTGAAGCCGAACCACTCCTGCGCCGCGCACTCGAGCTCGATGCCAGGAGTTACGTAACGCTCGACGCCCTCGCCCGGCTGCGCCTACGCGCCGGCGACACGCGCGAAGCGTTAGCCCTCGCGCGACGCGCGACGGACGATAAAGAGGCCACCGCATCGGCATGGGTGGTACGCGGTGTGGCCGAGCACGCCGCCGGGGCTAAAGCGGAGGCCGCGGTAAGTCTTGACCGCGCCCTGCAAATGCAACCCGATAACCTGCCGGCGCTCGAAGAGCGCGCGGACTTAAGGGCTGAAGCTGGCGACTACGAACATGCCATCAACGACCTTCAGGCGGCTCTGCGTATCAGGCCCACGGATAAAAACATCTCTCTCACCCTGGCACGATTTTACGATAAGGCGGGGAGGGCGGACGAAGCGCACCGCATCAGGCAAAGCCTTGGCCCGAGTGAAACAGCCGGGGCGCCAGCCGAAGGCGCAAACGGTGTGATCGGCACACCCGACGAGATTGAAGCTGCCAATAGTGAGGATCCGGTGAAGGCGCGTGTCGCGCTTGAGAAATTGCAGGGGCGCAATCCCCGCAATGCGGCGCTGCTCGCGCGTCTCGGCGCTTCCTACCGCACCGTGGACCCGCCGCGCTCGCTGGACTATTATCGCCGCGCCGCCGAGGTCGAGCCGCGCGACGCGGCTTATGCGACCGGGTATGCGGCGGCTTTAGTGCAGGCAAGGCGTTTTACCGAAGCGGCGATGATCCTGCGGCGCGTCATCGCTGCCGCTCCTGATACTTATGCGGCCCACGCCAATCTGGCAACCGCGCTTTACGAGTCAAAGCAGTTCGCGGAAGCGATTCCTGAATACGAGTGGCTCCTTAAAGCGAAGCCCGACCTGACAGTCGCCTATTTTTTCATCGCGACCGCGCACGATTTCCTCGGCGAGTACCCGGAGGCCCTCGCCGCCTACGAAACATTCCTGGCGCGTGCCGATGCGCAGAAGAACCAACTGGAGATCGAGAAAATCAACCTGCGGTTGCCGAGCCTGCGTAATCAAGTCAGGCGCGGGGAGGGAGTCAAGCGCAAAAAACAGAAACCATGAGCTTGCATGTTTCGTGATAATGAGATTCACTTAAGCGTTAAATGCGAGTAGACAAAGACCAATGAGATATCCTCTCTCTCGATACAGAAAATTTCTCTTACGATGCTGCGCGCTTCTAGCGTTTGCCGTCTGCCTCACCCCCGTTGTGCCGGGACAGGATAATCCCGAGGCGCAACTCGCAACCGCGCCACCGCCGATGAAGTTTGTTTCACATGATGAACGCGAACAACTCTCCGGGGTGCAAGATATCAAAGCACGCACGCACCTGAGCCTTGAACTGGCGGCGACTCGCCTCCGGCATGCCGAAGAGCTGACCACCCGACGCCAATTCAATGCCGCCGCCGGCGAACTCGGCACCTACGAGGGTCTCATTGAAGACGCGCTCAATTTTTTAGGCCAGCAGGGGAAGAGCGGTAATAAGATACGTGATCTTTACCGGCGCCTGGAACTCACTTTACGGGCGCATGCGCCACGCCTTGAAGCCATCCGCCGCGAGACACCCGCGGAGTACGCGGTTCATGTCAAGGCGATCGCCGAATTTGCTCGCAATGCTCGCACCGAAGCGCTCAACTCTTTTTACGGCGAAACGGTCATTCGCGGGGAGGCCCATCCGAGCAATAAGAAGGCTTCAAACGAGAAAGAGCCCAAAGATACGTCTGCCACTCCCAAAAGCTCCTCCCCGGATTCACAGGATAAACATCCATGATGCTCCAAATATCCTATCGGGCGTTCACCGCATTCTTGATCCTGGCGTGCCTGACCGGCATGGCCCCGGCGCGCGTACGAACCACCCCCTCCCGCGACCACCTGACTCCACAGGAAGCAGACCTCGTGCGTGACGCCCAGACACTGGACAAGCGGACGGCCATCTTCATCAAGGCCGCCGAGCGGCGACTGCTGTTGTTGACGGATTCGAATGCGGCGGCTTCCAGGCAGGCGCAGAAGGACGTGGAGAAATGGGGGGAACTGCCCAAGGGTACGCGCGCCGAACTTCTGGGGGATGTGGCTAAAATTCTCGACGAGGCCAGCACCAACGTAGATGATGTTAGCATGCGCGACGAGAAGAACCCGCTGATCCCGAAAGCCCTGCGGATGCTGGCTGCCGCGTCAACACGCTTTGTTGCTCAGCTCGTGGAGATGCGCGCGCGCGCCGCAGATGGCGAAGAACGTGATGCCCTTGAGCAGGCGATTGAAAATGCCCAGTCAATCATCGCCGCAGCCGACAAGTTGCAATCACCCAGGAAGCAATGATCCCGGATAATTGTGAACGACGCTCGCATATCACAGTTCACCCACGTCTTGCTGAGAGGGAACATCAGGGTTCCCCCTTTGAGATTCTTAATAAATACTTTAGGAACCGACACGCATTTCTCCTCGTAAAATAGTCGGCAGGCGAAAAGCTTCACGCGCTGGTCGCGCTATGAAAGGAATTTTCTAGAGCATGGACAACAGATATTACCCCGGCGTCGAAGCCGATGTCGCTAAACTCATGACCGAGCTACGCAGCCTATTTGACGAGGATTATGAAGTACAGACGATGCAGGTTTCGCAAACAACTGTGTTGCAGGCGCGCAAATCGAGTACCTTACGCGACCTAACCGGGCTCTCTTCGGCGCTGACCATCAAAGTGACGCCGGAGCACGGCGGCACGCGCGTCGAGATCGGCATGCAGAAATGGTTTGACAAGGCGGCGGTGGCGGCCGTGGCCGTAATCCTCTCCTCCGGCCTGCTGCTGGCGTTGCCCGCGCTCGGCGCCTACTGGCAATACAAGATCACCGAAGACGCCTGGAAGGTCATCGAAGAGCACATCGCACGCAAAGCCGGTGGCTACGTTCCGCCGATGCCCGGACGCTGCGGCACGTGCGGCGCGGCCACCAGTGTAGGGTCCGCTTTCTGTTCCGTCTGTGGCGCAAACATGCGCGTCGGCCTCACCTGCGCGTCATGCGGCGCGGTCCAAAAGGACGCTTCCGCGCGTTTCTGCAATCGTTGTGGCAAACCGCTGGCGGGGGGTGCGTGAGGAAGCGTTCCGGCGTTAAGGAGCGCGCCATTACGCAATTCCGATGCTACGGATCCCATGCATCAAACCGTTATCGCGTGAGCGCTTCACTTCAATAATTAATCCGGGTGCCGGCCGTTGCCAGTGGCTTCATATCAATCATGCCTCAGCGCCCTCACCGGATCGATGCGCGCCGCCCGCGAGGCGGGGTAAAGGGCCGCGACGATCGAAATGAAAACCGCAAACAGGATTGCGCCTAACCAAAGATATGGCGGGAGTGCGAAGAAATCCACGTAAGATGCGCCCTGCGGTTTCAAGATGAAGCGATAGGCGAGGCGGTTTGCTAACGCATCTATCCCCCACGCCGCGAGCGTTCCAACGACGCCGCCCGCCAGACCGATCACCGCCGCTTCGACAAAGAAAATAAGTTTAATTTCGCCGTCCTCCGCGCCGATAGCCTTCATGATGCCGATCTCTCGTGTGCGCTCAAGAATAGACATGATCATAGTGTTGGCGATGCCGAACGAAGCGACGAGCAGGGAGATGCCGCCGAGCAGTCCGAGCACCGAATCCATGATCAGAAAGACGGTGCGCAATTGTTCTAACTGGTCGACAATGGAAAAACTCCCGAAGCCGAGTTCGGTCAAGCGCTTCCGCACGTCCGTCAGCACGACCGGGTCGGTCACGCGAACAACGGCCGAGGCATAGCCGGCGCCCTCGCCCGCGCCGAGTGCCCCGCTCGCGCGCGCCAGTTGCAAAGCCACCCGGCTTAAATTATCGCTGTGCTCGTCCCTCCAGACACGCGCGGCCCGTAGTGGGATGTAGATGTTTGTGCCGGGCATCAGCCCACGAAAACGGTTGGCGCCCCCCTCGGCATCCTTCAATACACCGACGATGCGGAAGGAATGCGCGACAAGCCCGTCAGCGGATTGGGCGCTGCCGGGCGTGTCATCATCCAGAGGGATGCCAAAGAAGTTCGATGGCTCATTATCTTCCTCTTTCCCCCGTATGGGCGGCGCCAGCAGGTCAATGGTTTTGCCTATCGCGGCCGACGGATTTTCATACCCGAAGTCGCGTACGAAATCTCCGGTCACCACAGCCTCCCCGGCGTCCGGGGTGCTGATCATCGTTCCGGCATCAAACTCCTGGAAACGCGTGGCCGGGTTGGGGACCAGCGCGCCACTGATTGACTGCATCAGCGGACGATTGTTTGAGCGGACATAAGCGGTAAAGGAGATGTTCGGTTCAACGGTGGCGACCCCCGGAATATGTTCAATTTCCGCGATGGCTTTGTCGTCGAGCGAGCGTTCGGGATTCTTGTCGGGACGCGGACCGCGGCGCTCTTCCGGCGGGCGGCTCCCACCGCCGGCCTGCCGATTGAGTCCGGCCGCGACGAGGCTGGAGATCGTGCGACCGAAGATTGTGATCTCGTTGAACAAGTCCAATCTTTTGAAACGCGTCACCGTATTGCGCTGCAACCCCAACCCGAAAGAGACCATCGTCACAATGACGGCGACGCCGACGATCACGCCCATCGTCGTCAACGCCGCGCGGAGCTTCGCCTCACGCAGGTTACGTAAAGAAAGCGAAAGTATGTCGAAGAAGTTCATAATAAGAAAAGGATGAATGATGAACGCCGAAACGATGAATTAAAAATAGTACATCATCCTCTGCGAAGGATTGGCGCAGTTCCTGCGCGGAGCTTGCCGGCCGGAGTCATACGATCAGCGCCACTCCGTATCGAAAACATGATGCACGGCATCCGTAGTCCAATCCGCCAGGCTGGCCGTCACGACATCGGCGCCGGCTGCGCGCAGTTCTCGTTCAGCGACGGTATTCGTGACACCGAGGGTGCGCATTCCGGCGGCGCGGCCGGATTGAATGCCGGCCGGAGCATCTTCGATGACCAGACATTCTTCCGGCAAAATCGGTGGGAGACTCTTCGTGCGACGGTCTTCGTTTAAAAGCTCAAGAGCGCGCAGGCAGCAATCAGGACTAGGCTTGCAAGCACGCACATCATCGGCGCTGACGATGACCGAAAAAGTGCCATCAAGGTGAACCCGTTCGAGCACATGATCGATCTCGACGCGACGCGCCATGCTGACGAGTCCGAGCGTATAGCGGCGCGATGCAGCCTTCACAAAGGTCTTAACGCCCGGAAAGAGCGGCAGATCGTCCGCAATCAATTTTCGATGCAACTCCGTCTTGCGCTCGATGACTGTACGCAGAATATCATCGGTTAAAGTTTTTCCGGCGCGCTCAAATGCCGTACGGACGAATGTTTCATCGTTCATGCCGAGCGCGGAGTAATAATCCTTTTCGGTGAGCGTGATCCCTTCCGGGCGCAATGAATCTTGATAGGCGTTCAGTTGCAGCGGTTCGTCATTAATAATGACGCCGTTAAAATCAAATAAAATGGCCCGGATCATGAAGCCCTGCGAGTACTGAATTTAGAATAGACCGGATGAATTGTAGAGTGTGCTGCCGGGTGACGGCAAATCAACTAAGCTAGAGACCGGTAGGGTTTCATGAAGTGCGCGGGGTATGGATCAAGCAGGCGCATGAGCGCGGTAGTGTGCTGCTTCGGGCCAAGCCAATCGGTTTCGCGGTGAGGTGGCAAAATAGCCGGCATACGGCTATAGCCGGCATACGGCTGCGGACTTTGGCGACTAGCTCATTGGGTTCGGTGGTGATAATGACGCACCTGGGTTCAAAGGTGCCTGCTTGATTCTTTTCTTCGTGCCACAGGCCGGCAAAGGCAAAGGGTGCTTTATCGGTCAATTCAAAACGGTAAGGGATTTTTACTTTAGCATTCCCTTGCTTCTGCCATTCATAAAAACCGTCAGTAATAGGTAACGCCCGCGGTCATTTTGACTTGCCGCTGGCTCGATGGCGGGCGTGGTCACCGATGTCGTCGACCCTCATCTGCGGCGAGCGTGACGCTGTCCTTGTCGACGCTTGGATGACCATTGAGCACGGGCGCACCCTCGCCGATTGGGTCTCGTCCGCCGAGAAGAACCTCACGACCATCTACTTCACCCACGGCCACGGGGATGGACGCCGATACTCGATCTGAAACCAAGTGCTCGATCGGGGTAGAAGGCGCGGGCCTATGTGAATTCCACCTCATCCATCATGTTGGGCCTCCTCGACGTCACCCCGCAGCGTCTTGCAAATCATGCTTTGGCGGCGTTGGCAGCCCCCCCAAAGCGAACCCGGATTGACGCGGTCCGGATACAGTTCCAGCATTTTGTCGTAGAGTTCGCGCGCCGGGCCGGTTATATCCGTAGAATGGAAGCGTCAGGTTCTTGTAGATGTGGCGAAAGCTGTCCTTGCAGCCTCGTCGATAACCGCAGCGACCTTTGCCGGCTCTTGCAAAATGACCATGTGGCAGGTCGGCAGCGTAGTGACTACGGCGCCCATCCTTTTTGCGGCGGCTGCTTCCATCCCTACAGGAAGCATCCGGTCTTTTGCCGAGACGATTGCCCACGTGGGCTTGTTTTTCCACGCCGCTACCGTCAGCTTTTCATCGAACATCGGACCGTAGCTTTGCCCCTGAACTGCGAGCGCAAGTTTGCGTTCCGCCATCGGCAGTCCTTCCGCAATGTACCCCAGCATGCCTTCGGAGGTTATCGTCGCGAACTTTTCCCCGTCCACTCGAATCTGTTTCTGTCCTTCGGTCCATCCGAACGGAGAACTCGCGTCGTTGGCG
>CAYLJO010000134.1:12567-16959 GCA_964383905.1 uncultured Blastocatellaceae bacterium
TCGAATCTGTTTCTGTCCTTCGGTCCATCCGAACGGAGAACTCGCGTCGTTGGCGGACTGTCCCACTTCCGGCGCATACGCTGCCACGTAGACAAGGCCGGGTAAGTTAGTCGTTACGCCGCCGCTTTCGCTTGACCTTTAATGAAAGCGAGCAGATCGGAATTGATTTGATCTGCGTTTGTTGTCGGCATGCCATGCGGGAAGCCCGGATAGAACTTTGTCGTAGCATTCTTAAGCAGCTTGGCGGAAAGCGGTCCGGCATCTGCAAACGGAACTATCTGGTCGTCCTCGCCGTGCATCACCAGCACCGGCACCGTGATCTTCTTCAGATCTTCGGTGAAGTCAGTCTGCGAGAAGGCTACGATGCCGTCATAATGCGCCTTCGCACCTCCCATCATGCCCTGACGCCACCAGTTCCAGATCACACCCTGCGAGACCTTCGCGCCAGGCCGGTTGAAGCCATAAAAAGGCCCGGCCGGCAAGTCATAATAGAATTGGGCGCGGTTCGTCGCGACCTGCGCCTGAAAATCGTCAAAGACTTCTTTGGGTAGCCCACCGGGATTGGCCGCCGTCTTCACCATCAGTGGCGGCACCGCGCTGATAATCGCCGCCTTTGCCACCCGGCTCTCGCCGTGGCGCGCCAGATAATGCACCACTTCGCCGCCGCCGGTGGAGTGGCCAACGTGTATGGCATTCTTCAAATCCAGATGTGCGGTCAAGGCCGCGAGGTCGTCGGCATAGTGATCCATGTCATGGCCATCGCCGGTCTGGGTGGAGCGGCCATGCCCTCGCCGGTCGTGGGCGATCACACGGAAACCCTTGCCGAGAAAGAAGAGCATCTGCGCGTCCCAATCGTCCGCCGAGAGCGGCCAGCCATGGCTGAACACGATGGGCTGCCCTGAGCCCCAGTCTTTGTAGTAGAGATCGATGTTGCTGGTGTTTTCTTGTCCGACAGTTACGTATGGCATTTGTGATCCTCCTTTCAGAACCGCTTTACTGTTGAGACGGGGATGTTCCGCTTTGGTTTTTCCCGACAGGTTACACTATGCTCAATCAGAGCGGGAAGCGCATCACGAGATAGAATGTATTTTTTCCACCACTGTTGTGGGGGTAAGCGCATACCACATTAGTGTGATTACTTCGACTTCATTCCCATTGTCGATGGTCACCTCGGGTTGGTGGTCGCCGATGTGGTCGGCAAGGGCATCGGACACCCGCTCTCACCAGATGCCGGACTTCGGATCGGTGCTGGAAGGCTCCGACATCGGCGTGAAGCTCTACGGACGTGCCTTGACGCTCTCCCTGCGAGAGGATAATCATCGCGTTTACATCGCACGGTTTACTATCGCGTCGTTTGCGACTGATAGGGAAGCGCTTGAGGCTTTCATGAAGTTGTGGCGCGGGCCGTTGAAGACGACTGAAGCCACGGGAATCAGCAAGACTCGTCGCGACAGGTAGAGCGGACACGGGGCGCATGATAAGCGCTATTTATGAGACGCATTTTCGACTTACCAGAATAGCTATTCTTTATTTTCACCAAGAGTCAGTGAAGCTGTTAAGGTGAGAGACCGCAACAGGAGCCTGGCTGGGATGAAGCTCAATACAAACAGGCAAAGATGGATGAGAAAATCTTGCTGTTAAAGCATTTCCTTCAATCATTTTTAGTAGAGAATCGTGCATTCTACGGCATGATGAGTAAAGAGGTGCACAGCTTGACTGAGCAAGAGTGTTTGGATTATTTCGACACTGTAAAGACGGGCATAGAGGAAATTTTGGAAGAAAAACTGGCGCAGCAGAATGCAGCTCAAAGGCGGTTGGCTGCGAAAAAGGCGATTGTTGAATTGCAGCGCAAGCTTTCATAAGGTGCCACGGGGCTTAAGAGAGGGGAGTGAGGATTATGCCCACTGACCTGAATCAGTATTTAGCGGAAGTGGAAAAACTGGAAAAAGCCAGATATGAACTGACTAAACAATGAGCGCCGCAGCGCTGAGTGAAAAGCAGAACTTTGCTGCTTTCATTCATCGCTGCGGCGCTCATCATTCATCCTTTCTTGTGAGGCGCGCATTTTGCTCTTCGAATAGCTTGGGCAGTCGCTCGCTCTCGAGGACGTCGAGGCGGCGCAGAACTTCGGTGAGCGACAATTCATTCTTCAAATTCACCTGATAATCGAGGTCTGCCCGGATACGATCTTTCTCGGACTGCCGGTTCTGCGACATCATGATGATGGGCGCTTGCAAACCCGCGAGCACGGCAAGCACAAGGTTAAGGAAGACGTAGGGGTATTCGTCGAAGCCCTTCGCCATCATCCACGAATTTAAGATCATCCAGAGTATGATGAACCCGATCGCCGCGCCGATAAACTTCCAACTGCCGCCAAACTCGGCGATCAGGTCGGCCATCCGGTCAGCCAGCGTCGAACGCGCTGCCTCTTCTTCATTGGCGTTGCGGGAGACGCGCTGGCGAAGTAATTCGTCTGTTTGGCGCAGCCTGTTCGAAACGGCGCTGAGCATCTCCAACGCAACATCCGAATTGCTTCGCACGAACGAGAGAAAATCCTGGCGCGAAAGAATCGCCAACCGCGCGTCCTCGATTACTACCGCATCGGCTGAGCGTGGCTTGCCGTCGATAATCGCCATCTCACCGAAGAAATCGCCGCCCGCCAGTTCGGCGAGGATGACTTTGTCACCCTCCGCGTCCTCGACACTGATGCGTACGCGCCCGCTGTCAATCAGGTACATTGCGTCGCCTCTATCGCCGGATCGAAAAAGCGAGGTTCCGCTGGACACCTCGCGCACTACCAGCAGCTCGCGCAAATCGCGCGCCGCCTGGTCGTCAAGGGAGGCGAAGAGCGGGACAGATCGTAACGCCTCTAATGTCATGACGGGAGAAGTGTTTGTAGACATGGGATCACCTCACAATACTTTTTTCACAGCTGATAAAAGATCTCGCATAACTGAGCAGGGTGCTGGACGACCGTTTAATTAAACTCAGACTGCCTGCAGAGGTTCTGCCCTACCGTTTGTCGCGACGGGCGTCTTGTCGAGCAAGATGATGAACCTCCGCAGCGCTTCATCATATTGATCACCGGCAACATTTAAAAGGTCGTTGTGGCCGGCGCCATCTACCCATAGCGACTGCTTTGGCCTGTTTGCCTCAGAAAAGAGTCTTTCGCCGTGCCAGAACGGCACCAATTCATCACTCCTTCCGTGGATGACCAGCACCGGACAATGCGCCTGTTTGATCTTGGAAATGCTTCGGAATTTGTCGAGCGGGGAGAGGGGGTAGTGTGTCATGACGCGAAAGGCTGTGACAAAGGAACTCTCCACGACCAGACCGGCAACGGGTTTTCGGCTTGCCAGGTCGATCGCCACCGCGCCACCCAGCGACCGTCCATAAGCAACTACACGGCCGGGGGAAATGCGCAGATCATTCGTTACATAGCTATAGGCCGCGTCCACATCACGATAAGTATTGCGCTCAGAAGGGGTGCCCGTACTCGTGCCATAACCATGATAGTCGTAAGCAAAGGCGGCAAACCCCATCCGGTTGAACTTCTTTAAAGTCTGAAGAACAGTACCGAGGTCCTCGCCGTTGCCGTGGCTGAACAGGATGGTGTAGGTGGCCCCCGGGTTCGGGATATAGATCGCAGAGATTTGCGCCCCGTCTTCCGTCTTCAACTTCAATATCTGTTCGGTATCTGTATAAGTAGCGCGTCGGGGCGGGAAAATGAGCTTGTCCGAGACAAAATAATAACCGGCAAGGATAATGCCGCAATACGCTAAAATCAGAATCAAAGGCCAGACAAGCCGTGCGATAGCGAAGGCCTCGATCAAGTGATATTTGAGCATGTATGTATCCGCAGTTAATTACCCGGCAAGCGGGGTAGGTTCCAGGTTAGCAATCACCTCTTTGCGCCGTTACTGTCGCGCGCTTTGCTCAAACAGAATCCGAGATAACGCGGCCGTCTTTCATGAGAATGATACGGGCGGCGAAGCGCGCGGCCAGCTCACGATCGTGCGTGACCAGCAAGACAGTAAGTTTGTCTTGCTCAACCATCCCGCGCAGGAGGGCTAATAACTCCTGGGCGCGCGTCGAATCTAAATTTCCCGTCGGCTCGTCGGCAAGCAGAACACGCGGCCGGTTCGCCAGCGCGCGTGCGATGGCGACGCGCTGTTGTTCACCGCCGGACAACTCCGAGGGCTTATGGGTGAGACGGCCGGCGAGGCCGACGCGCTCCAGCAGGAATTGCGCCCGCTCGTCCCTGGACTTACCCCTCAGCCCGCCGAAAGCGAGCGCCAGGCGAACGTTTTCGGCAGCGGTCATGGTCGGAATGAGATTGAAATTCTGAAAGATCATCCCGACGGAACGCCGGCGATAGCGGGCCATCTGCTT
>CAYLJO010000135.1:0-16919 GCA_964383905.1 uncultured Blastocatellaceae bacterium
CTTCGAGCCTCACGCCGCCTCTTTCAACTGCGCTCGGTAGCGCGCTTCATACTCCGCCGGCGCGAAGTAGTCTGTCGCCGAGTGGATCCGGCTCCGGTTGTAGAACACCTCGATGTAATCGAAGATTTTATCCTTCGCCTCTTGCCGCGTGCCGAATCGTTCATGGTGAACCAACTCGTTCTTCAAAATGCCGAAGAAACTTTCGCTGACCGCGTTGTCCCAGCAGTGACCCTTACGGCTCATGCTCTGCTGGCAGCCCCACGCCAGCAGCCGCTCTTTGAACGCCGTACTCGCCTACTGACTGCCGCGGTCACTGTGCACCAGCGGCGAGACCGCGCCGCCTCGCCTGGCTTGCCCCTGGATGAAGGCCGCTTCGACCAACTCGGTCTCCAGGCTGGCGGACACGGCCCACCCGACCACTAACCGCGAGAAAAGATCAAGAAACACGACGAGATAGAGCCAGCCCTCGTCCGTCCAAATGTAAGTAATGTCCGAAGCCCAGACCGCGTCCGGGCGCGCCGCCTTGAAGTCGCGCGCCAACACGTTGTCGGCGACCGGCAAGCAGTGGCGCGAGTCGGTCGTCCGGCGGGATTTCTTCACCCTTTTCGCCCGCATGCCCTGCTCTTTCATCAACCTCGCCACCCGCTTGCGGCTGACCCGCTCGCCGTCACGTCGCAAGCATCCGTGAAGCTTCGGACTTCCATAGTTGCCACGGCTCGCCGCATGCGCCGCCTTGATCCGCTCGACCAGCCGCTCATTCTCTTTCTCTCTCGCCGACGGCTGGCGAGCGCGCCAAGCGTAGTAGCCTGCCGCACTGACCTCGAGGGCGCGGCACATCGCCGAGAGGCGGAACTCCTGCCGGTGCTCGCGCATGAAGGCGTACTTTGGGATCCAACCGCAGAGCTGTGCCCACCTGAGGCCCGGCTTTGGCAAGGTCGCCCAGTTCGTAATAGAGCCGACCCAGCAGAAAATGTCCCCGCACTGACTTAGCATCGAGCTTGATACCCGCCAGCATCTCTTTCTCCGCCTCTGAATACTTCTTTTGCCGGAGATATAGCTCGCCTAAAGCGAAATGCGCGGCTGTTGTCTTTGGCTCAACAACCAACACTTGCCGTAATGTGCTCTCAGCCTTATCCCACTCTCGATTGTCCATGTAGGCGGTACCGAGCAGCAGCAGCGCCTCCAAATATTTAGGATAAAGCTTTACAGCATTTTCAAAGTGCAATATGCCCTCACCAGTGTTGTTAAGCAAAAGCGCGTCGCGCCCCTTCTGGAATTCTGCAAATGCATCATTGGGAACGTTTGCAATAAATTAGGGTAAAAATCAATAAATTAGGGTAAAAAACCGGCCTGTTGGACGGTAAGATTTGAGAGTTTTTCGTCCAAAATTCCGTAAATGGAGGCTTAAGTCTGGTAGGAGGAAAGATACAAAGCACATTTTGTATCTTCCGCTTCTGAAATTAACAGGACGGGGGGCTCAAGGGTAGTATCAACTGCCCGTCAATTCAATAGAATATTTCGCGCAGTGGAGTGAGTGCCTTCATACCTTAGTATAGGCCTGTGCTGATCAGCACTGAGACGTTAATAGGCCGGGTCTCCGGCGGGTTTAGCCGATCGTTTCAAGCAAGTGACCCATCTTCTTCTTCTTCGTCTGCAAGTATTTTGTGGCCGATTCCGGTGGCTCGACCTCGATGGAGACTCGTTCGAGGATCCGCAGCCCGGCTTCCTCCAGCGCACGCAGCTTCAACGGGTTGTTAGAGAGAACACGCACCTTGCACAAGCCCATGTCGAACAGCACTTCGGCGCATTGCCGGTACTCGCGCAGGTCTACGGCGAGACCCAGTCGCTCGTTGGCCTCCACCGTATCGGCCCCTTCGTCTTGCAGAGCGTAGGCCCGAATCTTGTTGAGGATGCCGATGCCGCGCCCCTCTTGATGCTGGTAAACAATGGCCCCGCGCCCCTCCTGTTCGATCATCTCCATGGCACGGTGAAGCTGCCTCCCGCAGTCGCATTTGGTCGAGCCAAACACGTCGCCCGTCAGGCATTGGGAGTGAATGCGCACAAGCGTGGGAATCTCAGGACGCATCTCACCTTTGAACAGGACAACGAACTCTTCGTCGCTCGTCAGCGAGCGGTAACCGGCGATCCTGAATTCACCGATTTCTGTCGGCAGCCGCGCTACCGCCACGCGCTCAACCGAGCGAGCCTGGGCCGCCCACGGACATGTCACAGTTGCTTCTTCCTTCAAGTCAATTACTCCTCAGAAACAGTTTACCGGTGTACGCAGAGCGCCCGCCCGTGTGCGATCACCGCCGGAAGGACGCCGCTTCCGTCGCTCGCCCGCGCCAGACACGTGACGTCGCGACGAGAAACTTTAATTATAGAAGCAAGATGCAGGTGCGACAAGCGTCCTGGCGCGGCGCCGGCCGCCGATCACTATGAATTATTGGACCTCGGTGGCACAATGTTATTGCCGCCGCGCCCGCCCGCGCGCTAAGATATGTAGCTAGGAGGTGCCATGCCGCGCGCCGCATCAGCATCGGGTTCGATGAATTACAGCTTAACTTACGCAGGCTGTTTGTTGAACCTGCCATCCGCGATCTGAAGTTAGAAGTTCGGGCTCAGGCCGCCCTCTTTTCGAATCTCAGGTCTCAAGAGCATGGATCTATCAGGCCCTTTACCCGCGGTTAAAAGATTGTGAGCGAGCGCCGTAAAGAAGATGCTACGGTGAGCGAGCGCCCGAGCGGGGCTACTCCCGAACTCCCGCGCCGCGCGGGCGAACGCCGCCCGGCCCTCGTCTTCCTGCGCGGCGAGCTCCTGGCCGTGCCGATCCCGCTTGAGCGCGATGAAGTGATCCTGGGACGCGCACTCGAAGCCGACGTGCGGGTTAATGATGCGCGCGCCTCCCGCCTTCATGCGCGCATCACGGCCGAGCATCATCCCGATTCGGGCGAAACCCGCTATCGCATCACCGACCTGGGTTCTACCAACGGCACACTCCTTAACGGGCAGGTCATTACCGAGGCCATTTTGCAGGACGGCGACAAACTTGTGATCGGCGAGCACCTCTTACGCTTCGACATGCTTGACGAGATAGACCGCGAATTTCAGCAACAGATTCATCGCCTGCTCGTGCACGATGAGCTAACCGGGCTACTAACCAGCAGGTCTTTCTTCTCGGAACTGCGCCGCGAGGCCGCGCGCGCCGAGATCGAGGCGCGCCCTTTTTGCGTGCTGATGATGGACATCGATCACTTTAAGAGGGTCAACGACACCTACGGCCATCTCATCGGCAGCGAGACGCTGGAAGCCGTCGGCAGAGTCATCAAGCGTTCACTCCGCGCCGGTGATGTGGCGTCGCGCTTCGGCGGCGAAGAATTTGCTGCATTTCTGCTCGACGCGGATTACGCGCAGGGGCTCATTGCCGCCGAGCGCGTCCGGGCCGCCGTCGAGCAATATGCTTTCCCCGCCACACGCCGCGGCTCGCCCGACGCAGAGAAGACGCATCACATCACGATCAGCATCGGCGTCGCCAAATTCCCGGATGACGCGCGCGACCCCATTCAACTGGTGGAACTGGCCGACTCGGCGCTCTACCGCGCCAAGCGGGCGGGGCGCAATCGTGTCTGCGCGTATCGCCCTTCGCTCGCGGCAACTGAGGGGACAAACGAGCTTCCCGCCCGCTCGGGGTGAGAGTCTGGCGCCATACGTAATGCCCATCATACGCCGGTACGGCTCACTCCATCCCCCGATGCGGTTGCACATTTTTGTCCCCTCATACCCCGCCCGCAGCCAGGGACGTTTCGTCGAAGATACTTCCTGCAACCACTCCTTTTGGCGTGCGTGTAACAGGTGGCGTACGAGTTGACCGTTGCCGCCGGCCCGCCCGGTTGCGAATGCTCATGGCTCACGTGTATGCTTTCTGAGTCGGTTAAGCGTTTCTCGCTTCAACACGCTTAAGTCTGAGGGTCATCTGAAGTACCGTGAGTGCCAACCTTAATCTCGCCAGCCAGCCATTTCGTAACCGCGCGCTGCCGTGGACGATTGCGGTGATCGTTACAGTTGCGTCTCTGGTGGCGCTGACTCTAATTATTGATAAAAGCAACGGGATCAACGCGCAGGCTGACGGGGTGGAGCGTGATGTCAAAAATTTGCGTGCTCAAGAGGGCGAGATCAAGCAACAGATTACAGAGGTGAAAAGCGCGCTCACGCCTGATCAGCTACAGACTTTGAAGGCCGCGCACGCGCTCGTTGACCGCAAGCGTTTCTCATGGTCACGCCTGTTTGCAGACCTCGAAGCGGCCCTGCCCGGAAACGTTCGCGTAACGCGCATCAGCGTACGCGATGTCGCCTTGCGCGGGGATCAGACGGTGGCGGAACTGGACCTCACCGTGGTCGGCAAAACCCCCGATGACCTCAATCAAATGATCGCCGATATGGATCGTACGGGAATCTTTCGGGCCGAACCGTTGAATCAAACTTTGCAAAAGGGGAGAGGCGAAAGAGGCACCGAGTTAACTCTTTATGTAAATTACACGCCGTCTCGCGCTCGTTCGCCGGTCATTTCCGGCGGCGATAACCGTATCGCCTCGGCGACAAATACCGAGGCCGCTTCGAATGGGGAGAAGTGATGAGCGATCCGATGCCGAAGAAGAACCAGAGCTCGACGCCCGGCAATCAGATTCGGGTGCGCGTTGATAAACTGCGTCGGGCGCGCCAGCGCAGCAAACTCGGCGTCGCCGAAATCGTTGCGCTCGGTTCAAGCGCCGTTCTGTTGCTGGCGGTCATCTTCGTCTATTTTTACTTTCTCATACCCGCGCAGTCGCGTCTCGGGAGACTGCAGAACGAGCGCGCGAGCTTGAAAAGGGAGTTGAACGTCTTGCAGGAGGGCGTCAAACTGAACGCCGACACGGAAAGCGCGGTGGCGAATATTAGCGCGAGTCTTGAAAAATTTGAGAATAACGGTCTGGCCGAGCGCAGCGAAGGCCGCCTCGCTCTCTACAATGAATTGAACCGTTTGATTCGGAGCAACAATTTACGCAACACCGCGGGCCCGTCTTACGTTTCGCTGGAGCCGCTCGGGGCCAAAGCGCCCGGCCAGAATGCTACTGCTAAGCCGGGCAACGCTAAATGGCAGAGCGTCTACCCGGGCATTGGCATCAACCTCACGGTCGAAGGCCAGTATCAGAACCTGCGGCACTTCCTGCATGACATCGAGAAGAGCAGGCAGTTTCTTGTGATCAACTCTGTCGAGCTTGAAAGTGTGACCGATTCAAACGAAGAGCGGGCAATGAACCCGCCGGCGTCCGGACCGGGCGCCATTCCTGGACCGGCACCGCGCGCCACGCACGTCAGCCTGCGTCTCAATACGGCCGCTTACTTCCGGCGCGGGGCCACCGCAGATACACTTGTTCCGCCGCCGGCTGAAGCACGCTGAGCCGAGACCTGTATGAGCTTTATGGCGCTGTTCGAAGGCAAAACTCCGTCGGAACGTAATAAGCTGATCGCGGCGATTGTGCTCGGCATGTTGGCGCTCGCCTCCCTCTCGTATATGTTCTTCGGCGGTTCATCGTCGCCGAAGCCAAAAGGGACTAGGACAACCGTCAAAGACCAACCGCCGGCGCAGCTTTCGCTCTCCTCTCCAGTCAGCAAACCAGCAGTCCCGACGGCGCAAGAAGTGCATGACGCCGAGCCGCCGGTGCCGGTTGTCTGGCCGCAGCCTGTCAGACAGGACGAGCCCGAACCCCGGCGCAACATCTTTGCCTATTATGTGGCGCCGACGCCGACGCCGGCCCCCAGCAAGGCGCCGGAGCCGCCGCCTCCGACACCTCCTCCGCCGCTTCTGCTTGTTTCCATTTCGCCGTCCAACGTGTATGCGCGAACCGGGGATTTTACGCTCACCGTTTCGGGCGACAAGTTCACGCCCTTGACACACATCTTCGTTGGCGAGAATGAATTGCCGACGCGCTTCACCGGCGCACAACAGCTCTCCGTGACGGTGCCCGCCGCGCTGATCGCCTCCGAGGGGGCGCGGCAGGTCAGTGTGCGCACCCACGACGGCAAGCTATTCTCAAACACGGCGACCCTTAACGTCGCGGCCCCGCCCACACCGAACTACTCGTTCGTCGGTATTATCGGCACGCCCCGGCACAACGATACGGCTGTCCTGCAGGATAAGAACAGTAAAGAGGTCTTGAACGTGCAGCGCGGCGACGTTGTCGGCGGCCGCTTCCGCATCAACAGCATTTCCGAGCGCGAGGTCTGGCTCGTCGATACGAGCCTTGGCATCAAACACACGCTGCCATTCAGCGGCGGGAGCACGAGCGAAACGAACCAACGTTTCCCCCAGCCACGGTACACTCCGGCGCGCCCGGTGAATCCTGACGACGATGACACGCCCTGAGCAGGAGATGGAAAAGCTGTGCATCTTCACATCAGTCTTGCCGCGCGGCAAATCGCACCGGCGCGGCGAAGGGGGCTACACACTCGTTGCGCTGCTCGCTTTAATGACGATCCTCATGCTGTTCGCCTTAGCCGCCGCGCCCAACGTTCGTCAACAGTCGCAGCGCGAGCTTGAGACAGAGGCGATCTTTCGCGGTGAAGAGGTCGCTGAAGCAATTCTCCTGTACGTCCGAGCCCACGGGAATCGGTTACCGACCTCAATGGATCAGTTACTGGAAGGTATCCCCCGAGGAACAAAGAAAATTCAGATCTTACGACTGGAAGCCGCGCGCGACCCCCTGACGAAGTCAGGCGAATGGAGGCTGATCCGACCGCGCACGCAAGCGATGCTGGAATTTCAGCGCGCAGTGCAGTCTTACGCGGGCGGAACACTGCCGAATCCGACCGATCCGGTCAGACTAACTTTACAAAATAACTACGCGCCAAAACTCGTCAACGTCGTCGACCCCGGGGCAAAAGAGACAGCGCAAGGCGGCGAAGAGGATTCTGTCAACACGACGGGCGAATTCATCGGAGTCGCGAGCCGCAGCAAACGCAGCTCGATCATCAACTACTACGGCATTGATCGCCACGATCAATGGATCTTCACACCTCTCTTCAGATAGCACTGCACGCCTCGCAAATATTTTCGACCGGTCAAAACATGATCAGCCCTTCTCACCTCCCGGTAGTGCATGACGCCTCCCCTTTAATGGTTCGAACCATGAAGATGGCATCCTGAAGGTGCATTTGGTGAACCGCATGAGCACTTGAATGCTCGTCGGTCACACTCTCATACGAAATTTTTTCCCGTAATTAGTAATAAGTTGTTGACATCTGAGCGTATAAAGTTTATATACCAATATGTTGTGCGCCGTTCACTCTAGGCCACAAGAATGAACTAGACACAGTATCTTGTGGTCAGGTAACCAACTAAAAAGGAGCAGCTACAACCTATGGCAACTAAGAAAGCAGCAAAGAAATCTTCTGGTGGTTCCAAGGGCGGATCCAAGAAAGCCGGCAAAGGCGGCACGAAGAAGTCCTCGGGCGGCACGAAGAAGTCCTCGAAGAAGAAATAGCGCAACCAACCGTACGGGTAAGACAGCAACCTTCCATAGGCGCACACAAAACTTTGCGGCCCCTGAGGCCCTTCAGAAAGAGCGGCGAGCTTCATTGAAAGCGTCGCCGTTCTCCTTTTCTTGCATCATGCCGCCCACCTTCGTTATGCTCACCGGTGCGGTCGTGTAAACGGCATAGGGACATCACCCGACGGGAGGCCACGACAACGTGAGAGAAGCTGAAGAGAGGCCGTGGGGACGCTACGAAGTCCTGGAAGAAAGCAGTGGCTACAAAGTCAAAAGGCTTGAGGTCAAGCCGGGTGCGCGCCTCAGCCTGCAACGCCACTCGCGTCGTGGTGAACACTGGGTCGTTGTCGCCGGCACGGCGGACGTTGTCTGCGGCGAGCGCCGGTTGCGCCTGAAAGAGGGCGAGCACATACACATCCCGCCGGAGACTAACCACCGGCTGGGCAACTCGACGGACCGGCCGCTGGCGCTGATCGAAGTGCAGTTGGGTGATTATCTCGGCGAAGATGACATTGTGCGCCTGGAAGATGATTACAAGCGGGACGGCCTTGAGGGGTCACCGGTGACAGGCGACAGGTGATAAGAACGCGCTTTTATTCTGTCAGCCTCTTATGCTGAGCGTGGCCCTGGTCGAGCCGGAGATCCCACCAAACACCGGTAACATCGCGCGCCTCTGTGCGGCTGCGCGAGTGCCCCTGCACATCGTCGGCGTGACGGGCTTCCGGCTTGACGACCGCGCCGTGCGTCGCGCGGGGCTCGACTACTGGCCGGAAGTTTCGCTCAACCGGCATCGTGACCTCGCCGCCCTTGAGCTTGCGTTACCCGGCGCGAGGTTCCTTTACTTCACGACGAAAGCCAAACAATCATACACGGACTGGCGGTTTGAGGCGGATGACTGTCTGGTGTTCGGCCGCGAAACGCGCGGGCTGCCCGAAGACCTCTTGCGCGCGAACTGGGAACGATGCCTGACGATCCCGATCCTTAATCCGAAGGTGCGCAGCCTCAACCTTGCTTCCTCCGTCTCGATCGCTCTTTACGAAGCGCTCAGGCAGACCGGAGCGCTTTCGAAGGGATGGAAGAGGTGACGCGGAGAGTGGGAGACGCGGTGACGCGGAGACAAAGCAACAATTCGCCGCATCTCCCTGGTCGCTGCTTTTTTCCTCTTCCGCATTTATTCTTATCGGGATATGTGTAATCCCGTCTTACATGGTAAAATATTAGTTTGCGCCGAGCGCGGCAAGATCGCGCGGATTTCACCTGTGAAGAGGGATTATGGCTCGGGAGAGGAAAGACATACGCAATATCGCGATCATCGCTCACGTCGATCACGGCAAGACGACGCTCGTGGATGCCATGCTTAAACAGTCCGGAACGTTTCGCGAGAATGAACAGGTCAGGGAGCGCGTCATGGATTCGATGGATCTGGAGCGCGAGCGTGGCATCACGATTATGGCTAAGAATACGGCGGTGCATTACGGTGATGTGAAGATCAACATCGTCGACACGCCGGGTCACGCCGATTTTGGCGGTGAGGTGGAGCGTGTGTTGAAAATGGTGGACGGCGTGATGCTGCTCGTGGACGCGGCGGAAGGCTGTCTGCCGCAGACGCGCTTCGTCCTCCGCAAAGCCCTGGAAGCGCGGCTGCCGGCTATCGCCGTGGTCAATAAGATAGACCGTGGTGACGCGCGCCCGGCTGAAGTGGTCGACGAAATCTATGAGCTGTTTCTGGATTTAGATGCGACCGACGAGCAGATCGAATTCCCGATCCTCTATGCCGTCTCGCGCGACGGCGTGGCTAAAAAGGAGTTGACGGACACGTCACGCGACTTACGCCCGCTCTTCGATGAGATCGTCAAGACCATCCCCGCGCCCGTCGCCGGGCGTGAAGACACGCTGCAAATGCTCGTCGCGAACCTTGATTACAGCGATTACGTCGGCCGGCTCGCCGTCGGGAGAATCTTCTCCGGCGAAATCGTGATCGGCGATCAAGTCGCCATCGCCAAACGCGACGGCTCGTTACAGAAGACGCGTGTGTCACAGCTCTACGCCTTCGAGGGACTCAAGCGCGAGCCCGTCGAGCGCGCGGGCGTGGGCGACATCGTCGCGCTGGCCGGCCTGGAAGGTATTGAGATCGGCGAGACGGTGACGAGCGTTCTCAACCCGCAGGCGCTGCCGGTGATCGCCGTTGACGAGCCGACGATCTCGATGATCTTCGGCGTCAACAATTCACCGTTCGCCGGGCGCGAAGGCAAGTACGTTACGTCACGGCAGATCAAGGAGCGACTGGACAAGGAGATCCTCGGCAACGTTGCCATCAGAGTCGAGCCGACGGCCTCGCCGGACCAGTTCAAGGTCTCGGGGCGCGGGGAGTTGCAGCTCGCCATCCTGATCGAGATGATGCGCCGCGAAGGTTACGAGCTTCAGGTCTCTAAGCCTGAAGTCATCACCCGCAAAGTTGACGGCCGGACGGTGGAGCCGATCGAACAGGTTGTCGTTGACTGCCCCGAAGAGTTTATTGGAGTGGTGACGGAAGCCATGGGTCGGCGCAAAGGGCAGATGGTGAAGATGATTAATCATGGCACGGACCGCACGGGCACCCATCGCGGGCAGCACACGATGGGCACCCGCGTGCGGCTGGAATTCGAAGCGCCGTCGCGTGGCCTGATCGGTTTTCGCAGTGAATTTTTGACGGAGACGAAGGGCACCGGCCTGCTTAACACGATCTTCCTGCGCTGGGGCGAGTGGCAGGGTGAGATGCGCGGCCGTTCGACAGGCTCGCTCGTCGCGGACCGCATGGGCGAGACGACCACCTACGCGCTTTACAACTTGCAGGAGCGCGGGACGCTCTTTGTGCGCCCGGGCACGAAAGTTTACGAGGGGATGATCATCGGCGAAAACGCGCGCGCAGTCGACCTGGACGTCAACGCGATCAAGGAGAAGAAGCTGACGAACATGCGCGCTTCAACCGCCGACGAGGCGATGCGGCTGGTGCCGGTCAAGGACCTCTCGCTCGAGCAGGCGCTGGAGTTTATCGCCGACGATGAACTGGTGGAAGTGACCCCGCAGTCAATACGCTTGCGCAAGCGCGTACTGCGCGCCAACGAACGACCGAAGCGGAAGCAAGAAGCTTAAGGTAACTTTCGCCCGTCACCAATGAAGAGGTAGCGCGCCCATAGCATTCATCTTAGAATTTCCCACCAGTGGGCCAGACAGAGCTTACCTGTATCAAGAGCTTTCCTCTCTTTCGTGTCAAGCATTGACCCGTATCGGAGCGCGCCGTCAACCGTCCGGCGGAGGCGAGTCGGTGGGGCAAGGGGGGAACTTGCCGTTTAACAAACCGGAAGTGGTGATAAGCCGCAGCAAGATGGTCGATGGATATCTGAAATGGTCTACTCGCCGGCGCGGAACAGACAGAAAATGTCAGTTTTGGGGTGACAAATTTCGTCGCCTGACGGGCCTAAGACCCCCTCGCCAACTCAAATTTTGGACTACCCTTTGGCGTTGGCCGACCGGCGGAGAGATGTTTCTGTGGCCGGAAAAATGCCCGTAAAAGCGGGAGAACCCGGCCATTTCTGACCGGGTCCACATTTCGGAAAGAGTACTGAAGGGTTGCTCGGAGGGCGACTGGCGCTGCGGCAGGCGGCGCTCAGAGAAGTGATGGCGGCGGGGGCACGTTATCTCTTCCGTGCTTGCCGACGAGATGTAAAGCATGCGGCGTGCCACAAACTATAATATTTCTGGAAAAAGGGAGTGATTGACTATTAGGGCGCGAGGAAGGCAGGGGAAACGGCCGGACGCCTTCTGCTTTTGGCCGAGGCTCTTTAGTCCGAGGAGTCTTCGACGACGCGAATATCCTTGAGCTTACTATTACCCGTGGCGCGAAGCCGCGCTGCGACGTCCGCCGCTTCGGCCTGTGTGAAGCGCCCGACGAGAACGGAAAATCTAGGATCCCTGTCATCCGCGCGCGGCGTGCTGATACGAATCTCTGTGTAGCCGCCCTGCTCTAACTCCCTGACGAGTGGTTGTGCGTCTTCAGGCTTCTGGAATGTGGCAATCAGCAAAGCGAAGCGGCGTTCAGGTTCAAGCGTCGGCAGGGTTGACGCAGAATTCGAAAGTGGCGCCGGCGAGGCCTGCTCGTGGCCGGAAGCTGCCGGTGAGACGCCGGCCGCGTATTCGGGGGCTGTCGTCGGTGGTGGCGCCGGTTCACCAATCCAGCGACCGACCATGACCCCTACTGCAAAGAAGATGGCCGCAATTACGAGCGCGCTCAGGAGCAGCACGGCGGGCCGCCGCTCATCACGGTTGAGCTCTTCGAAGGCGGAATGGGGCAACTCTTGCTCCGTCGGCTCCTCATATTTGTGTGTGTCCGTCGCCATCAACGCGCCCGCCGCTAAACTTCCAAGCCCTGTCTCATCCTTTGAAAGCGAATCATCCAGTCGGCTCTACTTCGAGCAGATGGCCGCTGGCCCCGACGATGCGAACCCGGCCGCCTCGTTGCACAGTCGCGCCTGAGCGCGAGCGTGCGCGCCACAATTCACCCCGCACGAGCACCGCCCCCTCCGGCTCCAGAGTCGTTTCCACGACGGCCGCCGCACCCACCAAAACAAGTTCACCTGTCGCAGACTTTTTATATCTTGACAGCGCAAGAATGAGAGCCAGCAGGGCGAGCAGAACACCGCCTACCAACGTAACCGCGAAGATAATCCACGGCAGTCTCATATCCGAATTTTAGCGTGCATGATCGTAGCATATTAAGAGCGCGCAGAAAAAGAGTTCCAACGTGAGGCGCGAGATAGCACCCTAACAGCTCACCGCAGAGGGCGCCGCAGGACCCGAGAGGAATTAAAGAAAATTTTATTCACCATCTCGTTTCCTTCCCTCCGTACCCTCTGCGGTAAATGCTGGTTCACCAGACCCCATGTTAACGTAGGCGGTATCGCGGGTTTCGCCGGTAACTTGTCGGGATCAAAAAAATGGGGCGACCTTCCACCGAAGCCGCCTCTCCGAGAGTCTGTGCGAACTCTTACTTGCCGCCTGTCTCAACCTGGCGCTGCAAGGCGATGGCTTCCTGATTGTTAGAATCAATCTGCATCGCCTTGAGGGCGTAGCTGCGGGCCATCGCGCGGTCTCCACGTTCGAGGAAGATGCGCCCCAGCAGGATGTGGGCGTCGATCAGTTTTGGGTCCCAGAAGACGGCCGTCTTCAAAGCGGCAATGGCCGCCTCCTGATCGCCCCGCCGTTGATTAATGCGACCGCTCAATAGATAAGCCTCGGCGTTGGTCGGCTCGACCATGACCACGCGGTGCAACTCTGTCAACGCCTCGTCGTCGCGCCCCGCTTGATACAGCTCACGCGATTTGGCCAGCAAGTCTTGCGATTTGCTCGTATTTTCAGCGCTATCAACCGACCGCCTCTCACGGATTACTCCGAAGTAATCATCGCGGTTGAAGACGTCGCGCAGGCGCGGCTGAACACCCATCGTCGATTGCGACTTCTGCCACTCGGTCTGCCACTTAGCATAAGATGCTAGATACCGGCGCGCCTGATTATCGGCGGCGGCAGCCGTCTCCGCCTGCCCGGTGCGCTCCAATGATTTGGCGAAGAGGAAGTAGGCCTGCCCGTCGCGCGGGTCGGCGGTGATGACGGGCCGCAGCTGGTCCGCCGCTTCCGTATATTTGCCGGAGAGAAAGAGTGCGTAAGCGTAGTTGAATCGCACCATCTGGTCGTCAGGCGAAGACTCGGCGGCGCGCGCCAATAGCGACGTCCCCTGTGATAGAAGGCGCGCTCGTTCATTCGCCTTCTTCTCCTCGCGCGCCGCTTCCAGCGCAACCGCCCCGGCATTGTTATAAACACCCATCAGAGGCGTGTCCGAGCTGAGTGGCACGAGCACCGCTAAGGCGCGGCCGTAGTCTTTCAGATGCCAGTAAGCAAGGCCCGCGTAAAAGGCCGCTTCCGCGTAGTGAGGATCCTTCTTTTGCAGCTTTGAAAAATAGTCCGCCGCCTGTTTCCAGTTCTGTTCCTGAAAGTAGTACTGACCCAGCTCGAAAGCTGCCTGCGGGTAGACTGCGCCCGCGTTGGCCTCACTGTAAAAGCGCAAAGCGTTTTTCAGATAGTTGACGCGCGTCGGGTCGCGGTCGGCGAGTTGCACGCCTTTCACATAGGCTTCAAAGGCGCGCGGCGGAACTTTAGTAGCCAGTTGCACAAACTGATTGCGGGAGAAGGGAAGCGCCTTGTCGCGCTGGTAAAGAATTTGGTAGGCCAGCTCGCCCTGAAATCTTTGCAAATTTGTGAGGGCCCCTCCGAAATCATACTCCCGCGTGGCCCAGCGTCCGTCGGGCATCATCTCGCCCATCAAACGCCCTTCGTTGATCTTGATGACACGCGCCGAGCCCTGCAATGAAGCGAGTGAGTCGCCCTGTGGCGGGGTGACGGTGTAAGTGCCAAGGACAACTATCGTCGCGTGCGCTTCGCGGGCGAGTTTGATCGCTGTGGCGCGCGAGGGCAGCATCGTCCGCGGCAGCCGCACGCGCTGGTAAGCCAACTCTCGTTCATCGCTCGACACGACAATCAGGCCCGGGACATTCAAAAGCTCAGAGAGCGAATCGGCGAAGCTTTCGCCGACCCAGTTGTACTCCGGGTGGCTTGATGTGTTCTCAAAGGGAAGAACAATTACTGAATCAGTCGCCCTCGGGGTCTGCGCTCGAACTCCTGCAACCGGAAACAGGGCCAACAAGGCGAGCGCCAGCCCCGCCGTCGCAAGGCGCCTGTCAAAGTGTCGTATCAACATGAATACCAATCCCTTACAGTAGGTCAAAGTCAAGAGCCGCGAAAGCGGCAAAGTCGTTGGATGCCACCCCACCAATTGTAGTTGGTTGTGACTGGCATCTCAACCGGACAACCGCCGGTCACATGCGCGGCGCATCATTATTGATGCGCCTCAACCAGCCCCGCCCGGTGGTAATATGTACCCGCGTTATAATTCAGGGCGATGCCGCGCATACATATGCGGTAGCACGGCCCCGCCGCCCGCAGAAAATGCTCGGTAGAACTCACCGGCCGGGTACTCGCGCACGTGATTAGAATACCGGTAAGATTCTACGAGTATTTGGCCTGAACGTTAACGCCGCATGATGAAAGGAAGAGAATCGGATGACATGGATTCGTACTGTTCCTCTGGACGAGGCCGACGAGAGACTTAAGGGCGCCGTCGAAGCGCAACGGTGGTTGTACCCTGCTGAATATGCTGTGCCAATTCACCCGACACCCGACGGTGCAACATCCGCCATTGTGGCTTCGCATAGCCTCATCCCGGATGCTTTGTATCATGCCTTTGCCACGTTCGGCGCGTTGATGTCGCCCGACCTGCCGCTCTCGCGCCGGCAGCAGGAGATGATTACCACAGTTGTATCGGTCGACAATCGTTGCCATTATTGAATCGAATCGCACGCGGAGTTTCTGCGTCGGGTAACATTGGACGAACAGCTTGTTCAGGCGCTGCAAAATGATTACACGTCGGCGGCGATTACGGAACAGGATCACGTTATGCTGGACTATGTGGTGAAGTTGACGAGGGATGCCACACGCGTCACGCGGCAAGACCATGAAAAGTTGCGCGGCGTGAATTTCGACGACCGGGCGATCCTGCAAATCACGCTCATTGCCTCATGGTTCAACTACATCAATCGTGTCGCCGACGCGCTGGGCGTCGGGCGTGATTGAAAGGGAGGGGCCACAGAGCTGAATTGAGGCCATGAGATGACAGGCTGCGTTAATCAGAGCGGTGAAGAATCAGGGCGCAGTTTTTTCCGCGATGAGGAGTAGATTCTTGCCGATCGGCGGCTCAATAATTGATTCGAAGGCTCTCGCCGCCGGCACCACAAACCTGTCATAGAGCTCCACCGACCGCCGCGTCATTGTGTTCGATCCCAGTAGCCGGTACTTGACCCACCACGGCGCAATGCCGGCCGCGTCGAAGTACATAGATTTAACTATTCTGAATCCGCCCTCCCGGCATTTCTTCTCCAACTCCCCTTTAGCATAGCGGCGAACGTGGCCGATCTGCCGGTCAAAGCTTCCGAACAACCAGCGCAGCGCCGGTACAAAAATAAAGATGCGCCCGCCCCCCTCGAGAGTTTGATACATGGCGCCGAGTTCTGCCCGGTCGTCCGCGACGTGCTCGAGAACGTTGACATAGATGATTGAATCCGGCCGTCGGTCAGACCTGATCCGGCCGGCCACGGCGGTGAAAATCGCATTGTAAGTCTTGACCCCGGTGGCGGTGGTAAGCTTCCCGATACGGTCGTTGAGGATTTTGAACATCTCCTCGGACGGCTCAATCAATGAGAGCGATTCGGGCCCGCTCTTGATAAGCAGTTCAGAGAACGACCCCGTCCCGGCGCCAACTTCGACGAGTCGCTTCCCCAGGTAAGGCCGGAACGATTGCCATATCCATCGGTGGTAATTTAGGGCAAACGACATTGCCTCCAAATCTCTTCCGACGTAGACCACTTTTTCAGACATCCGGGCTCATCAGTCTTAGGCGGAAGGGTTGCGCGCATCCAGTAGATCAAAGGGCACGTTGGTGTTGACCCGATCGAGTTCCGGCACCCGCCGGAACGACGAGCGCAGCGTGGAGAAAAGGTTGAAGCGCAGCACAAGCCAGAAGGCTTCGACGGCATCCTTGGCCCCTATCTTTTTGCCTTCGCCGTAGGTTCTGCCGTAATAACTGATCGGCACTTCGTAAATCGAGCAGCCGAGCTTGGCGACTTTCGCCGTCGCTTCTATCTCAAAGCCAAAGCCGTGCGAGACGATCACCATATTACGGATGATGTCGCCCCTGAAAGCCTTGTAGCACGTCTCCACATCAGTCATGTTGAGGTTGGTCATCAGGTTCGACACAAAGGTCAGGAACTTGTTAGCCAGCGAGTGATAGAAGTAGAGCACACGGGTCGCCCTCCGCACCAGAAAGCGGGAACCGTAGACCACGTGAGCGTGGCCGCTCAGGATTGGCTGAATCACGGCGGGTATTTCGGCCGGGTCGTATTCGAGGTCGGCGTCCTGCACGATCACTATATCGCCCTTGGTGAGCGCGAACCCGGTCTTCAACGCCCCGGTCTTTCCGGCGGTCTTTGCATGAGAGGTGAAGCGCACCCGCGGGTGGGACGCCGCCAGCGAGCGTGCGATATCTGCCGTTCTATCGGTTGAGCCATCGTCTACGATGATGACTTCGAGCAGCCGCGGGACGGTCAGCACACGGCGCACGGTCGTCTCCAATGTTGCTTCCTCGTTGTAGGCGGGTACGACCACGGACAGGCATGCCTCGCCCAAAATTTCTGCGCCCAATTCTTTCATACAAGCTTACCTGACTTCAGAGTTTCTCAAGCCGCCGGTCTA
>CAYLJO010000136.1:0-16867 GCA_964383905.1 uncultured Blastocatellaceae bacterium
CCCTGATTGTACACTGCTTCTCGATCCGATTCTTGTTGTGGCTTCCATATAGTTGTCTCAGTGCCCTCGGGGCGATGAGCCTGAATTAGGCCATGACCTCGCGACCATCCTCCGGTAGCCCATCCCTGACACCGATCAGCAGTTGAAGTACGGGAGCACGGCCGCAACTGCGGGCGCCTGCAGCCCGCCGCCGAGCGTGCTCCCGTATAGGAGCTGAAAGGGGACTCCTACCTTTCAGCTCCAAGGACAGGTCTGCGCCGAGGCCCTGTATGGAGTGAGCGTCGGTAGAACAAAAATTGCCTGCGCCACGAAGGGCGTTTGATAATGGGATGAGTCAAAGAGCGCCATGAACGTGTGAAAAATTTGATGCCTCACATCCATATAAAGGCCCGCCGAGGATAATTTCATCCGTTCATGAAGGCTGGCCCGTTAAGGTCAACTGCGGCGGTCACGTCAAAACCTGCCAGAAGTGCGCTTCAATAAAAACCAAGATTGTTCGGGAATAATTCAGCGGCAGGCGCGGTCATAGCTCAGGTTGGATGAATTTACCCTCAATGGGGATTTATATCTATATAACAAAGGCTTTCGTGGCGAAAGCCGAGTATGAACTTTTGGCTATAAGGTGGAACTGAAGAACCGGGGGGTCTGCTTTACTTGAAGTAAGGAAAAGCACCGTGATGACCGCTGCCAATATCCGGGCGTTAATCATTGATGAAGAATCGTCTGTGCGAGGAATAATCCGCGAGATGCTGAAGGAGGATCCGGACGCGGAGGTCGCCGGGGAGTGCGGCAACGGGCGTGAAGCCGTCCGCTTGATCAAATCGCTGGCCCCTGATCTCCTCTTTCTGGACGCCCGGGTGAATGGAATGAGCGGCTTTGAGGTTCTGGAGGCCCTCAAAATGGAGCGCCTGCCGGCCGTGATATTCGTGACGGCAGGTGCTCAGTACGCCGTCCGCGCCTTCGAGCTCCATGCCCTCGACTACTTGTTGAAACCGATTAATCGTGAGCGACTCAATGTGGCGTGGCAGAGGGCCAAGACTCAAATTCAACTCGAGAAAAGCGACGGGCGGGATCAGCGGATTCTCGCCCTGCTCAAAGAACTGAAGACAGGACCAAACTATTTGGAGCGGTTGGTGATCAAGATAGCCCGGCGCATCTTATTTTTGGAGACCGATCAGATCTATTGGATCAAAGCGGAGGGGAACTACGTACGGCTTCACGATAAGCAGAGGTCTTATCTCTTGCGAGAGACGATCAGCAGCATTGAGGGCCGGCTGGACCCGGGGAAATTTGTCAGAATTCACCGCTCGGCAATCGTGAGAATCGATCGCATCCAGGAGCTGCGACCGTGGTTTCACGGCAAGTATCGTGTGATTCTGAATAACGGTACGCAGCTCATGTTGAGCCGTAATTATCGGGGGAACCTCGGAGGGATTTTATAATCGCTTGGTCCGGCATCTGGCTTATAATACCCACCCTGCGTGCGATCGCACTCGTGTTATACCTACCAGTCGTCCTGACGCCGTTGCCCACCCCGTAACGGCTAAGCCATGAAACGGAGATCATGATGACCCATTCTGAAGCCTATCTGGTAGGTCTGCCTGTTGGGCGTCTCGCCGCGGCCGAAAATAATGCGCCATCAATCTCCGATTATCAACTGGCGCAACAGGCCGGGCAGGGCGAGATGGAGGCCTTCGGCGAACTCTACCAGCGCTACCACCGCCGCGTCTACTCCCTCTGCCTCAGAATGACCCGTAACCACGCCGAGGCCGAGGACCTCACCCACGACACCTTCATCCAGGCATTCCGCCATCTCGCCAGCTTCCGCGGCGAAGCGGCCTTCACCACCTGGCTGCACCGCCTGACCGTCAACCAGGTCTTGATGCACTTTCGTAAGCGGAGCATCAGGATGGAGCAGACGATCCCGAACGGCGAGACGCCCATCGGGGTGGTGGGAGGGGCGGGGAACCCGCACCCATCCGGTGAGGTGGATCGGCTGGCGCTGGAGGAAGCGCTGGGGCGGTTGGCGCCGGGCTACCGGGTGGCGATCATTCTGCATGACGTGGAAGGGTATCAGCATGAGGAGGTGACGGAGATGCTGGGGTGTTCGGTGGGGACCAGTAAGTCGCAGTTGCACAAGGCGCGGCTCAGGTTGCGTCAACTGCTCGGGCAACCTAACCCGTAGCCATTTAGGTTCTGTTACTCTTCAAACCGTTGGATTTTAGAAGGAGGTCTTAATGATCAAGATGATTGTACAACGCAGCGCACTCGTTATTACCGTGCTGGTGTTTCTTTTCTTCTCCCTGAAGGCTGCACACACAGTTCACTCTACTTCCCGGGACAGTCAGACGGCAAAGTCTAACACTGACGTGAGTCCACTATTTGCAAAGAACTGCGCCACATGCCACAAAGATGGTCAGGCGAAGACCTTTAAGGCGAAGTTCAATCACGCGCGCAACCTGACCGATGTCTCCTGGCAAGCAAGTGTGACCGATGAGCGTCTCTTCAACTCGATTAAAAACGGTCGCGGCCATATGCCGGCTTGGGGGAAGAAATTCTCGGATGCGGAAATCAACGCGCTAGTCATCTTTGTGCGCCAGCTTAAAAAGTGACGTGCTACTGGTCAGGCTCTCGTCACAGTTAATTCTGATCCGCCGCTACAAAGTGCTGCCCGTCTTCAGGTCAAAGGTAATGATCCTTTAACCCGCGTCCTCTACTTAGCGTACATCGCTCCCAATATTTTTCCGCATGGATGAATTCAATCTCATCGAGCATTTATACGTGTAAGCATACATCAATACTGTAAGAAGACTTATGCTTTTGAGCCGCTTCGCTTCGGGCAACTCAGGGTCAGCTGTTTAAGAAAGAGCAGTCGCTGAGGGAGCGATGCCTTTTTGCCTTCCCGTCAAGCTCAACAAGAGACGATATGAAAAGATTTCAGTCACGACCTCAGTCGTAGTGAAGGAGTTTAGAGAAATGAAAAGAAACATCGCAATGCTGACCTCGCTGGTGACGCTGGCGACACTAATCCTGGCGACGCTAATTCCGCGCGTAAGCTACGCGCAGCAGATCGACCCGCCTCCGCCGTGCCACCCGAATCCGACTGCCGCCCAAGACATGGCTACCGTCCGCGGCCGCGGAGACGTTGCTCAACTGCCCGCCCCGCTCAAAGACCGGCTCGGTATACTGGCCGGGCGACCGCATAGCATCCTGCCCGTGCAGGCCCGCGCCGAAGCTGATCAGCCCAGCCAACTCTTCCAGTACTACCTGCTTGATACACACGGCTTCGAGCCGAACGTCTTCACCACCAAAATCCCCGGGGTCAATGATACTGCCATGCTGACCGCCACGGGCGCCAACTGCGGCCTATCGACCATCGGAGCGGTCCGCCTGGTCGTGGAGCCGAAGCCCGGCCTGCCGACCGATCCGAATAACGTGCGGGCGTTCATCGACGTCTTCACCGACATCTCCAATCTCTTCGTCATTAACAATGAGAGCGGCTGGTACGAGGGGTGGATGATCCACGATCTGACAGTGCCGGCGGTTGCCCGCCCGCGCCGCGACGGCCATGCGCAATTCGGGACCATCACCAAAGCCGACGCCGAAGAACTGGCCGAGATGGGAACCCACAATAATGTTCCCGGCCATATCTTCACGGTTGATGGTCGGGCGGTGCACTTCCCCAGCGAAACCGATCATTTTCCGAACAAGCAGACCAATGTCGTACCGATTCAGCTAAGCATGGGCGCCTTTAACGCTTTGCAGCAGGCGGACGCACACAACTACTGGGAATTCAATTACACAACTAATTGGATACACCCGCTCTACGAGCTGCCATTCACCGGCGGGTTCCCGGATAGGTTCGGCGCGCCACCGGATGCCTTCAAGGATGGCGAGATCGGCGCACTTCAGTCCATCGTCCCGGGCTCCGGGCCGGCTGGTATAAAGAACAGTCCGGTGACCCACGGTGACAACCCCGACCTGCCGCGCGACCCCGACAAGTTCGACGCCGACGTCGAATCACAGCGGGAGTTTCGCGAGCGTTTCATTCCCAGCGGTTTGGCGAACGAGATCTTCCTGGATGTTTACGAGAGGCTCGCGTCATTCGAGCCACACGTCAAGAACCTGACGAGACGGCTGTTCGACGCCTACGCCGCAGAAGTGGCCAGGGTGGACCAGAATGGCGACGGTGTGATCTCGGCCAGTGAAGGGGACGTGGACACGGCGACGGACGGGTTCCCCAACAACGAGCGACTATTTCTTCCGACAACATCGTACAACCGCTTTGCGGTAACGCGAGAGATCAACGACGGGCTGCTTGCGCCCCGCTTTGCTCCTAGCCAGCGCGCGTGGGTGTTAACAGGGTCATTGGTCGCAGTTAGTCCGGCCGTGCCCGCCTCAGAGGGGCGCGATTCTGATGACCGTTAAGGCGGAATAAAAAAGGGTGCGGCGACAGGGAAGTAACCGCCCTGCCGCCGTATCCATCACCGGCGCCTCTCCCCTGTGCGGTAGCGAGAAGAGAGATGCGCGACGCCCCGGGCGCGAGCCTTTGAGCGCTTTCTAATTTGTATAAAACCGTGTATTGTAACGGCGATTTTCAGAGGCAGTGGCACTCCTCCTATTTCTGCCTGCAGGTCGTTTGATCTGGCACGCGAGCGCCCCCATTCATGAACTACGATCGGATGCGCAGAGACGAGTTCGAGCGTGTGGCGATGCCGTATACGGAGAGCCTGTTGCGCGGCGCTTTGAGGATTACACGGGACCGTGCCGAGGCCGAGGACATTGTGCAGGAGACGCTGCTGCGCGCCTGGCGGGCCTTCGATCAATTCGAGCGTGGGACCAATTGCAAAGCCTGGTTGTTTCGTATTTTACTCAATATTTCGAGCAAGCGTCGCAAGAAAATCCAGGCCACGCCGGCGATGCTCCCACTCGATGGATCACAGAGGGTGGTCCAGCTACGCGCCGCGCCGCCCCAGCTCACGGCGGTGGAGGTCTTATCAACTCTCGACATGCTGTCGGAGGAGCACCGTCTCATCTTAATGCTGGGGGTGGTTGAAGGTTTCACATGCAAAGAGATTGCTCAAATGTGTGCCTTGCCGATCGGGACGGTGATGTCGCGGCTCAGCCGGGCGCGCGCCGAACTGCGGAAGGCATTGACCTATTCACAGCAGAAAGAGAGATCACCGGCGAACGCCGGGTAGCGCCGCCGACGGGCGCCGGCGGCCGTGGAGAGCAATGAACTGTACGGAAGCAAAATATTTAATGCCGCTTTACCTGTCGAGCGAACTCGACGCGAAAGCGATGGCCGTATTTGAGCTCCATGCGCAACGGTGCGCGGCGTGTACGCGCGAGGCAGAGCAAGTAAGGCTGTACGACGACCTGCTGCGCGACGCGTTTGCCGAGCAACCGCTCGAGACGCGGGAACTGCGCTCACGTGTCTGGCGTCAGATTTCTGTCCCCGAGCGCAAACGATTTCTCTTTTTCCGCCGGCGTCCGATCCGTTTTATGGCAGCCGCCGCGCTTGTGATCATCGCGGTCACTGCCGGGATTATTTACTTTGTCAGGCAGGCTCCAGTCACGGTTTATGCATCGGCCGTCGACGACCACGTTGAAGAGGTGGTGCAACGCGTGCCGATCCCGGGTTGGCGCGAAACCCCCGCCGAAATAGAGAGGCTGGCCTGGCAAGAGCTTGATGATCGAGACTTCGTCAGTCAGATTAAACTGGCAGACTACCGCCTTGAGCGCGGCCGCGTCTGCGACCTGGCGGGCGAGGAATACCTACATCTCGTCTACAAAAATGAGAGGCGGGAAATCTCGATCTTCGTGCGACGAAGGGGGGGCGAGCTTCCTGGCGCTGTGGTGGAGACGGTGAACGGCTGCGCCTTGCATGAAGCATCCGCCGGCAGATTCGAGGTTGCCGGATTTCAGTCCGAGAGGTTTACCGTACTAGTCGTCAGTGACCTGCCGTATACAGAGAGCCTGCGCCTCGCTCGCGACGCTGCCGTCCACATCGCGTAAGCATCCGCATCGATTCCTGCCACCGGATACACGCGCTCAAATATTTAAGCTATTCTGACGGGAAATAGGAACTATTATATAATAACAGTTTCTGGTCCTGGAGGAGGTTTGATCGCGTGCCGTTCTCCTGGCCGGTGCTCTTTATTAAGTGTCAAATGGGAGTGTGGAGGATGCGAGTTGCCAGAGACCTGGTCAGGGTAATCTGTACTATTACGATCGCGGTTGTCTTCGTCTGTGCGGGCTTTGCGCAGCAGGCGACGGGTACGCTGCGCGGTCAGCTGATAGATGAATTGGGCGGCGTGATCGTCAGAGCCACCGTCACCCTGGTGGGTGAAAGCGGCGACCAAAGAACGGTGACGACTAACGGTGAAGGCAGGTACGTGTTTGGCGGTCTGACGCCCGGCCGCTACACAGTGCGGGCCACCGCGCCCGGCTTTGCCACTTATGAGAACACGGCGGTGGAGATCTCGCCCGGCCGCAGCCAGACACTTAATATTAGCTTAAGCGTGACGATCGAGAAGCAAGAAGTAACGGTCAATGCGGAGCCCCCCTTGAGCACGGCGCCGGAGAATAACGCCGGGGCCATCGTATTGCGGGGCACAGATCTTCAAGCGCTGCCTGATGATCCAGATGACCTGGCGGAGGCTTTGCAGGCGCTGGCCGGACCGTCGGCCGGGCCTAATGGCGGGCAGCTTTATATTGACGGTTTCAGCGGCGGGATACTTCCATCGAAAGAGTCCATCCGCGAGATTCGCATCAACTCTAATCCGTTCTCCGCAGAGTACGACCGGCTCGGCTTCGGTCGCATCGAAATTTTCACCAAACCCGGCTCCGATAAGCTCCGCGGCACCGGGTTTTTTAATTTCAGCAATCAGAGCTTGAATTCGCGCAACCCTTTCGCGACGAACCGTCCGCCATTTCAGAGGCGGTTCTTTGGGGGGAACCTGAGCGGGCCGATCATCGCCAGGAAAGCCTCCTTCTTTGTAGACTTTGATAAGCGTGACATAGATGACGACGCGGTGGTCAACGCGACTATCCTCGATCCTTCCTTCAACGTCATTGGGTTCCGGCAGACGGTTGCGACGCCGGTGCGGCGATTGAGCTTCAGCCCGCGCATTGACTATCAGTTGAATCAAAAGAACACGCTCGTCTTTCGCTATGAGTTAGAGCACAACAGCTATCAGAATCTCGGGGTCGGAAATTTCTCCCTCCCGTCGCGCGCATACAACTCGACGAACACGGAACATAACCTCAGATTGACCGAGACGGCGGTGATCAATCAAAAGACCGTTAACGAGACGCGCTTTCAATTCAGGCGGACTGTTAGTGATCAAGAGGGAGATAACACCCGGCCGACGATCAATGTGCTGGATGCGTTCATCGGTGGCGGTTCACAGGTCGGGATTTCATCCAACACCAACGATCGCATCGAGTTGCAGAACTACACCTCGATGGCGCTGGGCAAACATGCTCTGAAGTTCGGCGGGCGCTTGCGACGGGTGAGCATAACCGACGTGTCGCCTCAGAATTTTGGTGGGACATACACCTTCGGAGGGGGTCCCGGACGGGTCAACAGCCTCGAACAATATCGCCGGACGTTGCTGGGTTTGCCGGGCGGCGGCCCAACACAATTCTCGATTGCCGGCGGTAATCCCAAGGCCAGTGTCACTCAAGTGGACATCGGCCCGTTCGTGCAGGATGACTGGCACGTTCGTCAGAATCTTACGCTGAGCCTTGGCCTGCGCTATGAAACGCAGACCAATATCAGCAGCAACCTTAACTTTGCTCCCCGCGTCGCTTTTGCTTATTCGCCGGGCGCGGTTAACAACAGGCGACCGACGACGGTGATTCGCGGCGGCTTCGGCATCTTCTACGAGCGCTTCGGTGAGAATTTCACATTGCAGGCGGAGCGTTTCAATGGGATCAATCAACAACAGTTCATTGTTACTGACCCGGCGATATTGGCCCTTTACCCGGATGCGCCTTCCGTCGCAACACTTGCCGGCTTTGCTCAGCCGCAAACCATTAGACGTGTCGCACCGGATCTCCGGGCGTCTTATACAATACAATCGGCGATCAGTGTTGAGCGGCAGTTGCCGTATAACATTACAATCTCTGTGGCCTACATTAATGCGCGCTCGCTGCATCTTCTGCGGTCACGCAACATCAACGCGCCCCTGCCGGGGACATTCCTGCCAGGTGTTTCAGGCAGCGGCGTGCGCCCGTTCGGGAATATCGGCAACATTTATGAGTATGAATCGAGCGGCGTCGCCAACCAGAATCAGTTGATCGTTACCGTCAACAGCCGACTCAACAGGAAATTCACGCTCTTCGGGAATTATTCGCTGAATAAAGCCAACAGTAATACAGACGGAGCGGGCACCTTCCCGGCCAACCAGTATGATCTGAGCACGGAGTATGGGCGCAGCTCGATTGATGTGCGGCAGCGGCTGTTCCTGGGCGGGTCTTTCAGCGCCCCGTGGGGTCTCCGCTTCTACCCGTTCGTCATCGCGCGATCAGGAATCCCCTTTAATATCACGACCGGACGGGACACTAGTGGCAGTACGGTGTTTACGGAGCGCCCGGCCTTCGCCCTGGACCCAACGAAACCAGGCGTCGTCAGCTACAACGGGGTTCTATTGGATCCGAGACCCGCGGCAGGAGAGATAATCATCCCGCGCAACTTTGGCGCCGGTCCGGCATTCTTCTCAGTGAACCTGCGAGTAAGCAAGACGATCGGGTTTGGTGAGGTGCCCGGCAATTCCGCACGGTCGTCGCCGCGGCAGCAGGGTGGGCGTGGCGGTGAAAGAGAAGGCAGGATGGGGGGACCGTTTGGAAGACCGGGAGAGGGGGACAGAGGCGGCGGCGGTTCGTCGAGGGAGAAACGTTACAATCTAACCTTCTCCGTTCAAGCGCAGAATCTGTTCAACCATACGAATCCCGGCCAGCCGGTAGGTAATTTGAGCTCGCTTCTGTTCGGGATATCAACACAGACGGCCGGGGGATTCGGTTTTGGGCCGGGGGGCAACCCAAATTCGCAAGCGGGCAACCGGGTGATCGAAGCGCAGATCCGCTTTAACTTCTAAGTTGAGGAAATCTAAAAAGAAGAAGTTCACGACAGTTCGGGGCCGTATTCGCGTCCGGTGAAGACCGCGAGCTTCATCTATCTTTCCGGGCAGGTGGCGCAGAATCCGCTGACAGGCCGCTTGAAGGATGAGATGGGAAAGGGCGCATGATGGGAGCAGACATGAATAGCCGACGTTCATATCGCTATCGGGTGGTGGACGTGTTTACCACGCAGCCGCTGGAGGGAAATCCACTTGCAGTATTTCTGGATGCGTCCGGGCTCGACGATGTGACGATGCAGCGGATCGCCAAAGAGATGAACCTCTCGGAGACGGTCTTTATTGTCCCGGCAACTCGGGACGGCTGCGCGGTAGGGGTTCGAATATTTACACCGGGAAGAGAGATGGTCTTCGCCGGACATCCCACGATCGGCACAAGCTTCGTATTGCTGGATGAAGGAATCGTCCCTCGGGACAGTGAGCATTTTGTTCTCGACGAGAAGATCGGCCCGGTGCCGATTCGGGTAGAAGCGGGTAAGCAGCCCTTGATTTGGCTGCGCACTCCGGCGATCAGCTACGGAAGAACCTACGACCGGGTTCTTTGCGCACAGGCGCTCGGGTTAGATCCCTCTGATCTTCTTGACATAACCCCACAACTCCTGAGTGCGGGTAATCCTACCATCTTTGTAGCGCTTAAGGACAAACGGGCGGTCGATCGCGCCGGGCTCGATTTGCATGGTCTATCAACCATCAAGGGCAAAGACCGGGAGTCCGCCTGCGTTTTCGTATTCGCGCCGACAGCCGAAGGGGCTTATTCCCGGATGTTTGCGCCGGGCGATGGAATTCCCGAAGATCCGGCGACCGGGAGCTCCACCGGCCCGCTTGCGGCATTGATGATCAAGCACGGTCTCGTATCCGGTGCTGCCGGCACACGCTTTGTCAGCGAACAGGGCGTCAAGATGGGACGTCGCAGCATTTTGCACGTTCAGATTCACGGCGAACAAGGGGTGGACGGGATCGACGTAGGCGGCTATGTTGCACCGGTCGCCGAGGCGACAATGAGGCTCTAGGGCAGGGTTGGTCGATACAGGCGCAATCGGGACATTTTTAGCGATCCCTCGAAGGGCTGCAAATTAGCGCTAAAACACCTTTAATGACGAAAAGACGCCACACTTTTCTGGAAAGCTAAAGACTTCCGAATCAACCCGCCTGCTTTTGAGGCACGATCTGAACTCTTCAGACACTCAGACTTTTGAAGTAACGCTTGCCGGGATAAAGCTCTTTTGGCCAGGCGGCTAAGTTTGGGCGCTCATGCGAAATCTCCATGATCCGCTCAAGCTTGACATTGGGAAGATAGAAAAAAATTGCGGCAGATATCTGGTGGCGCTCAGAGATGATAACGACCCGCCTTGATGACGGCATCGGCGATGCGGCGGTGTGCCGCGATAGTGTTGAAAGTCTTATGGCTGGTGAGTCGCCGCACTCGGTCGAGAAGTGTGTCAGCATCCCCGGCGTTTGCCAAGGCGACCACAACCTGCTTGGCCGAGTGTTCTATCCGATCCGCGGCATCGCTGGCGTAGACACGCGTGATGTCGAGGGCGGTCGCGCAATCCGAGTTGCTGCGTGAGGCGATAAGTTTCTCCGTCCGCAGCAGAGCGCTTTCGAGCGCGTAAACCTCTGTGACGATGTCGGCGATGTGGCCGAGCACTTCCTGCTCCTCCGCCAGCGCATCGCCGCAGACGGCCTGCGCGCGCGAGAGCGTGAAGATGACGAGCCGTTTAGCGCGGGCCAGCAGGTCACGCTCTCCGGAGAGCGAAGTCTCAACCGGCGCTGAACGGTCAGCAGTATAGTCGAGGGCGCGCTCATAGCTCTTGCCGGTGAAGAGTTGCGCCGTCGTCTCATGCTTCAAAAGGCGTGTGGGGATAATGAGACGGTTGATCTCATTCGTGCCCTCGTAGATGCGCGTGATGCGCGCGTCGCGGTAGGCGCGCTCCGCCGGGTACTCTTTCGAATAGCCGTAGCCGCCGTAAACCTGCAACGCTTCGTCCACGACGCGGGCCTGTGCTTCGCTGGTCAAAACCTTGTTGATGGAGCATTCGACGGCGAAACCCTCGATGGTCTTGAGCACCCGCGCCGCCTCTTCGGCAGGAACGGCGGCGAGCGCGCGGTCCACATCGCCGAGTGTGCGATAGACCATCGCATCGCCGACGAAAGTGAGCACGGCCATCGCGCCCAGTTTTTGCTTGATCATCCCGAACTCACCGATCGCGCGCCCGAATTGATGTCGCTCGACGCTGTAGCGCGCCGCGCGGGTTAAGGCCTGCTTAGCGCTGGCGATGTTGCGTGTGCCGAGTTTGAGGCGGCCGAGGTTCAGGATATTGAAGGCGACCTTGTGACCTTCGCCTACCGTGCCGAGCACATTCCGGACGGGCACGCGCACCTGATCGAGAATCAGCGCGGTAGTGGATGAGCCGTCGAGGCCGAGCTTCGGCTCCTCCCGACCGCTCACCACACCCATCCGGCGCTCGACCAGGAAGGCGGTGAATTTCTCGCCGTCAACCTGCGCGAAGATGGTGAAGAGGTCTGCGAAGCCGCCGTTGGTGATCCACATCTTCTGGCCGTTGAGAATGTAATGCGTGCCGCCGGCGTCGAGCGTGGCTTTGGTGCGGGCGGCGAGCGCGTCCGAGCCGGACCCGGGCTCGGTCAGGGCGTAGGCCGCGACCCATTCGCCGCTGGCGAGGCGTGGCAGGTAGCGTGCCTTCTGCTCTTCCGTGCCGAAATAGACGAGGGGCAGCGTCCCGATGGTGGTGTGCGCGCCGAGCGAGCCGGCGAACGATGGGTTGATCCCGATCTTTTCGCCCACGTAGGCGGAACTCAATTTGTCCAGCCCCAATCCGCCATAAGCTTCGGGGATATCAACGCGCAGCAGGTCCAACTCGCCCGCCTTCCGTAACAGTTCGCGCGTCAGCTCCCAATCCTTATCATAAATCTGCTGTTCGTGCGGCAGCACTTCGGTCCGCATGAACTCCTCAGCAATGCGGCCGAACATCTGCTGCGCCGGTGAGAGGTCTTCGCGCGTGAAGACCTGATCCGCCGTGACGTCGGCGGTCAGAAAACTGCCCCCGCCACTGAACTCACCGACGCCGGTTTTGGCTGTCATAAGGGCCTCTTCTTGGGTGACGATTTTGAGATATAAACGGCGGATTCGACCACGAATAATATGTCCGAAGTAAGGCGGGAGTGTGTTAATCTAACACCCCTTGAACCCGACCGACAAGGCCGCCCGCTGCTCCAGTTATTGACGCCGAGCGCGGTTCGGATGTATAAGTACCTACCGTCCGGTCGGTAAGATAGCATCCCGATGGCTGGACGCACAAGCCTGCCCCAGGGGCGTGCCGGCCGTGAAAAGGAGGGTGATGAGAGCACAAAAAAAACCGGCCGTGAGCAACGGACGCCTGGCCGAGGTTTACCGCACGGCGGCCCAGATAATTCTGCGCAAGGGCTACGACGCGACCTCCGTCAATGATATCGCCAACGCGCTCGGCATGACGAAAGCAGGGCTCTACCACTACATCAACGGCAAGAAGGAGCTGCTTTTCGACATCATGAATTTCGGTCTGGACGAGCTTGAAGAGGAGGTGGTCACACCCGCCCATGCAATCGCCGACACGAGCACGCGGCTCCGCTTTGTCATCGCCAGCCATGCGCGGTTAGTGACGAGGGGGCAGGGGGCCATCACCATTCTCGTTGACGAGATCACGGCGCTCACGCCCGCTCAGAATAGAAAAATCACGCGCCGTAAGCGTGAATACTTTGATTGCCTGCGCGACCTCCTGAATCAGATGAAGGCGGAAGGGAAGCTGCACGATGTGGATACGACGGCGGCAACTTTCAGCCTCCTTGGAATGATTAATTGGCTCTCGCGCTGGTTTAGGCAGGACGGTGCTCTCACAGAGGAGCAGGTTGCGGAGGAGATCGTCAAGATCGCTCTTCACGGCCTGTTGCGCCCCGAATCACGCGCCGCCCGGAGGGGGTTGCAGGTGGTTAGAGACTGAGGGTTTGTGCCCCGCGCAGATGCTCTCGGTCAAAGCTTCACGCCCGGAAGCTCTCGGTTGTCAGGAGCCAGCGTGAAAGCTTCACGGCCCTGTACCCTCGTTTCAAATCAGGCGGCAATATTTGTCCATGAATATCCTTGTTTGTCTCAAGCAGATTCTCGACCCCGAAATACCGGCGCGCGACTTCCGCGTTGACCCGGTCAGGCGTGAAGCGGAGCGCGGCTCGGCAAATCTCGTCACCAACATTTTCTGCGAGAATGCGCTCGAAGCGGCGTTGCAATTTCGTGAGCGTACGGGCGGCGCGCGGATCACGGCACTCTCCTACGGTCAGCCTTCCGCCGAAGATTCTCTGCGCAAGGCGTTGGCGATGAAGGCCGACCGGGCCGCGCTCCTCATCAACGACGGCAACCCACACCCCGACCCGCTGACGGTTGCGCGTGTGCTCGCCGCCGCTATCAATAAGCTCGGCGACTTCGACCTGATTATGGTCGGGCGCGAGGCGGGTGACTGGGGCGCGGGGCAGACCGGCGGGCTATTGGCGGAGGAACTTGGCCTCCCCTGCGTCTCCTTTGTTGATCGGATCGAACAGACGAACGGCAAGCTGAGACTCAGGCGACAGACCGATACCGGCTGGGAAGTTCTCGAAGCCGAGCCGCCCGTCGTCGCGACCATCACCAATGATGAACAGAACGTGCCGCGCATCCCGAAAGTGCGCGACGTGATGATGTCGTACCGCCAGCCTCTGATTAAGTGGACGCTTGACGATCTTGGCATTAGGGCGGACGAAGCGCGCGCCGGAAACACCTACTACGAGGTGACCGATCTTTTCGTCCCGCAGAAAGAGACGCGCTGCGAGTTCGTCACCGGCGACACGCTGGACGAAAAAGTTGAGGCCTTCGCCAAGCGCATCGTTGAAGTAACGAGCGCGCTTTAGACCGATAAGTGTGAAGCAAACAGGGTCGTATTCTCTGCTCCCATAGCTCTGGCATATTCACATCCCGGACGGGCACTGTCTGCAAGGTTATCGATGAACAACGTCGTTATTTGTCTCTTCGCCTCCGCCGGCTTTGATAAGGCTGCGCGAGGACTGACAGGCGCCGGGCGCCGCTTCGCCGACGAGTTGGGCGGGCGTTTGCGCGCCGTAGTAATCGGTGCCGGGGCGGACGCGCTGGCCGCGGAAGTCGCGCGCGTCGCCGATACGGTAATCGTCGTCGATCAAGCGGAGCTGGCTGAATACCAACCGGAGATCTGCTTGAACGGGTTGGCGCGGTTGTGCGGTGAGCTACGGCCGCGCGCGGTGTTGCTCGCCAACGATACTTACAGTCAGGAGATTGCGCCCCGTCTCGCCTACCGGCTTGGCGGCAGCGCCGTTGGCGACGCTGTGGAGGTAGGCGTCGCGGGAGAAGCGTTGCGCGTCAGGCGCCAGGTCTACGGCGGCAAAGCGCAGGCCATCGTCGAGCTGAAGCGCACGCCCGCGGTCGTGTGGCTGCGCGCGCGCTCGTTTACGGCAGCCGCCACGGTGCGCGCCGAAGCGGGCGAAATCACCCGCGCTCAGTTGGACGTTCAAGCGGACGCGCGGACGCGCATCGTCGAGCGCAAGCGCGAGGAGCAGGGCGCGGCGCGGCTCGAAGACGCGCGCGTGATCGTCTCCGGCGGGCGTGGTATCGGCGGGTCTGAACCATTCGTTATTGAGTTGAAGCCGCTCGCCGATCTGTTGGGGGCGCAGATGGCCGCCTCGCGCGCGGCGTGCGATGCCGGCTGGGTGCCGCCGACGTGGCAGGTGGGGCAGACGGGCAAGAAGGTTGCGCCGGACTTGTATCTCGCGATCGCCATCACCGGCGCGAGCCAGCACATGGCCGGCATCTCCGAAGCGAAGACCATCGCCGCAATTAACACAGACCCCGACGCGCCGATCTTTAAGCACAGTCGTTTCGGCGTCGTCGAAGATTACCGCAAGGTCGTGCCGCTCTTGCGTGAGAAGCTGGCCGCTTTACAGAAATGAACATGGCCGAAGCCACCCGCCAGATTTACTGGAACATCTCTCACATCTGGGTGATGTACGCTTTGCTGCTGCCGACGGCGGCGATTGCCGGTTACGGCATCTATCGTCACCTCAGTCGCTGGCGGCGTGGCCTGCCCCTTGCGCGCTTTGACCGCCCGGCGGGGCGAATGAAGCTGGTCGTCAAGCACGCGCTCGCGCAGAGGCGCACGGCGCGAAACCGTTACGCGGGTCTGTTTCACCGCCTCATCACTTACGGCTTCATCACCCTCACCGCTGCGACGACCATCGTGGCGCTCGACGCAGACTTCGGCACGACGATCATGCGCGGGCGCTTTTACCTCTACTTTCAGTCCTTCATCGTTGACACCTTCGGCGCGCTCGTCATGGTCGGCACCGTCATGGCCGCCGCGCGCCGCTATATCAAGCGACCGAAGAAGCTTGTCTATACGGACGAAGCGGCGCTGATTCTCGTCGCCATCTTTGTGATCTGCCTGCAAGGATTTCTTATCGAGGGCTGGCGCATCGCGGCGACCGGTGATCCGTGGGGCGCGTGGTCGCCTTTCGGCAACCTTGTCGCGCGCGCGTCACGCTCGTTGATGAGCGTCGAGACGATGAGGCGGGCGCACCGGAGCACTTGGTGGTTTCATCTCGCCGTGAGCTTCGGCTTCATCGCGTGGGTGCCTTACACGAAGATGATGCATATCATCACCGCCCCGCTCAACATCTACACCGCCAATCTCGCCCCGCTCGGCGCGTCGCTCAAAAATATAAATTTCGAGGCGTCCGAAGCCTTCGGCGTCAATTCGCTCAAGGGTTTCACCTGGAAAGACCTGCTTGACCTCGACGCCTGCACCGAATGCGGGTGCTGCACGGAGGCGTGCCCGGCTCACACCGTCGGCAAAGAACTCTCGCCACGCGACATCATTCTAGGCTTGCGCGACCTGATGCATGAGCGCCCGCGCGACGTCTTCGGCCTCGTCTCTGCGGGCGGCAACGGGGCGGTCACGGTCGGCGCTGCCGCCCCTCTCACGCCCGCCGATCATGAGCCGACGACGGATCTCGAAGCGCGCCGGCCTTTAGCGATCATCGGCGCGGTGCCCGCCACCTCGCCCGTCCCGCTCTGGCAGTGCACGACCTGCGCCGCGTGCATGGAGGCGTGCCCCGTCTTCATCGAACAGATGCCGAAGATCGTCGACATGCGCCGCCACCTCGTGATGGAAGAAGCGGACTTCCCCGATTCGATGCAGGAGGCGATCATGTCTTTGGAGCGGCGCGGGCACCCATTCAGCGGCACGCAGGCGACGCGCGTTGATTGGGCGGAAGGGCTAGACGTTAAGCACGTCAGCGCCGCGACAGATGCGGAGGTGCTCCTGTGGGTTGGCTGCAATGGTGCGCTCGTTGAACGCAACCAACGTGTGACGCGTGCCGTCGCGCAACTCCTCGCACAAGCCGGAGTCAAGTTCGCCATCATGGGGCGAGAGGAGAAGTGCTCTGGCGATCCCGCGCGACGCATCGGTAACGAGTTTCTGTTCGAGACGCTGGCGAAAGAGAACGTCGCCAACCTGAACAAGCACAACATCAAGAGGGTCGTCACCGCCTGCCCGCACTGCTTCAACACGCTCAGGAATGAGTATCCGCAGTACGGAGGCCGCTTCGAGGTCTATCATCACAGCGAATACCTCGCCAAGCTAGTTGAAGAGGGCCAACTCAAACCGCTGCATGAATCG
>CAYLJO010000137.1:0-16779 GCA_964383905.1 uncultured Blastocatellaceae bacterium
CTCATAACACTCTTCGCCGCGCCCGTGTATGTGCGCCTTGATGGCGGCGACGTCCGGCGCGGCGCAGACGATGACCATCCCCACGCCCATATTGAAGGTGCGATACATCTCCGCTTCCTGCACGTTGCCGATCGCTTGCATGAGCGTGAAGATTGGCAGCACGGGCCAGACGCCGCGCGTGATTGTGACGCCCGTTCCTTCCGGTAGAATGCGCGGGATATTCTCCGTCAGACCACCGCCGGTGATGTGCGCCAGACCCTTGATCTGGCCCGAATCGAGCAGGCCGTCCAGGGTACGGAGGTAGCTGGCGTGCGGTTGCAGGAGCGCCGCGCCGACGGTCGAATCAAGTGATGGGAGATACGTGTCCACGCCGTAGCCCGCCACTTCGAAAAAAAGCTTGCGCGCGAGCGAGTAGCCGTTGGTGTGAAGGCCGACCGACGGCAGCGCGAGTACGGCGTCGCCGGCGCCGATGCGTTTCCCATCAATCGCCTTTTCCCTATCGACGATACCGACGATGAAGCCCGCCACATCGTATTCGCCTTCGGCGTAAAAACCCGGCATCTCTGCCGTCTCACCCCCGAGCAGCACACAACTGTTTTCGCGACACCCCGTCGCCACGCCCTCAACGATGCTTGCCACCGTGTCGGGCGCGAGCACGCCCGTCGCGACATAGTCGAGGAAGAAGAGCGGGCGCGCACCCTGCACCAGAATGTCGTTGACGCAGTGGTTGACGAGATCGCGACCGACCGTGTTGTGCGTTTTTGTCGCGAAAGCGACCTTCAGTTTTGTTCCGACGCCGTCCGCGGACGCAACGAGCACGGGCCGGCGAAGCCCCGGAAAGGCGGCATCGAACATGCCGCCGAAGCTGCCGATCTCCGTCAACGTTCTGTCATTGAAAGTTTGGCGGGCCAGTCGCTTGATCTTTTCTTTCGCGATGTTTGCCGCGTCAATATTGACGCCGGCATCACTGTAGGCAATGGATGGATTCATTGAAATAGTAGGTGGCGGATAGTAAATGGGGTGGACGAATTAAAATCTCGTCGCTTCACCGCTCACTTTTTACTGGCTCTCGGTTTCTGCTGCTGTGGCGGCGGCCCGAAATCGCCGTAAGCGATAAAGCCCGAGCGCGCGGAGTCGTCTTTCTGCGCCTCGCGCCCGGCAAAAAGATCGCTCTTGGTCTCCTTCGCAGCCTTCGTCTCGTAATTCCTGCCCTTGGTCGTAATCGTAATCTCACCCTGCAAATCTGTGCGATAAACTTTGATCCCGGCTTTCTTCAGGCGGTCCAGGACGACTTGCGACGGGTGGCCGTAACGATTGTACTCGCCGTCGGAGATGATCGCGACCTCAGGCTTGACGTGGTTGATAAAATCTTCCGAGGTCGCGTACTTCGAGCCGTGATGCGCGACTTTGAGAATTCTTGCCTCAAGATTCGCGCCCTTCGACGTCATGCGCTCTTCGGTCTGAGTCTCCGCGTCGCCCGTCAGCAGCATGGAGAAATCTCCGTAGTCGAGGCGCGTGACGATGGAATTGGCATTCGGCTCGTTGCCGCCCGCGCGCATCTGCTCCTTGGTGAAGAAGGGCTGAATCGGGGCGAGCACCGTCAGGCGCGCGCCGCCGCCGAGGTCGTAAATCTGTCCCGGTTCGGCCGCCTTAAACTCAGCGCCGCTCTGCTCCACGGCGCTCTTGAAATCATCGTAAGCTTTGACGGTCGGCAACTCGACGCTCTTCCCCGGCTTCGGTGGCGGCGGCTTCTTCACGACCCTGCCTTTGCCCGGTTTCACCGGCTGCCCGGTCGGCATCTCCGGTGGCGGAAAATCGTTGTGCAGCACCGTGATCGTTTTGACGACCCTGAGCACTGCCGGGGCCCCGCCAATGTGGTCCGTGTGGTCGTGCGTGGCGATGAAGTAATCAATCTGCTTCACGTCGTAGCGCTTCAGCGCGTCGAGCACCGCCTTCCCCCCCTTGACAGTATCGCCAGCATCGACGAGCGCCACTTTCCCTTCGGGCGCGATAATCAGTATCGAATCGCCCTCGCCCGGCCCGACGTCGAGCACATGCACCTGAAGTTCTTTGCCGGACGCCGGAGGCGGCTTCTGCTTCCACCACGGCAGCGCGAACTTGTAGCCGACCACACCCAGAGCGCCGAGAAAGATGGCCAGCAAGACGAGCAAACACCCGGCGCCTCTTTTACTTCGCGCCAATCAACCCACCTCTCGCTGTCTTACGTCTACCATTATCTGATCTTCAAACAGGTCCCGCTTTAGATCATGCAGCGCGGACATCAACGTATTCGACGCTGGATGATGGCTCTGGCACTGGCAGCCCCTCTTCGCTCATGCTTTCCAGGTGTAACTCGATGGCTTCCTGGATCAACTTCAGCACCTCCGCCCTGGTCTCCGCTGCGGCAACACAGCCCGGCAAATCCGGCACGTAGGCGCCGTAACTATCCTCACCCTTTTCAACGATCACGGCGTAACGCATGACTTAACCCTCCCGGTTATTTCTGTTGAGAGTTCCTGGAGGTATATCCACACTTAGCTTACCTGCGACACTTACCGTACCCGGCTTAATTGGGTGTTTGAATTGCCGGTGACTACCTCTAACTCTGACCATCTTCCAGCCGTTTTGTTCGAGCATCTTAATAACATCTTTGACTTTCACAGCTAAACCGTGGTTCAAAAGTTAAGGCCGCGGAATTATTCAAGCATCACCTGACGGCACGGGCTCGTGCTCGCGCGCCCACTGGGTCTCAGCCTCGCGCGTGATTCGTGTCGGATAATGGCCGGACCAGCAGGCGACGCAGGACGAATCGGGGCTGATGCCGGTCGCCTCCAGCATGCCTTCGAGCGAGAGGTAGCCGAGCGAATCGGCCCCGATAAACCGGCAGATATCTTCCACCGACATCTGCGCGGCGATCAGGTCTGATTTGTTGGGCGTATCTACACCGTAAAAGCACGGGCTGACGGTCGGCGGGCAACTGATACGCAGGTGGACTTCTGCCGCTCCGGCTTCCCTGACCATCCGCACGATCTTTTTCGAGGTCGTGCCGCGCACGATTGAATCGTCAATTAAGACGACGCGTCGCCCCTCGATTAAATGGCGCACGGGGTTGAGCTTGATGCGGACTCCGAAGGAGCGGATCGATTGTTTCGGCTCGATGAAGGTACGATGGACGTAGTGGTTGCGCACAAGGCCCTGGCGGAAGTTGATGCCGCTTTGCGACGCGTACCCGATCGCCGCGGCGACGCCCGAATCCGGCACGGGCACGACGATGTCCGCGCTGGCAGGCTGCTCGACCGCCAGACGCTTGCCCATCTTGTGGCGTGATTCGTTCACGGAGCGGCCGTAAATCAGAGAGTCGGGGCGTGCGAAGTAGACGTGCTCAAAGACGCACATCGAGCGCGGGCGGTCGGGAAGCGGGTGCGATGAGTGCAGGCCCTCCTGGTCAATGACGATCATCTCGCCGGGCTCGACATCGCGCACGTAACGCGCCTCGATCAGATCAAAAGCGCAAGTCTCGGAGGCGATAACCCAGGCGTCTCCCAGGCGGCCAAGGGCGAGCGGGCGGAAGCCGCGCGGGTCGCGGATCGCGATGAGAGATGCCGGGGTCAGGAAGAGCATCGAGAACGCGCCCTCGGTTTCGCACAGCACCTCCGGGATCGCCGCGGCGACCGTCGTCGCGCGCGACCGTGCCAGCCCGTGCAGCACCACCTCTGTGTCCGACGTTGAAGAGAAGATCGCGCCCGCCTGCTCCAGCCTTTTGCGCTCTTCGGTGGCGAACGGGAGGTTACCGTTGTGACAGACGGCCACCTGCCCGTGCTTGCACGCGATGAGGAAAGGCTGGGCCTCGCGTATCGAGACTTCGCCCGCGGTCGAGTAACGAACGTGGCCGATGGCGCTCGTGCCGGGAAGACTGTCGAGCCTCGCCTGGTTAAAAACATCCGGCACGAGGCCCATCGCGCGTTCTGAACGGAGCTCCGCGCCGCCAGACGTCACGATGCCGCACGATTCCTGGCCGCGATGTTGCAGAGCGTAGAGTCCCAGATAGGTCATCCGGGCCGCATCCGTGTGGCCGTGGATTCCGAACACGCCACACTCGTCGCGAAATTTGTCCGCCGGCAAGTTATTCAACGGTATTTGCTTCAATTGACCCCTTGACCTGAGCCCCGACCCCGACAGCATTTAATGGTTCGCTTTCATTATAAATCATCATACGCATCCGGCGAAGTAAGAGCAACGACGCGGTGAGTGAGAGGCCGAGGGGACGCGGCGATGCGGTGACGCCGAGACAAAACGACATGTCGCCGCGTCCCTTATTTCATCCTTTCTTTCACCGCGTGTCTTCGCTATGATGGCTATGTTCGTCTCGCGATGAGAGATAAACCGTATGCGAAAGCGCTCTTTTGTTAATCGATGAATACGGCAAGCCCCGCTTACCACATCATTACTGGAGTCCTGCGTGTGGCGCTCGTCGTGGCGCTCATCTGGGCCGGGTGGGCCATCTATCGTAAGTTGCCGGCCGATGCGTCCACTTCATCGTCTGGCCGAACGAGCGCCACGAGCCAGACCTCGCTGCTGATTGTCATGCGCGGCACGCCGGAAGATAACCCGACCGCCAACGTCCCGGTTGAGCTTTACCCCATCGACGTCGTGGCGGCGCGGGATGAGTACTTATCCGAGCCGCACGCGGGAGTACGCTGGGACGATTTCCTGGCACGGCGGATGAATGGTCGCGCCCCTGTTAAGTCTGAACTAGATGGGCGCGGCCACGCGAGCGTCATGTTGACGCCCGGCAAGTGGTGGATTCACGTGACCCTAGCCGGCGCGGAAAATATCGAGTGGCGTCTGCCCGTCAACGTCTACGGCCGCCAGCAGACGGTCGAGCTCACATCCGACAACGCTTACGCGCGCACGAAAACTTTCTGACGCTTGACCATCCGCCTACCGTACATGCCTTGCCGCCGTGAATGGCGGGCGATGCTTTCCTTGCGATTCGGGAATAGAGCTTATGCAGAGACCTTTTAGCCGCCACCATCGAGCCAAGATCTTTGCCGTCACGCTCACGACGCTGCTGCTGGTCGCCACCACAATCGCCGCCCAAGGGCGGACGGCGTCAAACACTTCGCCCGTAAAAAACGGAATCGTCACCGCGCCGGCAACTGTCGCGCCGCAGTCGTCCGCTGGCACCGTCGATAGATTCGTGACGATTTACGGCTCGAAGATCCATTACGTGGAAGCGGGCAGCGGTCCGGTCGTGATCCTCCTGCACGGTCTTGGCGGCGACATTTCCAACTGGGCCCCAACCTTCGCCCCCCTGTCGGCGAAGTACCATGTCATCGCTCCCGACCAGATCGGCTTCGGCCTTTCCGACAAGCCACTCATCAACTACCGGGTCGCGACGCTCGTTGATTTCCTGGAAGGATTCTATAAAGAGCTCAAGATCGAGCGCGCCGCGCTGGTCGGCAACTCGCTGGGCGGGTGGGTGGCCGCCGCCTACGCGCTCGCTCATCCGCAGAAAGTCGAGCGGCTCGTGCTGGTCGATGCGGCAGGTTTTAGTTTGCCGGAGGGCACAAATCAAGCCCGCCTGAATGTCTTGAATCCGGCGACGCGCGAGGACGTGCGGCAAATCATGTCGCTCATCTTCTACAACAAACAGTTGTTCATGAGCGACGCTGTTATCGATCAAATCTTCGCGTCAAAGATAACGGCGGGCGACGGTTACACCATCCAGAGGTTTATTGAAGCAATCGCGCGCGGCGATGACGTACTCGACGGCCGGCTCGCGGCGATCAAGCAGCCGACGCTGATTGTCTGGGGCCGCGAGGACGAACTCACCACCCTCGCGCAGTTCGGCCAACGGTTCAAGAAGGAGATCGCCGCTTCCAGGCTTTTCGTTATCGAGAAGTGCGGTCACGTGCCACCGATCGAGAAGGCCGCTGAATTCAATAGCGCGTTGATGAGATTCCTCGGCGGCGAAGAGGTCGGGGCAAAGTAGGGCCATTTCGTCAGATGACAAAAGCGCACGACGTGCTATGAGGCAAGGTCTGGTTGGATATGCAAGCATTGCGTTATGAAAATGGTCGTCTCGCCGTCGCCGACGTGCCAAAGCCGCGGCGCGCGGAAGAAGCAGTTGTGCGCGTGACGCTCTCCGGAATTTGTAATACGGACGTTGAGATCGTGCGCGGTTATGCCGGCTTTCAGGGCACCATCGGGCATGAATTTGTCGGCATTGTCGAGAGCGCACCTGACGGCGCGCTCACGGTCGGCCGGCGCGTGGTCGGTGAGATCAACGCCGGTTGCGGGCATTGCCCGTTATGCGCCGGGGGCGATCCTCGACATTGTCCGAATCGCACGGTGCTCGGCATCGTCGGACGCGACGGCGCGCATGCGGAATTTCTGCAACTGCCGAGCGTGAATCTTCTGCCGGTGCCGGATGAGGTGCCGGATCATCGCGCCGTCTTTACGGAGCCGCTCGCCGCCGCCTGCGGGATCATGGAGCGCGCGATGGTGACAAATGACCAGCGTGTGGCGGTTATCGGGGACGGCAAGCTGGGCCTCCTATGCGCGCAGGTGCTGGCGCTGACGGGCGCGCCGGTCCTCCTCGCCGGTAAACATGCGAAGAAACTGAATCTCGCCGCACGCCGCGGCATCGAGACGGCGACGATTGACGTTGTGCGCAATAAAAGGCGCGAGTTTGACGTGGTGGTCGAAGCGTCGGGCGCCGAGTCAGGCTTCACGCTGGCCCTTGATCTACTGCGACCGCGGGGCATGCTCGTCTTGAAATCAACCTTCCACGGCGCAACCGAGATGAATGCGGCACGAATCGTGGTTGACGAGATCAGCGTCGTCGGCTCGCGCTGCGGACGCTTTGCGCCTGCGCTCGACCTTTTGCAGAAGAATGCCGTGGATGTCGAGAGCTTGATCAGCGAGGAATACGCCCTCGCCGAGGGCGTGCGTGCGATGCAGCGTGCCACAGAGAAAGGCGTCCTGAAAGTGTTACTCAAGCCTTAAGATGGACTGATGGTCTTATAAGTCTCGCCTAAATTAGGCCAACGAGCAATTTTATAATTCTCGTTGTTCTCTGCTTAAATTGCAGCGCGCCGCCCGTTTCGTTATACTTGACACCTTCCCTCTTGTGCTGTGGCCGACACCTAAATGCACAGGTCGGTGCCGTTTAAGGCGTGCGGCGGGTTTACGATTTTCTGGAAAGCGGTGTGTTATGTTCAAACTTCACAAGGATCAAATGACCAGTGCGGAGCAAGCCATCCTGCGCAAGCTCCGCGTGTGGATTGCAGTGCTGGCCGTCGGGTGTGTTCTGGCCGGGATCGGCATCGGCGCGATGCTCACGGGGCGACCCGCCATCGCGCAGAACGGGATTCCGGCCCAGATCAGCCGCGCCCCGGAAGCGATGTCGGCTTCGTTTGCGGAGATCGTCAAGCAGGTTGAGCCGGCGGTCGTCAACATTGATACGGTGTCGGCGCCGGCGGAGGCCACGGCGCGTGGCGAGGATGATAAGGACGACCAGTCGCCAAACAACCCGCTGCTGGATATGTTCCGTCGCCAGATGCGCCGCCCGGCGCGCGGGGTCGGCAGCGGCTTCATCGTTGATCCGAAAGGCTTCATTCTCACTAACTATCACGTCGTGCAGGGCGTGACGCGCATCACTGTCGGTTTGCAATCGGGCGAACATCTTCGCGGGCGCGTCGTCGGCGTGGACGAAGAGACCGACGTGGCGGTCGTCAAGGTCGACGCCGCGCGTGACTTGCCGACGGTGAGATTGGGAGACTCGAACACAGCGCAGGTGGGCGACTGGGTGCTTGCCATCGGCTCGCCGTTCGGGCTGGACCAGACGGTGACGGCCGGAATCATCTCCACGAAGGAGCGGCAGGACCCCTTACACTTCTCACAGTTCCAACAATTCCTGCAGACCGACGCGGCGATCAATCGCGGCAACAGCGGCGGGCCGCTCGTCAACATGCGCGGCGAAGTCATCGGCATCAACTCGCAGATTGCGACCTCGACCGGAGACTACAACGGGATCGGTTTCGCGCTGCCTTCAAACCAGGCCGACTTCGTTTACCGCCAGATCACTTCGGCCGGCAAAGTGCGGCGCGGGTATTTGGGAATCACCCTTGAATCCGTTAAGGCGGAATACGCGCGCGTCTACGGGCTGCCGGAGGCTAAGGGGGCTATTATCTCCGACGTGCGCGACGCGCAAAGCCCGGCGGGTAAAGCGGGCCTCCAGCCCGGTGACGTCATCGTTGAATTCAACAGCCAGCCGGTAATTAATGCTCAAGACTTGATCAATAAGGTCGCGGCGACGCCGGTCGGCCAGAGCGTGCCGGTCAGTTTTCTACGCGACGTGAATACGAAACTCGAACGCCGCACAGTAACCGTGACGCTCGGCGAGCGGCCCGGCTCGCTCGTATTACGCGACGGATCACTCCAGCCGACGCCCAAATCCAGCGATGCGCCGCAGGTCGTCAACCCGCGCCTGGGGGTCACCCTCGCGGAACTGACGCCGCAGGTCGTCGCCGAACGGAGCTACCTATCAGGCGTGCGTGGTCTGCTCGTCAAAGAAGTTGACCCGAACGGCATTATCGCCGACGCACGTCCCTTTCAACTGCTCGGGGAGGGCGATGTGATTCTGCGCATTAACCGCGTTCCCGTGACAACGCTCGCGGAGTTCCAGCGTATCGTCAACGGGCTGAAGCCGGGCGACCCGGTTGTTCTTAACGTCGCGCGCTACGACCGAGAATCGAGGCGCCTCTCTCAACGCATCGTGCAGTTTACATACCAGTAAAGAGTTCCGGGTTTCGAGTTTCCAACGGCTAACGTGAAACTTGGGACTCGAAACTCGAACCTTATCTTATGGCCCAGGCGAACAAAGCTCTCGGCAAAAACGGCAAGAAGAACGGCGGCAAGAGCGCCGCACCCACTGCCGGCAAAACTTATCACAACTACATCGGCGGCCGGTGGGTTCCGAGCGCCGGCGGAGAAACATTCGAAAACCTTAACCCGGCCGATACGCGCGACGTGATCGGGCGCTTCCCGCTCTCGACCAAAGACGATGTGGATGCGGCGGTCGATGCCGCGCGCGGGGCATTCGATCGCTGGCGCCGGACGCCCGCGCCGCGCCGCGCTGAAATACTCTTCCGTCTCGGCGAAATTCTGATCCGCCACAAAGAGCGCTATGCGGCGGAGATGACGCGCGAAATGGGCAAGATCTTGAAGGAGACGGGCGGTGATGTGCAGGAAGCGATTGACTGCACCTACTTTGCGGCGGGCGAAGGCCGCCGTCTTCATGGTTTCACCACACCCGCCGAGATGCCAGACAAATTCGCCATGTGCGTGCGCCAGCCCGTGGGGCTCTGCGGGCTGATCACGCCCTGGAATTTCCCGATGGCGATCCCGTCGTGGAAGCTCATCCCGGCGCTCGTCTGCGGCAACACCGTCGTCATCAAACCCGCCGAAGACACGCCGCTCTCGACATACAACCTGGTCAAAGCGTGTGAGGAAGCGGGCGTGCCGCCGGGCGTGGTCAACCTCGTGACGGGGTACGGCGAGACGGCGGGCGCGGCGATCACGAACCACCCGGCTTTACGCTTGATCTCCTTCACCGGCTCGACCGAGACGGGGCGCATCGTGGCCTCTTCATGCGCCGAACGGAACGCGATCTGCTCGCTGGAGATGGGCGGCAAAAACGTCATCATCGTGATGGACGACGCAGATATTGACCTCGCGATTGAAGGCGCCGTGTGGGGCGCCTTCGGCACAACGGGGCAGCGCTGCACCGCTTCATCGCGGCTCGTCGTTCATAAAAAAGTCTACAAGCAGTTCGCGAGAAAACTTGTCGAGCGCGCCGGAAGTTTGCGCGTCGGGAATGGCGCTGACCCGAAGACGGACATGGGGCCGGTCATCAACGCGGACGCCGTTCATAAGATCATGGGCTACATCGAGATCGGCGCGCGCGAGGACGGAGCGAAACTAGCAGCGGGCGGCAACCGCCTGACCAAGGGTGAGTATGCCAACGGCTATTTCATCGAGCCGACAGTCTTCACCGACGTCGCGCCCGACATGCGTATCGCACAGGAAGAGATCTTTGGGCCCGTGACGGCCGTCATCCCCGCCAATTCGCTCGAGCAGGCGGTGGAGATTGCTAACGGCGTGCGCTATGGGCTTTCGGCCGCCATCTATACGCAGGACGTCAACCGAGCGTTTCAGGCCATGAACGAGACGTACACCGGGATCTTCTACGTCAACTCGTCCACGATCGGCGCCGAAGTCCATCTTCCATTCGGCGGTACGAAAGCCACTGGCAACGGCCATCGCGAGGCGGGCACACAGGTGCTCGATATTTTCACCGAATGGAAATCCGTTTACGTTGACTACAGCGGTAAATTGCAGCGTGCCCAGATAGATGAAGTTAATCTGTGATCGGGGATGAAATGCGGACCGCCGAGTCAAGTTTGATTCCCAACCCCCGACAGAATTTGGAGACCCAACAAAAGTGATCGTCGGACTGCCGAAAGAGATCAAAGATAACGAATATAGAGTGGGGCTGACACCCGCCGGCGTACGCGCACTGACGGACGCCGGGCATCGGGTTGTCGTCGAGCGGGGCGCGGGCGAGGGCTCCGGATTCGAAAATGAGCTTTACCGGCGCGCGGGCGCGGACCTGTTGGATTCGCCGGATGAAGTATGGCAGCAGGGCGAGATGATCGTGAAAGTAAAGGAACCGATCGCTCCCGAATACCCGCGGATGCGTGAAGGCCAGATGCTTTTCACTTACCTGCACCTCGCGCCTGACAAGGAACTCACCAAACAATTACTGGCGCGCAAAGTCACCGGCATCGCTTACGAAACAATTACAGACCGCCGCGGCACTTTGCCGCTCCTCACGCCGATGTCTGAGGTCGCGGGGCGCATGGCGATTCAGATCGGCGCGCATTACCTGGAAAAGATGGGCGGCGGTCGCGGCGTGCTGCTCGGCGGCGTCCCGGGCGTGCCCGCCGCGCGTGTCGTCATTATCGGCGGCGGCGTGGTCGGCACCAACGCCGCCAAGATCGCCGTCGGCATGGGCGCGCACGTCATGATCATTGACAACAACCTTGATCGCCTGCGCGAGCTCGACGATATTTTTCTCTCGAAGATTTCGACGCTCGCTTCGAGCGCGTACATGATCCATGATGCGATCTCACAGGCCGATCTGATCGTCGGAGCCGTGCTGGTTCCTGGCGCGGCGGCCCCCAAGCTGGTCACCCGCAGTATGCTGAAAGACGTACCGAACGGCGCGGTCATCGTCGACGTCGCGGTGGATCAGGGCGGGTGCATCGAGACGACGCATCCGACAACACACTCGAACCCGACCTACTATGTTGAAGGCGTGCTTCATTACTGCGTCGCCAACATGCCCGGCGCGGTCCCGCGCACTTCCACGTTCGCCTTGACTAACGCCACGCTGCCGTATGCTTTGAAGCTGGCGAATAAAGGCTTTGTCGAGGCGATCACGCGCGACCCCGGATTGAAGGCGGGCGTCAACACGTACGCCGGAAAGCTCACATACGAGGCCGTAGCGGTCGATCAGGAACTCGAATACACACCGCTTGATGAGATGATCGGCGGTGCGGCCTCAACTCCTATACCCGCGCCGCGAACCAGACGAGTTTGAGCGCACATCGAACCAGGTTTTAATAGATAACCGATAAATATTAAGAGGCTGTCCCACTTTGACGGACAGCCTCTTGATCTATACGGCCGGAATAGTAGGGCCTGTTCTCTTCAGTCGAATTTATGTGGCCTTTGAGAGAAGGCGCGCGAGGCAGTCCGTTAGCTCCTCCGGGCGCACCGGCTTGGCAAGGTAAACATCGGCGCGGGTGCTTTCTTCACGCGAAGAGTCTGCCTTCTCAATCCCACTGAGCATAATAATCGGCAGGCTCGACAGCTTCGCATTGCGACGTAGGAAGCGGCATAACTCATGGCCGTTCAGGTGCGGCATGATCGCATCGGTAATGACAGCATTAATTGCCGAGGTGAGCGCCACCTTTATCGCCTCTAATCCGTCTGCGGCAACAACCACTTCATAACCCGCCCGCTGCAAGATGACTTCCATATAGCGGCGTGCTGAACGGTCGTCTTCGACGAGCAGGATCGTGGCGCGCGTGGCGCCTGGCGTCGGCGCGGGCCGTTCAGTCGCGGGCGTGTTGGCGGGAGCATTGACGATGTCGTCCGGCTTATCATCCATTGCTGGCCGAGCTAATAGCCTTCCATCTGCCCATTAACGAGCGAAGGACGTCCTGCATTATAACGTAAGCCGTGTGACCCTTTCACTCTCTTTTCACCAAGCATAATGAAGGCCGCCGCTAGCTCTCGCTTTCATCAAGGTAAACTGCTGGAACTGAATGAAAACGTTTGCCCTCTCACCGAGAAGGAACTTGTGTGGAGTGCGGGAGAACTGGCAACCGCGCCAGTTGAAATCAGCTTAAACCTGGGCAAATCAGTTTGTCAATAACAGTCAATTTGCATGATGCGACAGTCAGAGATCATGCTGTCAATAAGCGGTGTGAGGCTCGTGTAATTGTTGGCTGATTCTTACAACGACGCCAAATTTTCGTGGGAGCGGCGCGAGCCTGATGTGCAATATCTAAAGCATTTGGCTGAATAAATGAGACTTACATCGAGGTCAAAAAGCAGTAGGTAGCTTGTGCGCGATGTAATACCACAATGGAACCAACGACATAGCACCTAAAATCATAAAAATTACTGCACCTGTCGTCCAAACCGATGTTTTTCACCTTTACTGTGTATTAAATTTTGGTAATTAGGGAGAATCGTAACCAAGGGCATAAGCTAAGTGCCAATGGTTACAGTCAAATCGAGCCATTTTAGTTGTGCGGCCAACTTTTCCAGAGGCAGATTTTATTGCGAATCGCAGAACCAGAGTACGCTGGCAGATTGCAGAAATATTTCTTCGACTGGTGGTAGCGCTCGGAGGATTACAATCCGATGAATTTATGATTGCCCTGTAATCCTGGTATTCCTTTTGCCGTTAACATTTACGACCGAAGAAGAAACCTCGCTAAAATAGGTGGAGGTGACTTCGCGATGAATAAGGTTATCCCTCCACTGCGCAACGAGGCACGCAACAATGACGGAAAGGCTTGCGCGTGCATGAGGCTGGCTGTGAGCGTCATCTCAAGACCATCTTCGGAAGCGAGATCACGCTCGCGCGCCACTATTATGTCTGCGCTGCGGGCAAGCACTTTCAGTTTGTCGCCGATGAGGAGTTGGGCCTCAGCGCGAGAGCGGATGAGACCGCGACTCTGTCTGCTGGCAGCCTTGTGTGGCGCGAGTTGGTCTTACGAAGTGGGGGCCGCTTTTCTGCACTTGCTGCGTGGGGTCAAGCTCTCGGCACGGACGGTCGAGAACACGATCTGTGCCGAGCAGTGGCGACCGGCTCCGCTTGAGCCAGACCCTTTAGATGAACTACCCGGTGTGGTCGCTGTCGATGGAGTGCTCCTCCATGGACGAGAGAAAAAGCAGTGGCTGGAGATGAAAGTGGCCTCATTTTTCAGCAGTTTAGGGCCGGTCAGCAAAGATCGACGGGAGGTGCGGGATGCGAGCTTTGCGGCCGGGGCGATGGAACACTGGGCGGACTTTGAGGAGGTGGTGACGCGTGAAGCGGAGCGCCGCGGACTCGACTGCACGCAGGAGGTGGAGTTCGTGGCGGATGGAGCCGAAGGGATCTGGCAATTACAAGAGCTGGTGTTTCCGCACGCTCGGAAGCGACTCGACGAATATCATCTCAAGTGCAAGGTGAGTGAGAGAAGCCGACAAGCCTATCGCGGCAATACATTGAAGCAGCAACACCGAGAGCAGTTAGAGAGCCGTCTGAGGGAAGGAAGGGTGGTCGAGGCCATCAAGGATGTGCGGCGGCATCTGCCGCGCGATGAGGAGAAGCGCAGAGCAGCCGAGAAGTTGTTGCAATATCTGGTCAGACACGAGGAGCGGATTCCGGACTACGCGCAGGTGCGGGCAGCGGGAGGGAGTGTGAGCAGCGGGCTGGTGGAAAAAGGGAATGATCTGGTGGTGGTGAGAAGAATGAAGCGTGGCGAGATGCACTGGAGTCGAGAGGGAGCGCAGCCGGTAATCGAGCAGCGGACGGCCTTCATTAACCAGTATGCGCGGAGGAGGACCGGCCCCTACGACCTGGCCTTCTGTTCCGCCATGCTACAGTAATCTGTGCGTGCGTCGACTGCGCAACGGTTGACATGGCACCTTGGCACAGATAAACTGCTACATCTTTTTGAATCTGATTCAAAGGTAGTTGTCCCGATCGGCCATATGGCGTGTATTTCAAAGCGCCGGATAATTCTACGGCATTATCTCTAATAATGGATTTGACTACAAGCGAAAGCGCCAGCGTGTTGGACTCCCCCACAGTCGCGCAAACTGCTCCAATCCACAGAGCAGAGCTATCTCACAGAACTTTTTCCTTACCAGACAGGCCTCTGATCACGATTAAACCTGGTAAGTCAGGGGTAGCGCTCAATCTTCGCGATCTGTGGACGTATCGCGAACTACTCTATTTTTTGACATGGCGTGATATCAAGGTGCGCTATAAGCAGACCGTTTTGGGGGTCGCGTGGACTATTATTCAGCCACTCGCCACGATGCTGATTTTCACACTCTTCTTCGGCCGGCTAGCGGGTGTTCCTTCTGATGGGATTCCCTATCCGATCTTCGCTTATGCGGGCCTTTTACCCTGGACATTCATCTCAAATGCTATTACTAACAGCAGCAACAGCCTGTTGGGGGACTCAAGGCTGATCACAAAGGTTTACTTCCCCCGGATGATTATTCCCTGCGCAGCGGTTGGGGCTGGACTAGTAGATTTTGCCATCTCCTTTGTCATTCTCGTCGCGTTAATGCTCTACTACAGTGTCGTAGTAACTTGGAGCATCATGCTATTGCCGTTGCTCGTGCTGCTGATTACGATGCTTGCGCTCGGAGTTGGAATGTGGATGTCAGCGCTGAACGTTAAGTATCGGGATGTCCGTTATGCGCTGCCATTTGTGATTCAGCTATGGATGTTTGCGTCGCCGATTATCTATTCATCGAACTTGGTCAGTGGGAAATGGCGTTGGCTGTATGAGATGAATCCGTTAACAGGTATTATCGAAGCCTTTCGCTCATCTTTCTTCAGCCGACAACTCAACTCGACAGCACTTACTATCTCTGCTGTTATTACAGTCGCCCTGTTCGTATACTCAGCCTACGCATTCCGGCGCATGGAGAAGAGCTTCGCCGATATTCTTTAATAGGTCATGAAGCCCATTATCAGAGTTGAAAAGCTGGGTAAACAGTATCGTCTCGGTGCGCGTCAAGCAAGCTACGCGACCTTTCGCGAAACGCTCATTGAAACAGTCCGCGCGCCCTTCAAGCGTTTACAGCGCAATGGGTATTCGGCGGTTGAGACAGTATGGGCGCTAAAAGATATTAGTTTCGAGATCATGCCGGGCGAAGTGGTGGGTGTCATAGGTCGCAATGGGGCAGGTAAGTCAACGCTCCTCAAAATACTCACACGCGTCACAGAGCCGACAACCGGATGCGCACAGCTCTATGGGCGAGTCGGAAGTCTTTTGGAGGTCGGGACTGGATTTCATCCGGAATTGACCGGCAGAGAGAATATCTATTTAAACGGCGCTGTTCTCGGGATGGGGCGAAGAGAGATTGAACGCAAATTCGGTGAGATCATAGCCTTTGCTGAAGTAGAGAAATTCCTTGACACGCCGGTCAAACACTACTCCAGCGGGATGTACATGCGTCTGGCCTTCGCTGTGGCCGCTCACCTGGAGCCGGAAATCTTACTCGTTGACGAAGTGCTCGCCGTGGGTGATGCGGCCTTCCAGAAGAAGTGTTTGGGAAAGATGGGCGATGTGGCGAAAGAAGGACGAACGGTGCTGTTTGTCAGTCATAATATGACGGCGGTGAAGAGTCTCTGCCACAAGGCGATATATCTAGATCAAGGACTGATTGTTGAGAACGGGAAAGTAGAAAGTGTCGTTTCAGCCTATCTACAAAAGGGAGCATTATCTATTACGAAACGTATCTGGGACAATCTAGCAACTGCTCCCGGAGATCACCTGGTCCGGCTTCAACGCGCAAACCTGACTCCGATGAATCAAAGCGTCATTGAACCGATTACGGTCAGAACGCCGCTGCAATTAGAATTTGAAGTTTGGAATCATGTACCGGATGCGGTCCTAAATTTCAGCGTTGTGCTCTATAACCTTGAGGGGATTTGTATCTTCAATGCCGGATCGCAAGCGCAATCATTCCCAGCGGGGACTGTAAGTGGGAGCTTTACTATTCCTGGAGATTTTCTAAATGATGGAATCTACACGGTTCGTCTCTTGATCGTAAAAGATGCTTCTGTGGCGCTTTTAGATATTCATGAACTCCTGATGTTTGAAGTCCAAGATGTTGAGCGTTCCGGTAACTGGCACGGGAAATGGATCGGCGCCGTTCGCCCGATATTTGATTGGGACCTGAAGGTTGTGTCGCCGCAGCAAGTGTCATGATCATCACGCGTCAATAATGACCATTTTTCTAAGAAATTCCATAAACAGAACGGAATGCGGACTTGGAGGTTTTATCAGGGTCTTAAAGCTTAATTGTCAAGTTTCACGACATCCGTTACAAAGTTTTAAATGGGCCTTGTCTCACGACATCCGTTACAGTTTAGTAGGAGGATATCACCTGTGATACTCAGGGCGA
>CAYLJO010000138.1:0-16746 GCA_964383905.1 uncultured Blastocatellaceae bacterium
TATGCTGATTCATTCCATGATCCAAGATGGAGCGAACGATATCACCTCTGAGGGCACCCTCGACTATACAAGGTTAATTGGATTCTCAGACGCGCTTAAGCGGAAGCTTCCCGAACAGGATGCGGCCAATAAATAAGGAGAGGCCGCATCTTATTTTAGCGATTCACTCACGAGCGCGGTGAGCGCGTTGTCCTGAAGTGTTTTGTTGTTCTGCAGGTCGCCGTGAAGGTCGCAGCCGAATACAGCGTAGGCGATGGGCAATGCGGTATCGAAGAGCGAGTTGCCCCGGTGCTGGGCGGCGAGGGTTTCGGCCAGCAGCGAGCGCCGGGTGACCCGCCCGTCGCCCGGCGCGTACATCGCGAGTGTCACCTCTTGTCTTGAAAAACGGCGGCCCGCCGGAGTGCGGAACTCGCGGGGCGAGGTCAGCGTCATCCACCCCCCTTTTTTCTCGTCGCGAAGGATCACCGGCGCATCAAGGGTCTCTTCACAGTCGCCGCCGAAAGCAAAGAGCAGGACGGGCGAGTTTTCTTCCGGCGCATCGAGGGCCTCATGGAAACGTTTAGCGCGGTGGAGGGCGGCAGCGAAATACCCGTCCAGGTCGGCGAGTGAGCCGCCGTGAAATGGCGCATCGTCAGCGCGCGTTCGACCGCTCACGAAACGCCGCCGGTAATCGGGGTCGGCCACCGGCGACCAGCCGTAATGTCGCCAAGTGGCCGGATCATAAAGGTCTATCGCCACCGGCTGTAAATTCTCGTCAAGAAAACGGACCGCCATCACGTGCGGCAGCAATTGAAAGATAGAAGGCGCGGTCAACACACCCTCACGCGACAGTTTGTTAAACAAAGGAATGCGACGGCGTAAGCCCGCAGTGATGGAATAACCATTCAGCAGCGTGGCAAAAGCATCCGCCGCGCCTTCGTTCGGCGTCCCGAACATGATGATCTTATTGATGGCGGTCGCGCCCGCCCATGTCGGAACAGGCGCGATACCTTCCGACGGTAAGTCGGCATCTCCGTACCTTGCCGCGTAACGAGCGATGAGGCCGCCCATCGAGTGCGCGACGATGTTGAAGCGCAGCTCCGGTCGATGAAGCCTACGCTTCAAGATTTCGATGCGCTTGATCAACTCACGAGCGGTTTCGACGTTGTCGCGCCGCCAGTCGTAAGGGAAAACGTACAACGCATCGTGGTCGCCGTCCACGCCCGGTTCGTCCCAGTCGTGTTCCACGTAACCGCCGTATGTGTGGAGCGCCTTCAACACTTCATGGTAAACGTAGACTTCGGGCGTGAGACGTGCGAACTTGGCCGTTTCCACGATCTTTCTGGCGACCAGTTTGTCACGATTGGCGGCGAGATTCGGCGTGACCGGCAGCGTCAGGCCGTCAACTGATGAACGAAAAGCCGAGGGCCAGACCACCTCACCGGTCTCGTCATTAACCAGCTGCGATCCGAGAATTCCGGGGATGAAGATGACCGGACGTTTACCCGCGCGCGTCTTCGCTTCGGCAAAGATGCGTTCGAGGTTTGGCGAGTGGCGCGCGCCGCAACCCGGCAATAGAGTCGCAAGCGCGATGAGTAGGCAAAGGGCGAGGCTTAAACGTGAGGACGCGGGGGTAGGGGAACGAGGGGGCGCGGGGGCATCGATCATAGGGCCGCGTCTCCGCGCCCCCGCGTCTCCCCGTCCTCTTGCACGGATGGAGCCTCCCACCTCCGATTAATAAGGCCGGCGACAAAGCCTGCGCCGAAGCCGTTATCAATATTGACCACCGTCACATTGGAAGAGCATGAATTAAGCATGCCGAGCAGCGCCGCGACCCCCCCGAACGATGCGCCGTAGCCGACGCTGGTTGGAACGGCGAGGACCGGCACGCTCACCAGGCCACCGACGACGGAAGGCAAAGCGCCTTCCATCCCTGCCACGACAATGATGACACGCGCTCGTTTAAGCAAGGCGCGCTCGGCAAGGATGCGGTGAATCCCGGCCACTCCCGCATCCCAGATTCTCTGGACGCGATTGCCCATCGCTTCGGCGGTCAACGCCGCTTCCTCGGCAATAGGAATATCGCTCGTGCCTGCGGTGACGACGGCAATCTCGCCAACGCCGCGCTCTGACCTGTCGCGCCGGATTCGTATCAACCGCGCCGACTCGTGCCACTCCGCGTCGGTGGCGATATTGCGCACTTCACCGAACGTTCCTTCATCCGTGCGCGTGATAAGGACGTTGGGCGCGCGGCGGACGAGCCGTTCGACGATGCCGGTGACCTGCGCGCGTGTCTTGCCCCCGCCGAAGACCACTTCGGGAAACCCCTGCCGCGCGGCGCGGGCGTGATCTACGCGAGCGTAGCCGATGTCTTCATAATGAAGATCATGGATCAGCCGCGCCGCTTCGGCCGCCCCAACTTCCCCGCTCTTATGTGCGCGCAATAACTTTTCTATCTCTTGCAGATCCATTCAAACGGCTCACCGTACCCGGCATGTAAGATGTCAAATCGCATTCTAGCACCGAATACGACTGCGCTCGAAATGGGCTCGCTTGCGCTTGGCCGGCGCGACACGTAAGATTCGCGGGTGACAAGAGAAAGGCTTTTCCGTCACCCGCCACTCTGGGATTGGCAGAGTGCAACGAAGCAGCTGCTGGAATGGCAGTTTGCAAAAGTTTGAGACGAGAAATCACCAGTTTTATGCTGGTTTGGCTTGGCCCTGCGTTTGCTTTGCGCTTGGGATGTTTGAGGAGGTGTTCACAGCGATTCCCACGTGGCATGCATGCCGCCTCCGGCCTGTGAACTTAAAATCATGGTCTTGACCGCAACAGCACGAAACATCCGCACGACGCTCGAAATGATTAAGATCGAGCATACGTTGTTCGCGCTGCCGTTCGCTTTCCTGGGGGCCGTGCTGGCAGCGCGCGGCGTGCCGACAATGGAGCAGATTTTCTGGATCACACTGGCGATGGTTGGCGCGCGTTCGACGGCGATGGCTTTCAACCGGATCGCGGATCGCAAGTTCGACGCGCGTAACCCACGCACGCGCACGCGGGCAATTCCGGCGGGCGCTCTCTCGGTTCGCTTCGTTTGGGTATTTACGCTTCTGTCGGCAACCCTCTTTTTCATCGCCGCGGGGATGCTCAATCGCCTGACGCTCCTGCTTGCCCCTATCGCGCTCGCAAGCATTCTGCTTTACTCCTACACGAAGCGCTGGACGGCGCTTTCGCACCTTGTTCTCGGCTGGTGCCTGTCAATTGCCCCGGCCGGGGCATGGATCGCCGTGCGCGGCGCGCTCGATAGCCCTGTCCCGCTGCTGCTCTCGCTGGTCGTGCTTTTGTGGACGGCCGGTTTCGATGTACTCTACGCGTGCCAGGATTACGAGTTTGATCGCCGGACAGGACTACACTCGATCCCCGCGAAGCTGGGCGTCGCGCGGGCCCTGTGGTACTCCCGATTGCTCCACGCGGACGCTTTCGCGACGCTCGTCACGCTATACTGGATAACGCACTTGGGCGCGCTTGCGCTCGTTGGAGTTATCGCCACCGGCGGGCTGCTCGTTTACCAGCACTCGCTTGTGCGGGCCGACGACCTGCGACGCTTGAACGCCGCGTTCTTTACGACTAACGCTTTTGTGAGCGTAATACTGTTGGCAACTTTTGGCGGCGCGGCTATTCTCGCCTCGTCGCGTTTATTGAGCTAAACCGATGAAGTTTTCGTGTGACCCGAAACTTAATGATCTCGCCGCCAAGGTTGAAAGCGGAGAGCGGCTGACCTTTGACGACGGGGTGGCGCTTTACGCGACGGATGATCTTTCGGCCCTGGCGAAGCTGGCCGATACGGTTCGGCGGCGCGTGCATGGCCGCAAGACCTATTTCAATGTCAACCGCCATTTCAATCCGACGAACATCTGTTACGTCGATTGTAAGTTCTGCAACTTCTACCGCACGCCGCGCGAGGCGGACGCTTACACGCACAACATTCAGGATTCACTGCGTATCGCGGGTAAAGCCGTCGAAGAAGGCGCCACCGAGCTGCACATCGTCGGCGGCTTGAATACAAAACTGCCGTTCAGTTATTTCACGGACCTGCTCTCCTCGCTTAAACGCGAATACCCGCAACTGCATTTGAAAGCGTTTACGATGGTCGAGATCGATCACTTCGCCCGCTTCTACAAGATGAGCGATGAGGAAGTCATCGAGCAATTGAAGCAGGCCGGCATGGATTCATGTCCGGGCGGCGGGGCGGAGATTTTTCGTGAGCCAACGCGCGGGATGCTATGCGCGCATAAATGCGATGCCGAGCGCTGGCTCGCCCTCTCCGGCAAGGTTCACGCCGCGGGTCTCAAGACCAACGCGACGATGCTTTACGGTCATATCGAGTCGGTCGAAGACCGCGTCGACCACCTCGTTCGGCTGCGCGAGCAGCAGGACAAATCCCATGGCTTCCAGTGTTTCATCCCCCTCGCCTTCTATCCGGGAGGGACCCAGCTCGCGCATCTGCCGGGGCCTTCGGGCGTTGATTCACTGAAGACCATCGCCGTCTCGCGCCTGATGCTCGACAACTTCGCGCATATCAAATCCTACTGGGTGATGCTCGGCAAGCGCCTCGCACAGGTCGCGCTTCATTACGGCGCGAACGATCTTGATGGCACGATCACCGAGGGCGGCGAGCTTTCCGAAAGCTACTCCGTCGAATCAAATAACGAAGTCAAGATGACTAGGCAAGAGATCATCGCGCTCATCGAAGATGCCGGCTTCGACGCCATCGAGCGCGACACGCTCTATCATAGGGTAGGATCCGAAGCCACGACCGTATGAAAAAGCGCGACGACACGGAGACGCGGTGACGCGGCGAAATGCTGTTTTATCTCCGCGTCGCCTCGGTCTCCCCTTCCCCGCGTCTCTTCTTTAATTATGTCTACCGCGACCGAAGCACGCACCATTTCTGTGGCGCATTCGCCGGATTCCGACGATGCGTTTATGTTTTATGCGCTCGCGACGAACAAGCTCGACACGGGTCACCTCAGGTTCACGCATGTCCTCAAGGATATACAGACCTTGAACGAAGAGGCGACCCGCGGGCGTTATGATGTGACGGCGATAAGTTTTCATGCTTACGCCTATATCGCGGATAAGTATGCGCTGCTGCCGCACGGCGCCTCCATCGGCGATAAGTACGGTCCGATTGTCGTTTCACGCGAGCCGATTCCGGCCACAGACCTATCAAACCTCAAGGTCGCCATTCCCGGAACGCTGACGAGCGCGTTTCTCACCCTGCGCATCTTCAATTCAGAGTTTGACTATCAAGTTATTCCTTTTGACCGGATCATCGAGGCCGTCCAGGAGGGGCGTTGCGACGCCGGCCTGCTGATCCACGAAGGCCAGCTCTTTTATCAATCACTGGGGCTATATAAGGTGATAGATCTTGGCGAGTGGTGGCACGAACGGACGGGCCTGCCGCTTCCGATGGGCGGCAATGCTATCCGGCGCGACCTGGGCGTGGAGATGATGAAAAAAGTCTCGCGTTACCTGGGCGAGAGCATACGCTATTCGCTGGCCCATCGTGGGGACGCGCTTCAGTACGCGATGCGGTTTGCGCGTGACATGGAGCCTGCTCTGGCGGACCGTTTCGTCCGCATGTGGGTCAACGAACTGACGCTCGACTATACGGAGCGGGGGCGTCAGGCCGTGCGGCTTTTGCTCCGTGAGGGCTTTGAGCGCGGGATAATTCCACACCGCGTCGAAGTTGAGTTTGTTGAATAGAAATTAAAAGCGGCCCATGAAGCCTAAGATCGGCGAGGCCTACCGGAGATAGGGTGCAGGCCCCGCCGATCTTTTCGCATCGCACGAACTGTTAGCTCGCCGCTGCTAGGCTGCTGGGGTGTATGGTGGAAAAAGCTTCCGCCCGCAGAGAGCTAATCACATTCTCCGCGCGGATAGCTATGTGACCGAGCACAGCCGCCATGACTTCGATGACCGAATAATTACGCGCGAGCACGACGAGCGGCTGGGGTGACCCGACAATAATGCGACATTTGATCGGACGTGGATAAGGGTCGCCGATCGGCGTGTACCGTCCCCACTCAATGATCCGGCAGAGAACGCGCTGGGCGGCCGGGCTCAGCTTTTCAATATTGGTGAGGAAGAGCGTCCCGGCGCCGGCCGCGGCAATCAGTCCTCTCCCGCCGATGGTTGAGGGCGCGACGCCGCACGTCACTCCGCCCAGAAGGAGTGACGTGCGGTCGCCGCGCGTGTCATCGGCTAACTGGCTCCCGTCGAACTCCTCCCACGAGTTCGACCCGCCCGCTATCCCGTGTATCAACGCAGCTGCATGACGTTGCGCCTGCGCTCGCGCGCTGTAGAGGTTCACGGGAAGTCTGGACGTCGCCAGTCGCCGATATGAGGAACTGATCCGTTTCTGATCGGTTCTCCAATCTGCAATCGCTGGTATGCTTTCTCTCATTACGGTACTAACGTAGAAGCAATGATGATAATCGTCGCAGAAATTATGCCGGGACTTTCTGCCACTCCTGCTGTTATGCCCGGGCTTTCCGCCACCCCATCAGCAAGAGCATGCGGGGTGCCGAGACTCGCCATAATAGCCAGGAGCATCACTACTATTAATTTTCTCATTGTGCCCATTCTCAGTTCCCCTCCGATAGAAACCTTCGAGCAACCAGATTTCGTACGATACTTGACACTCAAACGGGCGGCTTTCCTATTTCTCCTAACAATAGCTGTGCCAGATGTGAAGATTATCTCGCAATGCGCAATTAAGCCAGTAAAACAGAGGCATTCACCCGCTTTGAGGGCGATCAGGCGATCAAACTAAGTGACAAATTTTTTGCAGTCCGAGCCTTGGAGCCCAGTCCGGGTGAGAGAGGATTATCCTATTTAATTATTGAATTTAAGGGGTGTGCAAGAGATTTTGCAGAGGGTGCAAAAATTTTTGCGCGGTGGGCGGCAGCTTAAGATTCTTCATCGCCCCCAAAGCTTATGTCGGGATACGGAATGTTAAAACGCTGCAATTTGTAGTTAAGCGTTTGGCGGCGGAGCCCCAGGAGTTGTGCGGCGCGGGTCACATTACCGCCGTGCCGGGCGAGCGCTTCGGAGAGAAGCTGCCGTTCGACCGTCTGCATGATTTCTTTGAAGTTGATGGGCCTGGAGAAATCCAGTTTGAATCGCATGGGAGCGTCGCCGCCAGCGGCGCCACGAATATCCGGCGAGAGCGATTCGGCCCCGACCGATTGGCCGTCCTCGGCGTAGACCACGATGCGTTCGATCTCACTCTTGAGCTGGCGCACGTTGCCCGGCCACGAGTAGCGTACCAGATAGCTCATCGCTTCCGGCGTGATCCCGGCAAGATGCCGGTGGTTTCGCCGGCATGCTTCTTCAAAATAGTGTGAGGCCAGCAGCGGAATATCTTCGGTTCGCTCGCGCAGGGGTGGTACTTTGATCACAAAGGTGTTGAGACGGTAGAAGAGATCTTCGCGGAAGCGACCCTGCCGCACATCCTGTTCAAGATCGCGGTTGGTGGCAGCGATGACACGCACGTTGACCTTCCGCGGGGCTTCGCCCAGCGGCATGATTTCACCGCCCTGTAGGAAGCGCAGTAATTTCGGCTGCACTTCCGGTGCGAGGTCACCGATCTCGTCGAGGAAGAGCGTCCCGCCTTCGGCGGCGCGGATGATACCGGGCTGGTCGTTAATCGCTCCCGTGAAAGTCCCACGCTTATGGCCGAACAATTGACTTTCGACCAAGTCGCGAGGCGCCGCCGTGCAGTTGAAAGGAAGAAAAATTTTGTCGTGGCGCGGGCTCTCTTCATGAAGCGCGCTGGCCACTAGTTCTTTGCCGGTGCCGGATTCGCCGAGCACCAGGACGGGCGCATCAGAATCCTTTAAGCGCTCCATGCGTGCCAGTACGTCGCGCATGGCAAAACTGGTGGCGATAATGTTGGGGAATAGGCCAGATGCGCTCGGCAGCAAGAGCGCATTGAACGGGCGGGCACGTCGCATGTCCGCCCGCAGATCAATCATCTGCAGCGCAAGGCGTGCGCACCCGACGAGCGCATCAAGTATTTCAATGCGGCGATCAGATAAGGGCGCAGGCGCGTGAATATACAGGATGAACGCGCCGCCGTTGCGGCGCGGCGCCAGTGTCCGGCAGTGTTCAGCCGTTAAGCCTCGCTGGGTTGAACCTGGCGAGAGCGATTCCGTGCCGGCAGGGCTTGCGGATGCGGCCTTCTCTTTGACCTGAAGGTGGCCGGCGACAGCCTTCGTGGCCCGCTCATGTCCAATCGCATCAAGGGCAATGTTGGCCTGCGCATAGAACTGCCCGTCATCGTCGGAAGCGAAAATCGCTGCGCCGTCAGCCATTAAGGCAGATTTCGCCGCAAACATCAACTCACGCAAAAGACGCTCGCGACCCGAAGACGCATTCAAAAGGTGCGTCACGAGCGGGGCCACGTCGGGCGGAATTAAATTGACGGCCGGCGCGGGTGCGGTTTCCCAGGACGCCGTCCGCTGAGCGACGCACTCTGCCTCCGCCGCAGCGCGTTCGGCGTCGAGTTGAGCGCCAAGGGCACGAAATTGCTCGGCGGCCTCGGTGAAGCGTTGATGGGCCGCAGGGGATGCGCCGCGCCGCACCAGGCTTTCACCGTGTTCGAAAATCGTTACAGCCACCTGATAAGCTGCGTTCATCGAACGGAATGCTTCTTCGGCCTGCTGAAAGAGGCGCTCGCCACGTAAGGGATCACGCCGCGACATGAAACTCGCGAGATTGCGTTGCAGAATGGCGTCCAGATAGGGGTCAGCAAGGTGTTCCAGTTCTGCCCGTGTAACTGTCACCAATTCCTCGCCCGGAATCCATTTCTCAGTGCGCCGATAGCCTTCGATCATTAATAGCGCGGCTTCACCGCCGAGTCTCTCATCATTAATCTCCCGCGCGAGGTCGCGCGCGTTGCGCGCATAGCTGAGTGACAGAGGCAGGTCGCGCGCCATTAACCACAGAAAGGCGAGCGAGACAAGGGCTTGCGTCTTATCCTTCTTGCTGTTCAATTCTTTGGCGCGCGTGAGCGCCAAACGCAACAACTCGTCGGCCTCGTCGATGCGGCCTTGATGCGCGCGTAGTGTGCCAAGGGTCTCCGCATAGGTGCCTTCGTGTAAGCGATCATCTCCCTCGCGCGCAATTCCCAGAGCTTGCTGCACACGGCTTTCTGCCTCCACCCACTCGCCCGTGTAAATAGAGGTGAGGGCAAGATTATTATAGATGTAGCCAAATAATGAATGGTTTCGATAAGGGGTAAGATGCTCCATCGCCCGGCGCAGGGATTTGGCCGCTTCGTAGAAATTCCCCTGGTGAAGCAGCAACACGCCCAGATTATTTTCCAGCCGGGCGCGGTTGACATCGTCAGAAGTGTTGCGCAGCAAGCGCAACGCGCGGCGATAACACATGCCCGCTTCGTCCAGATCACCCTCATGGCGGGCGACCAGGCCGAGGTTCATGTAAGTAATGGCGAGCGCACGATCTTTGCGCGCGCGGCGGCCCCATTCGATGGCGATTTCGTATTGCTCGCGCGCCAGCGATTGCTCATCGAGCGCCCAGTAGGTGCGCCCCAGGCAATGGTAAGTGCGCGCCATGCTCGCAGCATCGCCTGTCGGTTCTAAAACTTCGCGGGCGTGGTTGAGCAGTGTGACCGAACGCGGAAAATCGTTTTGCCAGAAGGCGCGCGAGCCGAACGCAAGCAAAAGCAGGCCGCGCAGGTGCGCTGGAAATTCATCGAGTGCGCGGACATCATAAGGGGCCAGCGCTTTTCCCGCCTCATCGTAACGCCCGAGCCCTTCGTAAACTTCGGCGAGCGCGGTGCGCGCCTGCACCCCGTAGGCGCTCGAAGGGGGCTCCGCGCCCTTCTCAATCAGGTTGACTAAAAGCTGTTGGGCGCCCTCAAGATCCCCACGCTCGCTGCTTTTCCGCGCGCTTACGAGTACCTCTACGGGAGCGATCTGATTAGCTGAAAGCTGGGTCATTAAAGTGTCGAGGGGCCAGAAAATTTGCCGACCGATTTCGGGCTATGGGCACAATAAAAGCTGGTTAATTATAACACAACCCGGTGTGCAAATATGACTCATATCGGGCATGGTCAAACATTTGCGTCCGGCCCTAATGGCAACACGCGGGCAAATAGAAGCATCAAAAGGGATTGTTCAGTCCACTTGCACACGTTACACGGAGTGACTAAACTAATTCCATTACTCAATTGAGGCAAAACGTATTCAAATGAAACGCTTCCACATCTTTACATTGGCGCTGGCAGTACTGGCCCTGCTCTGTGGGATGCCTTCTCGCGCAGCTTTTGCGCAACAGGCGTCCGCCCCTATGGATCCGGCCAGGCCTGCGGATCTTAATAAGATTATCCGGGCGTTCACGGCCAAGGAGACGGAGTTCCGCCGGGCGCTCAACAACTACAGCTTTAAGCGCGATGCGGTTGTGCAAACAATCGGGATGGGCGGTCAGATCACGGGCGAATACCATCGTGTCTCGTATTTCACCTTTGATGACAGCGGTAATCGTTTTGAGAAGATTAGCTTCTTTCCCCAGCCGACGCTGACAGAGATCAATGTCACCGACGCGGACTTAGAAGACCTGGGCGGCGTCAATCCATTTGCGCTCGAAGCCTCTAAGATCGATAAGTACAACTTTACATACGTCGGCAAGGAACGGATAGACGAGCTTAATCTATATGTCTTTGACGTCGCGCCGAAAGTGGTACCCGATCCCAAGAAATTTACCGAGCGTTATTTCAAGGGGCGTATTTGGGTGGATGACCGCGACCTGCAAATCGTCAAGGTCCACGGCAAAGGCATCCCTGAAGACAAGAATAATAAGTACCCGACCTTTGATACGTACCGTGAGCAGATCGACGGTCGCTACTGGTTTCCGACCTATACGTCCGCGGATGATCAATTGGTGTTCGGTAACGGCAATGTCGCGCACGTGCGCATGCTCGTGCGCTATACAGATTATAAGCGCACCCACGCCGAAGTGCGGGTCGTCGATATAGATGATCAGCCCACAGGCGAGTCGAAGGACGCAAAACCGACCCCGCCTGCTCCTAAGCGGAAGCCATAAGACGCGGGCGGCATCAATAGGAAGGCGCGGAGATAAGAGCTATTCTCCGCGTCTTCGGCGTCTTTAAAGACCTAGCTCTGCGGCGATGCGCGCGTGCACCTGCTCGATGAGGCGTTTGACGTCTTCGTCTGTCGAAAGACCACTCGTCTCAACGGGGGGCAGCAGCACCATCTCGATCGGGCCGGGCTTCGCTTCACCCGTTCCCTTACCCATCAATACATCCGTATTCTTCATCGCCACCGGCACAATCGGCACCCCGGCTTCAATGGCCATGTAGAACGCGCCCTTCTTAAACGGCAAGAACTGACCGGGAAGAGCGCGCGTGCCTTCGGCAAACACGCCGAATGAGACGCCGGAGCGGAGGCGCGCGGTCGCCGCCTGCACCGTCTGGAGCGCACTCTCGCGGCTTCGGCGATCAATCGCCATCACGTTGACGTAGCCCATGCCATAACCGAGGATAGGCACTTTGAGCAACTCTTTTTTGGCGAGTACGCCGATGCGCCGCCCCGTGTAACAGAAGAGCGTCGCAGTGTCCAGATATGATCTGTGGTTTGAGACGAAAACGTATGTCTGTTGTGGGTCGAGGCATTCTCTTCCGCGGACGACAACCTTCATCCCGCTCAAGCGAAGCCAGTTGCGCCCGCCGAAGAGCGCCCACGGGTAGACCCACTCGCGACGGCCCGTCGCCCAGGCGGCGAAAATCACGGGCGGTCCTAAGACCAGCAGCAGCATCGCGGCAACGAATAGAGACCACCAGTAAAGCAGGCGCCCGACGAGCCGTGGGCGGCGTGCTGTGTTAGACTCAGTGAGACTCGGTTCTTGGCCCGCGCCTTGATCAATTAGTTCACGCGAAGGATTTTCGGCATGCCTCGTCATCGGTTTGTGCTCGCCGCCCTCTTCTTCATTACTCTGTTCATCGCCCCTCTTTTTTCGTCCCCCCCGGCCCTTGCTCAAAGCGTATCACTCGGGGCGCCGGCGGCCGCGATAGGGTCGCCGCGCGACGTGCTCGGCTTCACGCCCGGCGATGACCGCAGGCTAGCCGACTGGCACGAGATCACAGACTACTTTGCCCGCTTGAGCCAGGCAAGTGGGCGGGTCCTGGTGCGCACGCTCGGCGAGACAACCGGGCACCGCCGGCTCATCGTCGCTTTTATTAGCGCGCCGGAGAATATCCGTAATCTCGATAAATACCAAGAGATACAGCGCAAGCTTGCCGACCCGCGCCTGATCCGGGACGGAGCCACGCGCGATGCTCTTCTTCGCGACGGCAAGACGGTAGTGGCAATCTCCTGTTCAATCCATTCAACCGAGATCGTCGCCTCACAGATGTCCATGCAGCTCGCCTATGAGCTTGCAGCGGCGCAGGACGCCGCGACGCGCGAGATTCTACAGAACACCATCCTTATGCTCATCCCTTCGGCCAATCCGGACGGGGTCGACATAGTTACTGATTGGTATCGCAAGACTCTCGGCACGATTTACGAGGGCAAAGAGCCGCCCGAACTTTATCACTACTATGCCGGGCACGATGATAATCGCGACTGGTTCATGCTCAATCTGAAAGAGACGCAATTGTTGACGCGCCTGTTATGGAAGGAATGGTTTCCGCAGATCGTCTATGACGTGCACCAGCAGGGCACGACCGGCTCGCGCTTCTTCATCCCGCCTTTCTACGATCCGGCGAACCCGCACATCGCGCCCGTGCTGCTGCGCCAGGTCGGACTGCTCGGTTATAAGATTGCGGCTGATTTACAGGGCGCGGGCATCAAGGGCGTTATTACCAACGCGCTGTATGACACGTGGTGGCACGGCGGGTTTCGCACGGCGCCCTACTATCACAACTCCGTCGGCATCCTCTCCGAGGCCGCGAGCGCCCGCTTGATGACACCCGTGATCATTACACGCGAACAGCTCGGCAGATCGACGACGCGCGGCATGCGTTCTGCACTCGAGCCGGCGACGAACTTTCCAGACCCCTGGCCCGGTGGCCTCTGGCGACCGCGAGACATCTTGAAGATGGAGATGATGGCTGCCCGCTCCGTCCTTTCGATGGCCGCTAAATACCGTACAGAGTATCTGCGAGATTTTTATGAGCTCGGCCGCCTCAATGCCACCTCATTACCCGCGCCGGGTCAACCCCTCGCCTACCTGATCCCGGCGGGACAGGGCAAAGATGAGAACGTGGCGAAAATGGTCGGCGCTCTTGTTGAACAGGGCGTTGAAGTGTACCGGCTTGATCGCGAACTGCATGTCGCCTCCCGGAATAATGTGATCGGTTTCGAACGAGGCAGGAAGGAGGTTTACGGCGGCCAGGATCCGGCAACCCAGGAGGCTCCGGCAGGGAGTTACATTGTTTTCCTTGAACAACCTTACAGGTCGAATATTCAGGCCCTTTTTGAGCGTCAGACGTATCCCGACCGCCGCACCGGGTCCGGTGAAGCCGAACGCCCCTATGATGTTGCGGGCTGGACACTGCCGATGCAGATGGGTATCGAGGTTGTCCCCGTCACAACAATCAAAGAGCCTACTGCGGAAAGGGGTTTGACGCTGATCCATGACGAAGCGGAGGTGCGTCGTGATCTGGCCCTCCCGTTCGAGCGCGGCGCGGCGTCGCCGATTGTCAATCCGATTAAGGGGCAGGTCCGCCTCGCGCTCTACAAAAGCTGGACGGCCAATCTGGATGAAGGCTGGACGCGCTTTGTCTTTGACACATTCAACGTGCCTTATGAATCGCTGCTTGACAGGGACGTGCGCCGTGGAAACCTTCGTGACAGGTACGATGTGATTATCCTGCCGTCACAGCGGGCCGCGGAGATCGTCGCCGGCAACCCGCCGGACAGCTACCCGCCGGAATTCACCGGCGGCATCACTAACGAGGGTGTGGAAAATCTGCGCCGTTTCGTTGAAGGAGGCGGGACGCTCATCTGCTTTGACGCCTCTGCGGAACTGGCGATTAAGCGCTTCAACCTTCCGTTGCGCAATGTCCTTGAAAACCTGAAATCATCCGAATTCTATTGTCCCGGCTCAATCCTTGCGCTCGTCGTTGACGCCGCGGATCCGCTCGCTCGGGGCATGGCGAGAAATGCTGACGCCTATTTTATTAACAGCTCGGCCTTTGAAGTGACGGACCCGCAGCGTGTCCGCGTCATCGCGCGTTATGCGGAAAGGGGCGTACTCCGCTCAGGGTGGCTGTTAGGCGAGGAGCATCTCAAGGGGCGCGCCGCGCTCGCGGAAGTCGCGCTCGGCAAAGGACGTGTCATCGTCTTCGGCTTTCGCCCGCAACATCGCGGCCAGACGTGGGGCACGTTCCCTTTTATCTGGAACTCAATCATGGCAGGCGGGGGATGAAAGAAGAGACGTGGAGAGTGGGGGACACGGCGACACGGAGATAAAACAAGAATTCTTCAAGTCTCCGCGTCCCCTCGGTCTCCGCGTCTCTTCTTGCTTCCCGGGTCGTTTTAGGGTTATCTTTTCTTGTCGCGGTTGATTCTCCCCTCCTGCGCCGACCCATCACGGACGGGCATCTCTTTTGACTCCTGCGCATCAAACGATGTAACGCCGTTTCCGGCGCCATACGACATCACCACCGGAGCTTACAGGCCATGAGAAAGATCGCCGTCGTTTTCCTGCTCCTCTTTCTTCCGCTAATCCTGACACAGGTTTTGCAGGCGCAATCACGCCCCCGCCGTGTCGGTCAGACGGCGAGTGCGCCGCCCGTCGCGTCACAACCCTCCTCGCCCACGCGACCGCCGGTGCTCGGCGGCGCGACGAACACGGGTCAGCAGCCGGGCGCAAAGCAAAGCGCTCCTCCGGCCGGCAACGAGCCTGTGGAGGTGGGCGAAGGCGATGTCGTCCGCGTCAGCACGACGCTCGTCACGGTCCCGGTAAGCGTGATGGATCGGGACGGCAAGTATGTTCCTGATCTGCGTAAGGAAGACTTTCGTATTTATGAGGACGGGGTCGAGCAACGGATCGCCTATTTCGCCTCCGTCGAAAAGCCTTTTACGGTCGTGCTCATGCTCGACGTCAGCGGCTCGACGCGCTATAAACTCGATGACATACAGGACGCTGCCATCGCCTTTGTCAACCAACTGCGCTCAGATGACCGTGTGATGGTCGTTTCGTTCGACGATCAAATAAAAGTGCTCGCCGAAGCGACAAACGACCGTAATACTCTGCGCAACGCGATCCGTCGTGCGCGCACGGGTGACGGCACACGCCTTTACGATGCGGTTGACTTTGTTATCAAGCAGCGCCTCAACAGCATCCCGGGCCGCAAAGCGATCGTCCTGTTTACGGACGGCGTCGACACGACGAGCCGCCACGCCACTTACCCGAGCACTGTGCGCGAGGCTGAAGAACTCGACGCGCTGATTTATCCCGTGCAGTTTGATACTTATGAGGATGTGCGGGCCGGGAATCGCTCCCCATGGCCTTCGGGGCCGTCCTGGCCTTCACGGCGACGCGGGCCAATCATCCTCAACTGGCCCATCCCCTTTCCGCTTCCGATGCCAGGTCCCGGTGGGGGGAGGGGCGGCGGTGGCGGCGCAGGCTCCAGCCGCGAAGAGTATGCACGCGCCGACGCTTACCTGCGCGAGCTGGCTGAGAAGACCGGGGCGCGCGTCTACCGCGACGACAAGACGCGCAACCTTGAGAGTACATTTGCGCTCGTCGCGGAGGAACTGCGTCGCCAGTACAGCCTCGGCTATTACCCGCAAACAGCAGCACAGGCTGGCCAACGGCGACAGATTAGAGTGCGCGTCAACCGGCCCAACCTGGCCGTCCGAGCGCGCGATAGCTATATCTTTGACCCTTCGGTAAATGCCGCGGCCCGGAGCGATCAGAAACAGCCGTCCGCGCCGGTGCTGCGCAAGAACCACCTGGCTGTCGCGCAAGCGGCTCAGAGGCCGTAGAGTTAAGGTATTAACTGATGTTACGCAGCGAGAGGCTGCGGCTTAAGTTTGACAAGTTCCGCATATGCTGATCTCAAGGCCGACAGGTAGATCTTTGACTTCAAGGCAAAGTGGTTGAGTTTGGTCCCGATCTTCAGACTTTCCAGTTTGATGTAAGCGCACAAACTCGCAAACAGATGATTTCGTTGGGTGGTCGGTGTCCGAACCGGTGCTTTCTCCAAACTGGCATTCTGTTTCAGCGATTTATGATAGACCTCAACGCTCCACCTTCTTTGATAAAGCGTCGTCATGCGGTCGTATGAAAGCGTCAGATCACTGGTTACCAGATAGAGCGTGCCCACACTACCATCTTCGTTTGTGAAGACTTGTTTGACCAGATGTAGTGGAAACTCTACGCTTTCCAGCCACACTTCGCGGGGCGTGCCTTCCGGCAGCCAGAGTGTGCTGACTGCCCTGTATTGACCTCGCTGTTTCTCTTCTTGAGAGAGCGCCACCTTACGATTCTCTTTCAAGGGCATGACAAACTCTTTCTTGAGGTCATGCTTGATGAATTTCATGTTATCAGCCGAGGCATACCAGCTATCGTTGATGACATAACGGAACTTGACCTGATTGTGAACTGCCACGCGCAGCAACATGCGGTAACGCTCGTTCTTCGTCAAACTACTCTTGCGTTTGAGGTTGCCGCTCTTCTCATCAATCTAGGCAACTGGTTTCGTAACTA
>CAYLJO010000139.1:0-16739 GCA_964383905.1 uncultured Blastocatellaceae bacterium
GCGTCAGACCGGACGCGCTTTACCCGGCGGAGGATCTACCCCGCCTGCTCGCCGAATCCGATCACGTCTCAATCGCGCTGCCCTTGACAAAAGAGACGCATCACCTTTTCGGTGAGCGCGAGTTTGCCCAGATGAGGCCGGGCTCATATCTTTACAACATCTCGCGCGGCAAGATTGTCGACGAAGGGGCGCTGATCAGTGCGCTGCGCAGCGGAAGGCTGGCCGGCGCCGGCCTGGACGTGTTTGAGAAGGAGCCGCTGCCGCCCGTGAGCCCGCTCTGGCGGATGGAGAATGTCATTATCACGCCGCACGTGGCGGGCCTCACACCGTTCTATTTTGAACGCGCCGCAGCCCTCTTCGCCGCCAATCTGGAGCGATACATTAAAGGACAACCCCTTAGTAATCTCTACCATTCGGAGCGCGGTTACTGAGGATTGTTTGGCCGCAGCCCTCACCTCACTTCTTAACCCGTATTGCGCAGGCCCGCCGAAATCCCGTTGATCGTCGCGGCCAGCGCATAGTTCATCTCCTCGCTCGCGTCCCCGGCACGCTTACGCCTCAGCAAATCGACCTGGATCAGACTCATCGGGTCAACGTAAGGATTGCGCAAGCGGATTGAGCGAGCAAGGACAGGGTTATTCTCCAGTAATCGCGACTGCCCACTGACGCGCAGGATCATCCGCCGGGTGCGCTGAAACTCATCGCCCACCAGGGCGAATACGCGCTCGCGTAGATCCCGGTCTGAAACGAGACCGGCATAGCGCTCGGCGATCGTCAGATCCGCTTTAGCCATCCCGATCTCGACGTTCCTGATCAAATCTTCAAAGAGGGGGAAACTGCTCATCATGGTTTGAAGGAGCCCCTGCCGTCCGGCATTCGCGTTGGCAAACTTTTCCAGCGCGTACCCGACACCGAACCAGCCGGGTAGGACGTGGCGGCTCTGCATCCAGCCGAAGACCCACGGGATGGCGCGCAGGTCTGCCAACCCGCGACGGTCACTGCGGCGCGCCGGGCGTGAGCTGATCTTGGCGAGGTCAAATTCGAGGACCGGCGTCGCCTCCTCAAAATACGGGAGAATGTCCGGGTTCTCGACAACCTTTTCGCGGTAAAAAGTGAAGGCGTCGCGTGACATCGCCTCCATCGCCGCCTCCCACTTCTCATCATCCCCTACCTTTGGGCCGTTGGGTCGGGTCAAAGCTTCCAGCGAGGCGGCGATCATCAGCTCAAGATTACGTTCGGCCAGTACCGGGTCAGAATATTTCCAGTTGAGGACTTCACCCTGTTCCGTGATCTTGAACTCGCCCGTGAAGGAGCCGGCCGGTTGTGAGACGATCGCGCGGTGCGTCGGCCCTCCGCCACGCCCGACCGTGCCGCCGCGACCGTGGAACAGCCGGAGCTTCACATCGCACTCGCCGGCCACGCGATGGAGCGCGCGGTGAGCCTTGTAGATCTCCCACGTGCTGGTGAGCATCCCGCCGTCTTTGTTCGAGTCGGAGTAACCGAGCATGATCTCCTGATGACGCCCCCACGAATCCAAAAACGGCGCGTAGTCGGATGAGGTCCAGAGGGTGCGGCAGATCTCCGGGCAGTTACGCAAATCCTCAATTGATTCGAAGAGCGGGACCGGCATCAGTCCGGGATCACGACGATCACCGGAGGCGGCCACACGCACGCCGCTCAGCTCCGACAGCCAGATGCAGGATAAGACATCTTCGACGCTGCGCGCGCCGCTGATGACATAGCTGCGCATCGCCCGCGGCGGGTACAGGCGCTTCAGCTCGGCCACCCGGCGCAGGCTGTCGAGCAGTTCTGTGGTCTCGGCCGACGGCGGCGATGGCAGGACGAGTCGGCCTTGACGGTCGAGATTCGCCCCGGCCGAAAGCTCTGTGATGGCGCGCGTATGCACCCGCGCGTGCTGCCGGAAGTCGAGAGTGTGCAGGTGAAATCCGAAGGTGGACACTTGACGCAAGAGGGGGTCGAGCAGGAGCCTGGCCAACCGCTCCCCGTTATTATCCGCCAGACTCTCGCGCAGCAGTTTGAGATCGGCGATAAAAGTTTCCGCGTCGGGGTAAGCGTCGACGTGCGTCGGCTTATCTCGTGCGGAGCGCAGTCGATATACAACGTAATCCAGGTAAAGACGGTATAGCTCATCGACCGTGCGCTTCTCTGTCATCAATTCAATCGAGGGAAAGGTCGCGCCGTAATGGTCAAGGGCGTGCCGCAATGCCGCCGAGACGCCAACCTGACGAGCTGAAGGACTGAGTCGTTCCACCAACTCCCCCGTCGCGCCCATGTAATGATCCAGAATGATCTGGCGGGCCATATACAGGGCATCGCGCGTGCTATCGGCAGTCACAAATGGGTTGCCATCGCGGTCACCGCCGATCCACGAACCGAAACGCACCACCGTCGGCAGATCGTGCGCCGAGAGGGCGCAGTCATACACCTGTCTGAAAGCGCCGGCCATCTCTTCGTAGAGTCCGGGCAGCGTCCCGATCATACAACTGGGATAGTAGTCGAGGCCCATCTTTATCTCGTCGCGGACGGTCGGCTTGCGGCGGTGCACTTCATCCGTTTGCCAGAGGGCTGTGACCTCGGCAGTGATGGCGGCTTCGCCGGCCGACGCCGCGGCGTCGGTTAACGGTAGCCAATCGAGCTTTTCCAGTTCCTGGGCGATGCGCCGGCGCTTGAACAGCACCGTCCGCCGGGCTACTTCTGTCGGGTGCGCGGTAAAAACGGGTATCACCTCCACACGCCGCAACCATCCGAGAGCGGCTTCCAGACTGATGCCGGCCTCCCGCATACGCTGAAGTGTCCCCCGAAACGTGCCGGGCTGGGCCGGGCGCTCGGGTCTCAGCTGTGCCGCGCGGCGCCGGCGTTTGCGATGATTGGTTTCGGCGAGATTAATTAGCTCGAAGTAGATGGCAAAAGCTTTGGTGAGCCGGTACGCCTCCGCGACACTCAGATTCTTAACGATTTGCTCGGCCCGCTCCATCAAATCGTGTTGATCCGGGGCGGCGGCTTGAGCCGGACCAAGGCTGGCCTGCAAATCCCGATCCTCGATGGCAAGCTGTCGCAGCTCCTCGACCGCATCAAATAACGCGTTCCCGGCCTGCTTTTTGAGAACCTCGCCGAGCAGCCGGCCGAGCGAGCGCACATCCCTGCGCAACGGCGCCTCTTTTAAGTCATCGTCGGTGCTCGCTAATTCCGCCAGCCTCGCCGCCTGATCAGAGGCCTTCCACAACGGCTCTGTTTTCGCCACGGTGTCCATAGTCCGTGATCATCCTAATCGATATACCCGAGATGGGAAAAGCTTAAACCGCCGAAGAACACCGTAACCTCTGGTAGAAGCGGGGTGTGCCAATGTCCCGCGCCGTCATTAGTCTCACACATCAGTAGGGTCATGGAGATTGTCAACCCTCGACGCCTCGGTATGGATCATCAACAAGAGGGCTGCAGAGCCGTGGGATTAATCCGCCTAAAGTTAGGTGTTGAGTATCTGCTGTAGCGTCTCCGCATTGCGCACCGCATTCCCGCCCCCGTCGTTATTAAAGTATACAAACACCTCACGCTTCATCTCATCCCACTCTCGGATGCGCTCCGCCCACCAATACAAGTCCTCGCCAGAATAGGACCCCGCGTACAAGTGCTCCCGGTCGGGACCGTGCAGGCGCACATAAACAAACGAACCGGTCGCGCGCAGGATGCACGGCAGCCATGCCCCGCTCATCACGCAGTAAGCTGCGCCCCTCTCTTCCAGCAGCTGAAAGATCTCCTCACGGTGCCAGCTCGGGTGCCGGAACTCGACGGCTACTTTGAGCCCCGCCGGCAGCATCAGCAGGAAGTATTTAAGCCGCGCGTAGTCGTAAGTAAACTTCGGCGGGAGCTGGACGAGCAATATGCCCCGCTTACTGCCCAGGAAATCAAGCCCGCGGCCGATGCGCGCGAGCCATTTCTCCGGCGCGTAGAGTCGTGCGGTGTGGGTCAGGCCGCGTGGGGCTTTGACCGTCATCGAGAACCCCGCCGGCACCTGCCGGCGCCAGCGCAGGAAGGTGGCGTCTCGTGGCCAGCGGTAGTAACTGCTGTTCACTTCAACCGTGCTGAAGCGCCGGGTGTAATGGTCGAGCCTATGATGCGCCGGTGTGTTAAAAGGATAGAGCACGCCCTCCCAGTGATCATAGCTCCAGCCCGAGGTGCCGATCCGGATAGTCATCAGTAGCCACCACAGCCTTAAGCCGAAGACCGCTTGGCGCTGGTGGCGCTGGCCCGATGCCCGTGAAGCCTGTAGTTGCGCCGGTACCGGGTGGCGTGGTTAAGAATGTCGACTTCGATGATCCCTTTCCGGTCGCAGGTGTAGATTTCTTCGATCAACTGCTCGCCCGGTGAGGTGCGGGCGACCGAGACGTCGTTTAACCGCTGATCATTCTGTAACGCGGGGTCGAACGGGAAATAGATCTCGTCCCAGAGGGTGATGTCTCCGGTGGGGTGCCCGTGCTCGTCAACCCGGCTGCACTCGAGATAGCGAAAGTGGCCGACGTTGTGTGCGGGGTTGTAAAGGCGCGTACGGGTAAGTTTTTCACCGTTCTCGGCCGGGAGTAGCGTCTCTTTTTCGAATAGCACGTCGAGCGTCACAGAGCGTCCCATCTCGGCTTCACGCCACACGCCGAAATGGCGCGTGAAACGTTCGCGCAAAGAGTAGCCCGCTTCTGAATCTGCGGCGATGGCTAATCCGATCGCCGTCGCCGCGTGAGGATAAGGCGACTTCCGTATCTGGTGGGTATAGCGGTCGCGCAGCATGCGGCCGACAATGGGCAAAGCGCTCGACCCCCCGACCAGATAGATTGCCGCCACTAAGCGCCAATCCAGCTTCGCCTCGGCGGGCGATCGTTGCATCGCTTTCTCTAGCGCTTCAACGGTCCGCTCGACGAGCGATCGACAGTGCTCGTAGAATTCGCCGGCGCTGACGATCACCTCACCCGCGCCCTCCAACACGCGCCCCAGGTCAATGACAATCTTACGCGTGTTTGGATGGAGGCCCTCTTTCTTCTCGCGGCACTCTTCGAGGAGGCGGAGGCGTAGTTGTTCAGGCACGTCTCCAATTCCTGCCTGGTCGAGCGCCAATTCAAGCAGGATATTGTCAAAATCATCCCCGCCAAGCTGTGTAATGCCTTCGCTGCTGACCACCTCGTGCCGCCGGTTGGCGATGCTGATGACCGAAGCATCAAAGGTTCCCCCGCCGAGGTCGTAAACTATCACGTACTCCCGGCGTGAAAAAGTCCCTGCGCTGAGGTAGTGATGAGCGTACTCGATGCCGGCCGCCGACGGCTCGTTGATCATCCCACGCACGTGGAAGCCGGCGCGCCGAAACGCTTCCAGAGTAATAAAGCGTTGATTGCTGTTGGCGTTAGCCGGCACCGAGATCATCGCTTCCAGCTTCTCTTGCGGCTTGATGCGCAGGTTCGAGCGCTTGTAGAGGTCATGACGCAGGTGTGACAGAAATTCCGTGAGGAGTTCAAGCGCTGTCAGAGCTCGGTTGCCGAAGGCCACTTGTGATTCGGGTCCGAGTGTGGCCAGCTCGCGCTTAAAAGAGCGTAGCAGTAGCCACCCGGGCTCATTCTGGCGCGCGGCCGCATCCAGCCCGAACAGGCACTCGCCGTCGCATTCAGCCACAAGTGACGGGTACCACTCCTGGGTATCACCGCCATCGGTATGAAAGCTGATAACGGGGTAGTTGCCCCGGTCAACCGCTGCCACCACAGTCCGGGTGGTGCCATAGTCTATTCCTAGAAGCATTGCATCATCCTTGCTATTGATTTAACGGTCTCGCCGGGCTTATCTACGCCTCGCGCCTTTCCGATTCCCGGCCGTCAGCGCGCGCGAAGAAGACCGGCGTGACAGGGTAACCATTCATGCTTCGATGTGCAACACCCGATCGTCAGCTAGGATTGACAGGATTAACAAGAAAAAGCGGTAAAGTTTATACCGTCCTGAGTATCTATCCCATCCGGCAGATGCATTGCTACTTCCGGCCCAGGAGCCGGATGCGGGCGGTAAACGCGCGGTGGTCGCTCCCACCGAACGTCAAAAATTGCGGTGAATCCACCTCCCGCGCGGTTATCTGCCACGAAAACGCTCTTTTGCTGTCTGAGATTTCTTGAGCGATTATACCGCAATAAACGTTCCGGTTATCGCGCGCATCTAATTTGAGAAAGAGTCGGATCCGAAGATGTCTCCTGAATTTTATATGACTCTTTTCCCGTATCTTCGGTATGAGAAAGTTGATCCTTTTAATTTGTGCCATCTTTGTGGTGGCACTCCTCACACACCTAAATTGGGCACCCGTTTCCGGTGCCACTCGCAGGATAGCTGACAGCATCATCTTACCTTTGCGAATTGCCGGGCTATATGTGAGAGAGCCAGATCAGAAACTGATAATCCCTCTTCATGATGTTCACGTAAAGCAGATAAAAGATACATGGCATGCGCCCCGCGAGGGGGATCGCCTCCATGAAGGGCAAGATATTTTTGCGCGACGGGGCACTTCCGTCTATTCCGCGACCGACGGGTATGTCGTCCGCATCGGAGAAAATCAGTTGGGCGGCAATACAGTCTCTATTATAGGGGCAGGAGGAAGAGTCTACTACTATGCTCACCTGGATTCGTATGCTCCTAATCTGGCCACCGGTGATCACGTCACGACAGAGACGGTTATCGGATACGTCGGCACGACGGGAAATGCGCGCGGCACCCCGCCCCACCTTCACTTTGGAGTTTATACTTCGACAGGGGCTATTAATCCCCTGCCGCTTCTGACTAATAGATCCTGACACGGGGCGGTTTTGCCCGCGAGAGGCTTTCACGCTCGCAGGCGCTAAGTCCGCTGTTTAGCTATGATTGCGCGTGGACGCGCGTTTTCGCTGCGGATTCTATCCCTGGCGCGACTATTCATAATGCTCTCAAGTTGCTATTATTGCTCAGGTTGTCGGCTGAGGCTGGACATGCCTCGCGACAAGATGTGACGGGGTCGTGAAAGGAGATCTGAGGCAAAAACCCCCATTCCCGATTGGTTACCGGCTCCGCAATCCTTCACGAGTCCGATGCGAGCTTCACATTCAAGTCAATTGAGAGTTTCCAGGCTGCTCTCACATATTTCTTCGGCGATCTCCGTCTATATTGCCACGGGACCACTAACATGAAAATATTAAGCAGAATCTTGCGCATTCCCATACTCGTTCTCATTTCTACCACAAGCGTTATGACGGCGCCGGCTCAACAGCAACCGGCGGCATCTCCAAGTCCACAAGACCGCGCGCGTGATCAACAGCCCGTAGCTAAGGCGGAACAGGTGGCGCTCGACTCGCTGCTTTCGGCGGACAGCTACAAGTTTTACGGAGAAGTGAGGATGATCGGCCAGCAGGTGCACTCCGGCGGAATCATCGAGTTCCTCGAACCCTTCCGGCAGCTCGGTACTACGCCGCCAGAAATGAAAGCGGCCGTCGATTTCCTGACGTCGAACGGCGACCTGCTCGCCAGCTCCCGCCTGGTCTTTGCCGCCGCGCCGGCGAAACCAAAACTACCGCAGGTATTCGTCGCAGTCGAGCTGCTTTCGGCAGAAGATGCTCAAAAGTTCGAGCCGAAGCTTCGTGCGTTCCTGGGCGCGATGTCAACTGCAAAGGCAACTCCCTCGGCCGAGAATCGAGCAGTGCCTCAAGACGTGAAATCCGGGAAGCCGACGGCGCCCAAGCCTGCGTCACCACCATACTTCGTCAAACGCGCGGGTAATCTCATACTCGTCGCCGACTCGGCATTCACGCTCAAGAATCTTCACCCCGAAGGGTCGAGGCTGCTCTCCGAGGACGTGAGCTTTCGCGAGGTGCGCGACCGGCTAGCAACAGAATCTTTCTTCTTCTACTATAACGTCGCCCTCCCGTATGCAGGTTATCAAGCAAGACTCGCCACCGGGTCCCCCGTCGAAGAGAGAGCAAATGTTCACTCGGCGCAAGCCAAAGCTAAGAACGCAGAGAGGGGTGCCGGACCGGGGGCTGCGCCGTCACCTACCTCCAGCACAGTTGTGCAACAGGATACGCACAATCCGGCCGTATTAGTAGGCGAAGCCCGCACCCCCAATAACGAGCCGGAAGAGGTTACTGCCGTACCCCAGAGCGGTATACAGGGCGCGCCGGTTAAGGATGGCGGGCACCCGATAGCTCTGCCGTTCCTGGGCATGATATTGGGAGGGGAGTCGGGATGGCCCGGGGCGATAGGCGCGTCCTCTTCACTTGAAGGCGATGCCTTCGTCAATCGCTTGATGCTGGTTAACGTGCCGGGCGCCCCGCCCCGCGCCATACCCTTCGTGCCGATGTTCGTTTCCGGGCCGCCTCTATCACCCAGATCGACAGCAATCGTCCCCGGCGACGCCGGAATCTTCATCGATGCGTCGCTTGACCTGCCGCAAATGTACGACGCGCTGATCACAGCGATGCCGGCGCCGGGCACTACTATCGATGTGCCCGGGAAGAATAGTCGTCCGCCGGCCGTTGAAAGCGAGATGGCCGCATTCGAAAAAAAACTCGGCCTCAGGATCAAGGATGATCTGCTGCCCGCGCTCGGCAATGAGCTGGCCGTCAGCCTACCCGTGCAGTGGCTCACCGGCGCAACTCCCACCAAAACGCAGGCGGCACAGCCGCAGCCCGGCATCGCTTTCTTCGTCTCGCTCAAAGACAAGGAGAAAGCCCGCGAATTGCTGCCGCGCGTTATTGAAGCTGCCGGTCTGAAGGCCCTTGGCGATCTGGCCCAAACTGAGAAGAAGGACGACATCGAAATCATCAATTATGGTGTCGGATCGGTCGCCTTCATCGAGGATTTCCTGGTCGTCGCGCAGGACGCCTTGACGCTCCGCCACGTGGTTGACTCGTACATAAATCACCAGACGCTCTCTTCAAACTCCGGTTTCAAGAACTCTACCAGTTGGCAACCCAGAGAGGTGCTGGGTCAGGTCTACATTTCGCAGGCCCTGATGGGGAGTCTCCAAAGCAGCATGGCAAAGGGCCCTCTTCTGCAGGCCGACCAGGAGGGCCTTGATTACCTTTCACGATTCAAGGCCGAACCCGAGGCGATTACTTACGCGTTGACCGCCGAGGGCCCGGGGCTCATGCATGAGCTGCATATCCCTCGCTCTCTGGTTAATATGCTGCTGGCCCAGATGGCCGTCGGGACAAAACCATCGGCTACCAATGAAAGAATGGCGTCCGGTTTTCTACAGATGGTCGCGTCGGCCCAAAAGCAGTATAAAGAGAAGAAAGGTAGCGGCGGCTACGCGTCACTCGACGAGCTGAAAAAGAATGGCTTATTCGACGTCTCGGCCCTGGAGAAGTACGGGTATAAGCTCGATCTCAAGAACTACGGCAATAAGTTTGAGGTGACCGCAACGCCCATGGAGTACGGAAAGTCGGGACGGCTCTCTTTTTTTATCGACGAGAGCGGGGTCTTGAGAGGAGGCGATAAGGCCGGGCAGCCGGCCACCGCGGCCGACAAACCTTTGGAAGGCGGCGTGTCAGAACATCCATGAAAACTGGAAATTTACGACGCAATTTCTGCGTATGATAATTACGTAATCCTACTTCGTGATTGGATGTGGAAGGTTATATGCGCCGGAATATGACGGGAGGCGGCTTGAACCGGGCGATAAGATCTACTCTCGCTTTCGCCTCCCTGCTCATCGCTTCGACGGCCGCGATGGCCCAGACGCCGACAAGCGCGGGCGCAATCGCCGAAAAACTTCGCGCCCAATTGGCCGAGGCGCAGAGCAGAGAAACCGAGCTTCAGACACGATTGCGGCAGCTTGATAACGATCTCCGGCCGGAGAATATCGAGCATTCCCTGGCAGGGGTCGGGTCAACCCGGCCCGAGGAGTTGCGCGAGCAGCGCCGCCGGCAACTCGAGGCTGAGAAATCGAAAGTGCAGGCGCAGCTTGACGAGGTCGCGGCAAGCAAGTCACGCCTGGAATCGGCCATCGCTGCCGCCGACGCCGAGGCTTACCGTCAAAGCGCTAATGTAAACACCATCAGCCCGCCGGGACCAAAGAGCTCCACCGCGACGACGGCTGCGCCAGGGCCCGCCAGCGGCCCGCTAAGAGGAAGCACACGGAAAAGAAGGCGGATGGGTCGTGCTTCATCCCGTCGACGGAAGCGCACCGCGAGGAGCAATGGCGCGATGCCGGGCCGCCAGTTATAGCTCCGGCCGGAATCCGAGAAGAACGTGATCGCGCCATGGCGCGAGCAGCGGCGTGGCTGCCGTTAGAGAAGGGCGATATAGAGCGTCCTTAAAGTGAGGGCTCTGCTGCAAAATTGCTGCCCGGTTATCATCCGACCTTTTCGATCGCAAGACGGCCCGTCAGAGAGGCATGAGATTTGAAGCATCACTTATCCCGTTCAAATAGCGGGATTGTGAGGTCGGCTGTATTATATAGCCGTCAGGCGCCGCCTGACGTGAGGTCCTGGTTGAAAGAGTCACCCGTAGTGGCAAGCCTATTTTTTGACGGTAACGCATCCTCATGATCGTAAATTAGGCGCACCGCTCCGGTGACTTATGTGCGCCGTCTTATACAGTAAATTACGATGGAAGAGCGAAGAGAAGCAGCGCGTGTAGAGGTCGATACGGCGATCTACATCTTTTGGGGGGAGACCGAGGCGGGTCTCAACAGTGGGAAAATTACGAGCCTCAGTAGTAAAGGCTGCTTCGTGCAGACGAAGGCTGAAGCGTACGCCGACCAAACAATCTTTATTCGTATGAGGCTGCCCACCGAGCGCTGGCTGTTACTGCGAGGCGATGTGATTCATGCCCGCAGCAGGGTGGGGTTTGGGATGCGCTTTACGGAATTAAGCGATGCGGATAATTCTATGCTGATGCTGTTGGTGGAGTATTACCGCGAAGACCCGACGGTGGTCGTAGGGGTCATCTGTGAAAGAGACGAGTCAGCGTTGAAAGCCCGAAGGGTCAACCTTGAACCGGTCCGAAGGTGAATTCCCGCAGCAGACTCCTCCCGCACGGAAGCTCAAATTGTCATGGCCGATAAGCGAAGATCTGCTGAGCGTGTGGTGGTGAACCTGAACGTGCGCTGGGATGGAAATTTTGATCGACGGGAGGGGACGGTCACCGACATCAGTACCGGCGGGTGTTTTGTCTTGACCGCCGGCGAGGTGAGTCCGATGGAACTGATCGAGATTGAGATTGAGTTTCCGACCGAAGGCGGGCGGGTGCGCTTGTGGGGGCAAGTCATGTACTTCATTGAGGAAATAGGATTCGGGCTCCGGTTCGCGGGTATTAACGATGAGCAACTTGCGCTGCTCAAACGCGTGATTGAACACGCCCGCGATAACCGCTGACGGCCAAATTCTTTCACGCGACGGCGAACGGCGGGTGAGATTCTAATACTGGTAACCGAGTCTAAGGATTGCGTCGGCGGCTTCGTAGGCGGCGCTCGGCCGCGCCAGATGACGTGCGTTATCGCGTAACCTACCTAATTCTTCGCAGTTCGCCAGCAAGCGATCAATGGTTGGTGCGAGATCGCCGCGGTGCTTCATCCAGTAGCCCACCCCCCGTCTTTCAATCCAATCACAAGCGCGGCGCTCGTTGCCGGGTAGAGGATCAAGCGCCAAAAGCGGCAGACCGCAGTTGATGGATTCCATCATCGTGCTGGCCCCGGGCTTGCTCACCAGCAGGTCGGCGGCTGCCATCCACTCGTGCATGTTATCAACCCACCCGAGTACCCTGTAACCCTGATGGCCGTTGCTGAGAGACTCGACCTCCTCTTTCAACGGCCCGTTTCTCCCGGTAATGAAGACGACCTGGACGGGGTGCTTTACCTTCTTAAGCTCCGGGATCATGTGGCGCGGCTTCCCAATTCCCGTCCCCCCAAAAAGTACCAGGAGCAGAGGCAGCTCGCTTCTGATTTTAAGACCCTCGCGGACCTTTTGCCGGTCGGGCAGGGCGACGAATGCAGGATCTACCGGCTGGCCGCACGGAAGAATTTTAGCGCGGGGAACTCCCACCGCCTCCAGTCGCGCGGACGCATCGCCCGGGGCAACAGGATAAAGATCCACTTCGGGTTGAGACCACGCGCGATCGACGTCGATACCGGTAACCACACCGACGAGTCGAAAGCGCGTCTTGATCTCGCGCTTGAGCATGGCCGCCAATTCGCACATCCCCACCTCGGTGGCGACCACCACGTCCGGCTGATATGCCTGGATAAACCTGAACAAAGGTTGCCCGGCTCGACGATAAAGCCAGGCGGGGCCTGTCGATCCGGTGTCATGCTGGAATCGTTCGATCCAACCCCAGAGAGGGGGGAAGTACTTCAGCGGAAGCTGATAGGAATTATAATATTGACGGAACCAACAGGGACAATGGTGGAGCGCATTGATCACCTTCACCGCAAGGGAAGGTTTGATCTCAAGGAGCGCCTTCTGCAGTGCGGTCGCCACCCGCCGGTGCGAAGCGCCATGTGGGATCGTCATGATTAATATCTTAGATTCCGGCATAAGCGCTGAACCCTGATCTCAACCTGTAATTACTGGAGACGGGCAATTGACCGCGCGACAGGGAAACCCTTTACCCGGAGGAAACAGGGGCTTCGTGTGCCGGTTGCGCACGCCTTCACTTTTCCTGCCCACCCCCATCACACCGCGGACCGCGCTCGCATACTTATGTATCTGCTTCGTCCTGGAGCCGGTATGAGAATTGCTGGAGGACCGATCTCCTGCCCCCTTAACCTCACTTCAATTCACAAAATCTGAGTTATAGACGTGTAGGGGCCGGAAACGGTTACAATAAGTTATCGTGACTTCGACCCGGCTGGCGGCTGCTTTGCCAGAATTGATCCGGGGAGTGCGTGGATTGCGAGCGTCTCCTCGCCGGTGCGGTGATCTTCGACCGAGCGATAGGTGAAAATAGTGAGGAATGCTGCTTCAAGGGCCATACATCGGAAGCGTTGCAGGAAGGTAAAGAAGAACCGATGATAGGGGAGAAGCTCTTCTTGCAGCTTTGTTACGAAACATACGCAATAAGTTGACGATTCTACCCAACTCAAGATGGGGATCAGGCTCAATGGGAAAACAACTTCAGCCGGTAGAGCGAGAGGAAAGTCGCCGGGAATTTCTCGGCAGTGCGGTGGTCGGTTTGAGCGCGATGGCGCTGGGAACTTATCTGAACACCCCCCTTAAGGCGCAAGATCAGCGTCCGCGCCCGGACGCAGGAGGGGGCCGGGGTGCGCAGCGGTTTGGGTTGCTGATTCACAGGGGAGTCGGTGTGATGACGAGGAGCGAGATGAGTCCTGAGTCGGAGAAAGGTTACCGCGCCGCGCTCGAAGAGGCCCTGTCTGCCGGCTACGATATCCTTAAAAAGGGGGGAGCGGGTTGGATGCCGTCGAAGCCGTCATCAAAATAATGGAAGACTCACCATTATTTAACGCCGGCAAAGGGGCTGTTTTTACCAACGCCGGAACGAACGAGCTGGATGCTTCGATCATGGATGGGAAGACGCTGAAAGCGGGCGCCGTCTCGACCCTCAAGCACATCAAAAACCCGATCAGTCTCGCGCGTCTGGTGATGGAGCGATCCCCTCACGTCATGATGGTGGGGAAAGGCGCGGAAGAGTTTGCTAGGCAGCAGGGCATGGGTTTAGTCCCGCAGAAATATTTTTATACCGAGAGAAGATGGAAGGAATGGCAGCGGGTAAAGGAAGAAGAGAAGGTTTCTACCCGTACAAGTCGCGCTCGCATGATCTCTAAACTTGCGTTGCTGTGGGTGTGCGTCGTGGTTATACCGGCGTCCTCCACCGCCCAGGAACGGTTGATATTGATTGGTGGCGGTTCTCGCCCGTCCGAGGCACTGGCCCGATTTGTTGGCTGGGCAGGAAATGAGCGCGCACGAATACTCGTGATCGCCTGGGCGACCTCTGAGCCACAAGCCGGTTTCGACGCGCTGGCCATGGATTTTTGCTCGCTTCCGCCCGGCAGTTGTTGAAATGGCGCCGCCCGCTCCGCTGACCGGCCTCGCGAAGACTAAATTCATGCGGCAGCTTAGAAATGATACCGGGGTTTTCTTCACCGGCGGAGACCAGGTGAGGATTATGAATGTATTGAACGATGAGTCGCTCGCCGAGGCGCTCCGGGAGCGATACCGTGCCGGAGCTGTCTTCGGCGGAACAAGCGCGGGGACGGCCATCATGTCGCGCCGGATGATCACGGGTGAGGGCGACTTTACCGTCATCGATGGGAAGAAAGTTGAAACGCGCAAAGGGTTAGGCCTGCTGCCCGATGACGTCATCGTTGACCAGCATTTCATCAAGCGTCAGCGAGAAAACCGGCTCTTCGGATTGATCCTGCAGGACCCGAGATCGCTCGGCATTGGCATCGATGAAGGCACAGCCCTCATCGCCACTGATAATCGGTGCGGGGAAGTCGTCGGCACGAGTCAGGTCATGATCATAAACGCGCGGGCCGGCGCACTGATCGCTTATCTACTTAAACCGGGCGAGAAATTTGATTTGATCAGGCGTGTGCCTGAAAAACATGCTGTGCTCAGGAAAACCGGATGAGGAGCCCGGATGACGGTGAACGCTGGCTCACAGACCATTCATCGCAGGGTAGCTGGGAGGAAAGAACGAATAACCACTATTATAGCCAGTTGCGAATAGATGCCACCCGGGGCCTCACCACGGAGGCACAGAGGACACAGCTGACACCCAATTGCAAGCCACTATAATTTCTCTGTATACCCCCTGGTCCTTCTGCTCCCGATCGGCGCTTACCGGAGTACATCTCTTATGAGAAAGGTAGGACCAGCCTCAAACAAACAGGGGACGGAACCTTGGTCAGATGGCCGGTCGGTTTAAGCCTTCCCGTCTCCGGGTCAATGCGGAAGGTGATAATCGAATCCGAGTCTTGATTGGCTACGAGCAAAAATGTGCCTGTCGGGTCGATGGCGAAATTACGAGGCGTTTTACCCTGAGTCGGCTCATGCTCAACGTATGAAAGCTTGCCCGTACCCTCCTCAATCTGAAACACTACGATGCTATTATGTCCACGGTTGGAGCCGTAGAGAAACTTTCCGGACGGAGACACGTGCACGTCTGCGCATGTATTCGCGCCTGAGAAGCCTTTCGGGAGCGCGGAAACGGTTTGCACCGTGCTTAACGTTCCGTTGGCTCGACCATAGGAAAATGCCGTCAACGTGGAATCCAGTTCATTGATGACGTAGGCATACCTACCGCGGGGATGAAACGTCAGGTGGCGAGGCCCGGCACCCGGCTTGACTTGAACCCAGGGCTCTTTGGCCGGTATCAGTCTCCCTCTGCCGGAATCGAAGCGGTAAATCATAATCTTATCCACGCCGAGGTCGGCAGCAAATGCATACCGGTTGGAATGATCCAAGATAATGCAATGAGCGTGCGGCCCTTCCTGACGTTCCGGGTTTACACCGGAGCCTCGATGTTGAACCGTATCCGTGGCCGTGCCGAGGCTTCCGTCACGCCGTACCGGGAGGACGGAAACGTTTCCTCCCCCGTAATTAGCCACCAGAACGAACTTGCCGGTTTCATCTACAATCACGTAACAGGGCGCGCCTCCCAATGAGGGTTGTTGATTGAGGAATCGCAATTCCCAATTTCTTTGATCGATCGAGAACGAGCTCACAGCGCCGCCGGGTTTGCCGGCAAATTCCGTCACCTCGTTTACCGCATACAAATAACGCCTCTGCCGGTCGGTTGCTAAAAAGGAGGGGTTAACTACGCCCTTGACGGTGTTGAGGTGCTTGAGCTCACCCGAAGAGAGATTCATTCGGTAGGTGTAGATCCCTTCGCTTTTACCGGAGGTGTAGGTGCCCACAAAAATAATCAGTTCCTGGAGCGCCGGATGCGGCCGCGGCCGTGCGCCGAGAGGGCTTGGTAAAGCAAGCCCCAGTGTTCCCCAGCCGGCGGTTTTCAAAAATTTACGGCGAGTAGCGTTATCAAGCGGCATACAGTTTATCGGAATTGTCACAGCTCACATTAGAGACCTCAGCGTCACTCACGTTCAACTTTGGCAATAAACAATCCGGTGCCGAGAAAACAGGGTCGATGTTTTCGCCTGGGGGGCACACGGCTTAAGAAAACGCCCGATGATAACGCCAACGCCGAAGATTAAGCTGATGCGGAAATACGTCCCGTGCTGAGCGTGGAAACCAGCGAATTGTGATGTCTTACTACTCCAAGTCTGGCAGGAAGTCAATGATTAGTTGGGCCGGGCGTTCGATAATCGGGCACGGGACTTTTATTGTCTAAATTAATGGAATTACTGCGCCATCTAGACTCACTCGCGCGCCCTTGCGCGCATGGCTTAGCGCATTCAGAGCTTAGCCGGCGCCGGCCGCCTTCTTCATCAAGCTCCGGACCGTTTTGCCCGTGTCAGTCAAATCTCCGACGCCCCAGTTGGTGCGCCCCTCCCGGTAGTAGAGGCGTCCCTCCTCGCTCAGCCAGTAGTGGGCCGAGCTATCTTTCCCCTGATCCTCCGGACTGTACAGAAGGTAAGTTTCTTCACTACCGGCAAACAGAACGAACTCCTGTCCGTTGGGAAGCAGGTATAGACCACCCTCTCTCAAGGTTATGTTTGACATTGCGGCTGCCTTTCTGGTTGGGACCGGTAAGCTATTTTTATGCCAAATTTGCCGGCGAGTCAATGGCTATTCGGCCTGACCGCTTAT
>CAYLJO010000140.1:0-16695 GCA_964383905.1 uncultured Blastocatellaceae bacterium
TTAGGCGTGCTGGCAAGTTCTAATCCGAAAGCGGCAGTGCGGATTCCAGCGGCCGGGTTTATCGAGATGTTGAGCTCCGGCAGGTGGGCTGATCGCAATAAAGCCGGCTACTTGCTGGTCGAGCCAAGTAAAATCTTGAAGCTATACCGTGCTCTCATTTGAGCGATTGCCTTCGGCGGCTATGAGTATCATTAATATTCAAGAATTCCTGTATAGACGGCTTAACTTACCCGTGTATGAATCATTTATGCAGCGTCCGTTGAATAAAAGGATGGCGGTGCTATCTTTTCACATAGCGCAGCAATATGACAGTTTCAGTCGGTGATCTCAATTCATAAGTGATGCCGCGCCACTCGATGCGGCGCGAGAAGGCGGAGGCCAACGCATTGTAAAGGTAGAGGGCGGACGTGAGCGGCCAGAGAAACAGGTGCGCGAAGATGCCTCGGCGCAGCTCGGCGCGATAGGGTGCGAGCGGAAGACTTACGGCACGCAGGCGTAGATAAGACTTGGCGGTCCCGAGCGCGAAAATAATTAAGATGAGCGCCAGCGGTGTCGCGTAAGAGAACCCGAAAGCCATGCGCGCCAGGACAAGCGTGAGGCCGCCGAAGAAGACGAGCACAAAGAGGAGGCTTCCCATCAGCCCAGCTTGCCAGAAGTGCCGGGCGTAGACACGCGTAATCTTCAATTGGCGCGTGGTAAATTCCAGGAGCTCACGGAAATGACAGTCCTCGAGCGACGGGGTGAGGCATTTGGGGACGAAATAGATAGGGAGTTTAGCATTGCGCAACGCGCGCATGAGAGCAAAATCATCGGAGAGTGTGCCGCGCCACTGTTCCAATATATTAAGCTCTTGGAAAGTCTGACGGCGGATGGCGGTCGAACCGCCCCAGCAAAAATTCTTACCGCCCCACTCGCCAAGCGCCGACGCGATGGAGGCGTTCCACACCGAGCGCAGGTGTGAGCTGATCCCGCCCCTGACCGGAATAAACCAGCGGTACCCGGTTGCCGCCCCGACCTGCTTATCATTCAAAGGCGCGACCAGAGAGCGCAGCCAATGGGGGGCGGGGCGCGCATCCGTGTCAACGAAAACCAGGACATCGCTCGACGCGCCGGCTTCGCGCACGGCGGCGCGTAGATTATGCACCTTCTGCCCGCTCTCCGCCGCCTCACCCGCGATCACGATGCGAGTTTTGGGCCCGCCCGCTCCTGTGTGAGCCCGGCAAACGTCTTCGACGACGGCCAGGGCCGGATCATCACTTCTGTCGGAGACGAAAATGATTTCGTAAGCCGGATAATGCTGGTTGAAAAGAGATTCGATATTGTCCCGCAAGCCCTGATCCAGCCCGCGACACGGCGCGATGACAGACACCGGCGGGGTAAAATCAGGTACCGCTTTGCTCATCTCACGGCGTACGTAATTCAGATACCGTATGCCGCCTTTGAGCGACACGAGGCTCTGCCAAACGAGCAGGGCGGTAAAAAGATAGAAGACCCACATAAATAGAAGAGGCGATGCTTTCGGCGCCGAAAGCATCGCCCCGGGCTCAAATTAATAATTCAGGTGATTATTCCATCAGAGTAGCTTTGTGTGGCGATTACCATTGTCAGCCGAATTGTTGCTCCGAAGAAGTCCAAACCTTCAGGGAGAGGGATCAGCACCTAACGGAATCCGCCCTTGTTTCTCCGTTGCCGCTTGCTCTTTTGCCAGAGAGCAAAAAGCATCTCCACGTCAGACCTTCGTAAAGCCGTCCGCGCTCCACCCTTCCGAGCCGACCCCGTTGTGCACGAAGAACAGTCCTGCCGGATCATACTTCTTCTTCACACGCAAGAGCCGCGCGTAATTGCTCCCCCAATACGAATGCTGCCAGTCCTTTTCAAAAAAATTGCTCTCCGAAACATACGCGCCCCCGTTCGCCGCCACGGCGCGAAGCTCATCCATACACCGGCTGATCTGCCCGCGAGATTTTCGCGCCGCCGCCACGTCCGGCTCGTGGCCGCGCACGCCCGGATACCCTCCACCGCCGTCGGCGACGATCGCCAGCGCGAACGCGCCGAGCACCGCCGGGTTCATGGCCGTGTCGCGCACCGCCTCCAGTGCCTCGCGCGGCGCCCCCGCGAGTCCCTTGTTGAAATGCAGCTCGATCCCCTGGTGGCGCGAGCCGGCGAACAACGCGTTCGAGAGGCGCTCACGCGAATCATCCTCAAGCAGCGTTGCCGGCATCCAAAGCGACTCGAAGCCGTAGATCGTCCATGCCACCTGCCCCGCGTCTCCCGTCCACCACACGTTATTCGGACTCGCGCCCGGACGTGAGTCCGATTCAAACACCTTTTGGTTGTGCTCCCTCCTCCAATCGACGTCCCACCACCCACGTGCGGGTAGGCTGCCGATGATCGGTTCGGCCGGGATGGTGTAATCGCCCTTCGATTGCGCCACCCAATCGAGGAACGGCTGCCATACCTTCTTTGCTTCTGCGGTGCTCAACCCATACGAGACCATACTGACGCCGAGCGCGTTGCGCGGGCTGATGTACACTTGCTCGCCCCAGTGGTCATTGAAGAGCTGTTCGCGGTAAAAGCCGACGAAGCGACTCAGCAGCCGGCGGAACGCGTCGTCCGACGAGGCCCTGATCCGCAAAATCGCGCCGCCGAAGAATTCCGGGAGTTCACGCACGCGCAGCGTCACACGGCTCACCACGCCGAAGCTGCCGCCTCCGCCCCCCTTAATGGCCCAAAATAAATCCGGATGTGTGCACGCGTTCGCGACACGGATTTTCCCGTCGGCACTCACCACCTCCGCCTCCAGCAAGCCCGCCGCCGCCGTGCCGTAATGCTTCGAGAAACTGCCGAAGCCGCCGCTCTGCACAAGGCCAGCGACGCCGACGGTCGTGCATCCGCCGCCTTGAACGTAGGCGCCGCCCTTCGTCGTCACCGCCTCATACGCCTGCATCCAGACCGCGCCCGAGCCGCACGCCACCGCGCGCTGCGGCTCGGGCGTCTTTTCACACCCTCGTGGAACAAACCTGTCATGCAGAGTGACATCGTTCATGCGCCGCGTCCAGACGAGCAGCGAGTCCGGCGCGTTCGACGTGCCTTGATAGCTGTGGCCGCCGCCTTTCACCACCAGGCGCAGGTTGTTCTCGCGCGCAAAGTTCACCGCCGCGGCGATATGGCTCGCGGTCTTTGCCGCCACGGCGTAAATGCTCGGCTTCGTGAACCAGGCGTCCACCCATCCCAGGGTTTGGGTTAAGCCCGGCTGATCGCCGACGTAGTAGGGGTTCTTGATATTCGGGAGCAGGTCTTTGCAGGCGGCGCTCTCAACGTCGTTAATGCATGACGCGAGTGGAAATTCCACCGGAATCAAGTTGCCGTCAACCTCCCCACTGAGACGCTTCCACGCTGCTGTCGAAGGCCAGTCCGCATCCGAAGGGCGACGGCGGCGAAAGGCGTGGGGGGCGAAAAGTGGACGCGGCCAGGCCGTTAGAAACAACGATAGCCCGGAGCGGTTCAGGAATGTTCTGCGGTCCATAACATTATGTTGCCTATCCCTTCGTAGCAGTTTGGACATCTTCATAGAAACAGTCCGGTCCCAGAATGATACTCTCCCAACGTACTTGCTTTGGTGGGATAGTCACCATAATTTATTCCGACGGATCACCTGAGGGCGATGGGCCCTGACGCGGCGAGCGGGGCGACCAACTTTTGCGCCAGATCAATGAACGGCTGCGGGTAGACACCGATGAAGATTATCCCGACCAGGGAGATCACGAGCGCCGTCTGGAGCGCCGGGGAGAGGGCCAGCGGGCGGTCGTCAGCCACATTCTCGCCAAGATACATCACGCGAATGAAGCGCACATAGTAGTAGAAGGAGACGACCGTGTTAAGAATCGCCCAGATCGCCAGCCAGTAGTACCAGGCTTTCCCTTCCGCCGCGCCGCGCTGCAGCAATCCGCCGAACAAAAAATATTTCCCGATAAAACCGCCTGTCATCGGAAGGCCGCCGAGCGACAGCATAAAAACGGCCATCATCGCGGCCGTCCCCGGCGCTTTCTTCGCCAACCCGGCCATGTCATCGACGTTATCGCCGATGATGCCGCGCCGCCGCAAGCTGATGATCACCCCGAAAGCGCCGAGATTCATCAAGGTGTACACCAGCAGGTAGATGACAAGGCCGTTGTAGCCGTAAGCGTTCCCGGCGATCAGTCCGAGCAGCAGGTAGCCGGCATTCGAAATCGAAGAATAAGCGAGCAGGCGCTTGGAATTCTCCTGCGTGACGGCGGCCCAGTTACCCACCATGATCGTCACGGCCGCGACCAGGCCCAGAAGCGGGGCCCAGTCGGCACGCATGCCGTTGAGCGCTTCGATGAAGATACGGGCGTAAAGCGCAAAGCTCGCCGCCTTTGAACCGGTCGAAAGGAAGGCCGTCACGGGGGTCGGCGCCCCCTGGTAGGCGTCGGGCGCCCACATGTGAAACGGCACGGCAGCGATCTTGAAGAACAAGCCGGCCGCCAGCGCGATCATGCCCAGCAGGAGCAGCGGGCGCAGCATGCCGACGCCCCGTGCCGTCTCGCCTCCATGCTGGATCGAGGCGAACAGAGCGCCTAAATTCTGCCCGATCTCGCCGAGGTTCGTCGAACCCGCCACGCCGTACAGCAGCGACATACCGTAGAGCAGGATGCCGGAGGAGAACGCGCCGAGCAGAAAATACTTCATCGCCGCTTCGTTTGATTGTCGCTCCCGTTTGGTAAAGGCGACGAGCACGTAGAAGGTGAGGGCCATTAACTCCAGACTGATGTAGAGCGAGATCAGGTCGTACCCGCTGGCCAGAAACATCATGCCGACGGTGGCGAAGAGAACCAGCGCATAATACTCGCCGTGCTGTTCGCCTTCGATGTCGAGGTAGCGCGTCGAGATGGCGACGGAGAGCGCGGCGGCGATCAGGAAGATGATCTTGAAAAAGACCGCGAAGCCGTCGATTCGCACCATCCCGTAGAACCCATCAACCGGGAAAGACGGGCCGCGGCTGTACCAGAGCGCGCCGAGCGAAGCGGCGGCGAGCGCGATGCCGACGAGCGCGAAATAGGCGGTCATCTTGCTCAACCTGTAGGGCAGGACGACCTCCATCACGAGCGCGACACACGCGCAGACGGTGAGGATCAATTCCGGCGCGACCAACTGCAGATCGCTCGGGTTGAACAGCGCGGTGGTGGAAGCTTGAAATAATAGCAGCATGTTCTGATTTCAGATCTGAGACGTCAAATCTCAGATTGGGATAAGCAATCGGTCTTTCCCAATCGCCAATTATCTTGCGGCCCGCTGTGGAGGCGCAGGCGCGGGCGAAACGGGCATACCCGGAATCGGATACGTCGGGCGCACCTCGCGGACGACGGCGTTGACCGGCTGCTGTATGTAGTCCATGAACGCCTTCGGATAGACCCCGATCCACAACGAAAGCAGCACGAGCGGCATCATGTAGGCCCATTCACGACCGTTCAAGTCGGTAAGGGTCGCGTTCTTTGGGTTCTCTATCTCGCCGAAGAACATACGCTGGTAGAGCCAGAGCATATAGCCGGCGTTGAGAATTATGCCCAGCGCCGCCCATCCGGCCCACACCGGGTTGGCCTCGAACGCGCCGCGCATTGAAAGGAACTCCGAGATAAAGACACACAGCAGCGGCAGGCCGATGGCCGTCAGCGCCATCGCCAGAAACACCGCCGCGTAGCCCCGCATGACGTGAGAGAGGCCGCCGAACTCCGCGACGTTGCGCGTGTGGCGGCGCTCATAAATGATCCCGACCAGCAGGAAGAGCGCGCCCGAATAGATGCCATGGTTAATCATGTGGAGCACCGCGCCGTTGACCCCGTTCGGGTTCAACGCGAAGAGCCCGAGCATCACAATACCCATCGACGAGACGGATGAATAGGCGACTAGCTTTTTGACGTCCCCGTCCCTTTTCACGACAAAATACATCGCCGCCAGTGCGCCGTAGATGATCCCGATGATCGCGAGGAGGATCATCACGCTCCGCACGCCGAACGACCCGAAGTAGCGCTCGTCGGCAGAAGCCGCCGGGAACATCGGGAGGTTAAAGCGGAAGAAGCCGTAGGTGCCCAGCTTCAGCAGGATGCCCGCCAGTATCACGGACCCGGCGGTCGGGGCTTCGACGTGCGCGTCCGGCAGCCACGTGTGGAACGGGAACATCGGCACCTTGATCGCAAACCCGAGCGCGAAGGCGAAGAACAGCAGCACCTGCATCGTGCCCATCGGCAGCACGGAGCCGAGCGCCTGCATGTACATGATATTGAACGTACCCGCGCCGCTCTGGGCCGCGCCCCTGGCCGCATCGAGAAGAACCCGCGCGGGCGTGTTGACCCCGGCTATCGTGTTGAGCGTGGCCGCGCCGATTTTTCCGGCGAGCCCGGCGTCCTGCGTCAGGAAATACATCTTCAGAACGCCCAGCAGCATGACGACCGAGCCCACCAGCGTGTAGAGGAAGAATTTAATCGCCGCGTAGAGTCGGTTTTCACCGCCCCAGATGCCGATCAGAAAGTACATCGGCACGAGCGACACCTCGAAGAATAGGTAGAAGAGGAACAGGTCCATCGAAGCGAAAACGCCGACCACGGCCGTTTGCAGCAACAGCAGCAGGACGTAGTACTCCTTCTCCCGTTTCTGGATATAGTTCCACGAAGAGAGCGCCGCGATGACACCCAGCAGTGTGGTTAAAACGATCAGCAGGATGGCGACGCCGTCCGCCCCCATCTGGTAGCGGGCGCCGATAATGGGGATCCACTGGTGGTCTTCAATAAACTGCATCCCGCCCTGCGCCCGGTCATAGCCGAAAAGAAAGAGCGACACCACAAACGCCAGACCGAACCACGCGGTCGCAAATTGCTTGATCGGCTTCGACTGCTCTTTCCTGAAAAGCACGAGAATAAGAGCGGCGCCGAGGGCGGGCAGCCAGGTGATGATCGAGAGAAGGTGCGGAATTTTCACTTTATCCTCCAGGAGGATTTCCGGTTGGAAGAGAATGCCGTCTCAAGCTGAGACGGGAAAATCTCAGATTACCAGTAACAACACCGGCCGGCTAAAATCGCGTATCTCAGTAATAGAGCGCGAGCATGCCCCGCACCGCCGCGATAATGTCGCTGCTGAAGAACAGGGCGACGGCGACGACCAGTCCGAGCACCATCACGAGCGCATAATTCTGCGCAAATCCGGTCTGGGCGGCGCGGATCAAAGGCGACATCAGGCGCTCGATAAAGCCGGCAATCGTATTTACCAGCCCGTCGACGACATACTTATCGAAGCCGCCGGTGATCAGGCTCGCCGTGCGGGTGAGCCATGCAGACCCGTTGACAGCGCCGTCAACAACTTTGGAGTCTATGGCGTAAACGCCGCGCGCCGCATCCATCGTGCGTCGCGTAAAGAGCGCGCCATAGAGTTCATCGACCCAGTACTTGTGGTAGCTCGCACGATAAAGCGGGCGCAGCCGAGCGGCCCACACCTCCGGCAAGCGCGGGTCCTTTACATAAAAGAGCCAGCCCAACCCCATGCCAAAGCCTGCGACCAGGAGTGAAATGATAATGAATAACCACTCTGCTCTGGCATGGCTGCCCAACGCTTCCTCCGCCGCAAGGGCCAGATTGAATCCGGTATCTCCATAAGGCGTGACGATTTCCGCGCCCCCGATTTCGCTGCGCTCTTGCTGCTTGAGCGCGGAAGCCGCGCTTGATGCGAGTGGGGCGCGGGCTTCGCCCGGGGGTTTACCCGGCTCGTTTGTCGCCTCGACTTCCGTCTCTTTGCCGAACTGCCGCGTCTGCGGATTCCAGATCACGGGTTGAAGCCAGTTAACGATATTCAAGCGGCCACCGGCATGCTCGGCTCCTGTGATGAATTTGAACGCGGGGCCGACGCCGACGAGGCCGCCGAAGGTGGCGAGCACGGCCAGCACGGCGAGCGGGACCCACATCGAGGGCGGCGATTCGTGAGGCATGTGCGCGCCGTGAGCGTGCGAATCACGACCACGGCCGGCGAGGTGCGTAGCCGCGTCTTCGTGAATCGGGCCGACGTGCTCGCCCGGCTCGTGGCGTGGCCGATCACCGACGGAGAATCTGAGCGCGTCGTGCGGCTCCAGACCTTCGTCAAATCCATGCGCGTGCGCTTCGTCGGCCTCGCCGCCCGCCACCGTCTCGCGAAATCGCTCCCGGCCCCAGAAGGTCATCGCCACCAGCCGCGTCATGTAGAATGCCGTGCAGGTCGCGGCGATTGTGGCGACGAGCCAGAGAATCCAGCCGCCCGGAATGTATGTCGTCGAAGCCGTATTCCAGAGGATCTCGTCTTTCGACCAGAAGCCGCTGAACGGGAGAACGCCGCAGATTGCGAGCCAGCCGGCAAGGAAAGTCCAGTACGTGTACGGCATGTACTTTTTCAGGCCGCCCATTCGCCGCATGTCCTGCTCGTGATGCATGCCATGAATCACGCTGCCCGCGCCGAGAAACATCAGCGCCTTGAAAAAGGCGTGCGTCAGCACATGAAAGATGCCGATCACGAACGCGCCGACGCCGCACGCAAGAAACATGAATCCGAGCTGCGAGACGGTCGAATAGGCGAGGACTTTCTTGATGTCGTTTTGCGTGATGCCGATCGTCGCCGCGAACAGAGCGGTCGCGGCACCGACCACCGCCACCACGAGCATCATCGTCTGCGAATGCTGGAAGATGACGTTGGTGCGCGTCACCATGTAGAGGCCCGCCGTCACCATGGTCGCGGCGTGAATCAGCGCGGAAACGGGGGTCGGCCCGGCCATCGCGTCCGGCAGCCAGACGTAGAGCGGGATCTGCGCGCTCTTGCCGGCTGCCCCGATGAAGAGGCCGAGGGCGAGCCAAGACATCAGGCCCCACGTGCCAATCGCTTCAAGCGGGTAAGCCCTCGCCTGCTCCATGACGGAGGCGTATTGCGTCGTGCCGAACGTGGCAATGATTCCGAAGATTGCGAGCAGGAATCCGAAATCGCCGATGCGGTTCGCAATGAAAGCCTTGCGCGAGGCGTCACCGGCCTCCCGGCGACCAAAATAGTACCCGATTAAAAGATACGAGCAGAGGCCGACCCCCTCCCAACCGACGAACATCATGAGGAAATTCGACCCCATCACGAGGATGAGCATCGAGAACATGAACAGGCCGAGGTAGGCGAAGAAGCGGTAGTAGCCCGCATCCCCGTGCATGTACCCGGTCGCGAAAACAAAGATGCAAAGGCCGACGCCCGTGACGATCAGCATGAAGACCGCGGAAAGCGGATCAAGCTGGAAACTCACGTCCACATCAAGCACCGAGCCGCGCCCGGCACGCTCGTTTCCGGGAGTGCCCGGGGCCGACATCGACTCCGCGCCGCCTGCTGCCGGTGCCTGTTTCCTCGCGCCCTGTGTGATCTCGACCGCCCCGCCTGAGATCCACGTATACGTGAACATGCTATTCACGTAAGGCTTTGGCCACCCCGTCTGCCTGTTAGACCCGTAGGAAAGAACGGCCCCGACGCTGATCAAAAACGCGAGCGCCACCGAGCCGACGGCGACTGAGGCGATGACCTTCTCGGAGAAGCGGAATGGGCGACCCAACAGGCCGTTGACCCCGGCGCCGACAAGAGGTAGAAGAGGAACGAGCCAGATCAGTTCAAGCATAATCAGTAGTCAGTAGTCAGTAGTCAGTAATCAGCCGGCAGTATTTTACTGACAACTAATCTCTGACTACTGACAGCTTCTCTTTTACCATTTCAGCAGATCGATCTCGTCAACCCAGATCGTCTCTTTATTGCGGTAGAGCGCGATAACGATTCCTAACCCGATGGCGGCTTCTGCCGCGGCGACGACGATGATAAAAATCGTGAAAACCTGCCCGGCGACGGCGTTCATGTTGCCGGTATCCTGTAAATAGCGGGAGAAGGCTATGAAGTTCAGGTTAGCCGCATTCAGGATCAGCTCAATAGACATGAAAATGACGATGATGTTGCGCCGCGTCAGGACGCCCCCGACGCCAATGACGAACAGCAGTGCGCCGATCACCAGAAACTTCGACAAATCCGGATGCTTCGCGCTTTCCGCGACCTGGTCGAGACGCGCGCTCACTCCTTCCTGGGCCAGGAGGGTAAAGGCGAGGGCGAACAAATTGCTCATATTAACCCCACTTCGAAACGATGAATGCGGAACGATGAACGATGAATAGGCTAAAAGCTTTGCCGTTTTACTCAGCGTTCATCCTTTTCATCTACTGACGCTGTTGAGCTTGGCGCGTTCGGAGTCAGCCGGGACCATATCTTTCAAGACCTCCGGGTCGAGATCGTCGGCGGCGGCCTCCTGCTTAATCGTGCGCGCCAGCATCACGGAGCCGATGATCGCCACCAGCAGGAGCACGCTCGCGATCTCAAAAGGCAGCGAGGCGTAGCGGTAGAGGCTGCCGCCGACGCGCTCGGTTTCTTTCGTGATTTTCATCGTGCCCGTCGCGGCGTTCGGCAGCGCCTGTTGCTGAGCGCTGCGCTGCTGCGGAAGCGCGGCGATTTGCGACTTGTCGCGGTCTAACAGACCTTTGTAACCCTCGCTCACCCCGTAGAGGATGCCTATCACCAGCAGGAGCAAGAGGACAAGGGTAGCCGTGACTTGCGCCGGGCGATTAAAGATCTCCTCGCTCCCGCGCTCCTCGGCGCCCACGTTAACCAGCATGATGACAAAGAGGAACAGCACCATCACGCCGCCGACGTAGACCAGTATTTGGGCGCCCGCGATGAATTCCGCGCCCAGTAAGATAAAGAGGGCGGCGACCGAAACAAGCGCCGAGATCAGAAACAGCGCGCTGTGCACGGCGTTGCGGGCCATCACGGTCAGCAGCGCGGCGATGATCGCGGCTACGGAGAAGACCCAGAAGAAGACTGCTTCCCAGCCAGAAAGAGTCATAGGGATTTAGATTTATAGCCTCAGATCTCGGGCCTGAAATTTGCCACCTAAAATTTTGGGGCCGCCAGCGCCTCAGCCCCGAATCGATTAATACTTTTCGGGACGCCGGGCCGCACCAGCTCGCAGCGCGGCCGCGGCTAAGATTCGTACTTCACGGTTTCGCGCCCCTGCTCAAGCATTTCGCGGTTCCAGACAAAGCCCGCGCGCGAGTAGGTGGCGAGTTCAAAGTCCTGCGTCAATTCAAGGCAGTTGGTCGGGCATGCTTCCTGACACAGCGCGCAGAACATGCAGCGCGAGGTGTCAAAGATGAATTCGTCCAGCACCTTCTTCTTGCGCGGCTTGCCCGCCACCGTGATTTCGATGTCCATCGGAATCACATCAATGCAATCCTCGGGACAGGCGAGCGCGCAGAGGTTGCAGGCGATGCAGAGTGTTTCGTGCGTCTCCGGATCCATGTTGAGGCGCGGCGCGCCGTGAAAGCGCGGCGCAACGTCCGGCCTCACCTTCGGGTATTGCTCCGTATAGATGCCCTTGCCCGCGACCGAATCGCGGTCGGTAAGTGCGCTGAGGTTGTATTTAAGCGTCAGCCCCATGCCTCGCAAAAGGTCGACCAAAAAGAAGCGCTTGAGCTTCTGCATGAACGTTGGCTGCGGAACATTTACTGCTGGCATAATCGTAATTCTCGATCCTGGATTTCCGGTCGCCGGCTTCTAATTTTATCCCTCGATCGCAAACGACAAACTCCCTACCCTTCGCTTCCGGCCGCGACGGGCGCTTTCGTTGCCGCCACGGGGGGGGCGGAAGCGGCGACCGCCGGCTTCCCCTTCGGCAAATCGACGAGCCGGATGTTGCGGCGCTGCGACTTCAGATTGAAGTCGCGTGAGCGCCAGTTGATCGTAGACAGCACGCCGGCCGTCACGAACAGCCCGCCCCAGCCGAAGATCACCATGATGATTTTCCCCGCCCACGTGAGATGCAGGCCGGGCGATAAAGAGCTGACCGTCTGCCATCCGTGCCAACCGTTGAGTGCTTGCAGGACAAAGATCGCAAACCCCGACAACACGATATTTATCAGCGTCGCGGGGATCAGCCATTTCCAGCCCAGATCCATCAATTGATCGTAGCGGTAGCGCGGCAGTGTCCAGCGTAACCAGAAATAGGTATAAAGCAATAGCGCCATCTTGAGCACGAAAATGATGATGCTGATGATAACGTATAGATTGTGATAGCCGTTGGCCTCCGTCAACCGGTACACGAACGGGAAGTACCATCCCCCGAGAAAAAGCGTGGTGGCGATTGCCGCAATCACCACCATCGCCGCGTATTCCGCCATGAAGAAGAGCGACCAGCGCATTCCGGAGTATTCCGTGTGAAAGCCCGCGACGAGCTCCGATTCAGCTTCGGGCAGGTCAAAAGGCGCGCGGTTGTTCTCGGCAATGCCGCTGATCAAGAGCGCCAGAAAGCCCATCGGCTGGTAGAGGATAAACCAGGAATGATCTACTATCTGCGCGTTAACGATGCCCGACAGGCTGAGCGTGCGCGCGAACATCAACGCGCCGACGATCGCCAGCCCCATCGAAACTTCGTACGAGACCATCTGCGCGCTCGACCGCAGCGCGCCCATTAAAGAGTATTTTGAGTTGGACGACCACCCGGCCAGGATCAGCGCCAGGACGCCGACGCTCGAGACCGAGAGGACGAATAGCAACCCGATATTGATGTCGGTGATGACGCCCCAATCCGGCGCGAACGGGATCACCGCCAACACTATGAACGCCGCCCCCACGGAAATGTACGGCGCGAACATGAAGAGGTAACGGTCGGCCTGATCGGGCGTGAAATCTTCTTTGGTCAGAAGCTTAATGGCGTCCGCGATCGGCTGCAGGAGCCCCCACGGCCCAACCCGCATCGGCCCGAGGCGGGCCTGCATAAAGGCCGAAATCTTACGCTCGGCGTATGTCGCATACAGTGCCCACAGGGCGACCAGGGTGACCACCGCGCCGATCTGTATGAACGGCCAGACGACGTAGTTAACCGTGTCACCGCTGAACACTTTCAGCAGCAGGCTATCGATGAAATTGGGCGGCGCAAAAAGCGCCAGTGTTTCCGGCATCGCTTACAGCTCAATCTCAAAGATTTTGTGGTGCGTCAGTTTCAAATCGGCCAGCTCATAATCGTCGTCGAGCGTCCCCATGCGGTCAACGACCAAATAGGACGACCACTCGCCAATGGGGAACGGCGGCGTGTGCCACGTCCCCTTGTGATAAGCATAGGGCAACCGCCCGTTGACGAGGAAGGCGGCGATTCTATCAATGTTCGGCACGTCACCGGGAGGTGCGACGGCGATCACCGATTGGGACGAAACGAGTGGCGAAAATACCTGCATCGTGCGCTTGTGCCGCGCCATAAACTCAAAGCGGAAAGGCCGCCGCTCGGCGGTCGTGCCGGTTAGGCTCGGCGGCTTGTCCATCCCCAGATCGATCTCCACCGACCCGCGGCTATCAATCAACACGCCGTAGGGCGCGAAACTCTCGCGTGTCATCGGCTCTACTTTCAATCGAACAATTTCCATGGTTCTCAATAATCAGCAGTCAGTAATCAGCAGTCAGCAGTCAGTTAAAAGCACAAAAGCTGTTCTACTGATTACTGACTATTGATCACTGATTACTACCTATCAATCTCCCCGAGCACGATGTCGAGCGTGCCGATGATCGCGACGACGTCCGCCACCAGATGGCCGATGCACATCTGCCGCAGGGCCTGCAGATTGATCAGGCACGGCGGGCGCACGCGCACGCGCCAGGGGCTGGCCGTGCCGTCGGCGACCAGGTAACAGCCGATCTCGCCCTTCGGCCCTTCGATCGAGTGATAATAATCGCCCGCCGGCGGCTTGATGATCTTCGGCACTTTCGCATTCACCGGCCCGCCCGGCAGCTTATCGATCGCCTGCTGCACGATGCGCCGCGACTGTCTCATCTCTTCCAACCGGACGAGGTAGCGGTCATAGGTGTCGCCGTTCTCGCCGACCGGGATCTCGAAGTCCATGTCTGCATAAGCCGCATACGGGCGCGACTTGCGTACGTCCCACGCCACACCCGACCCGCGCAGCGCCGGCCCCGACAGCCCGATGGCGATCGCGTCTTCCGCCGAAATCACACCGATGCCGACCGTGCGCCCCAGCCAGATGCGGTTCTCCGAGAGCACCGTTTCGTACTCTTCCAGGCGCTTCGGGAAATTATTAATGAAGCGGCGCACGTCCGTCTCGAAGTCGTCGTAAGCGTCATTGGGCATCCCGCCGATGCGCCACGCATGACAGGTCAGGCGCGCGCCGAACTGGCGCTCGAAAATTTTCAAGATCTCCTCGCGCTCGCGCAGGGCCCAGAGCAGAACGGTGACGGCCCCGATGTCGAGGGCGTGTGTGGCGAGCCAGAGCAGGTGTGAAGAGATGCGGTTAAGCTCCGTTAAAATGGTGCGGATGTAATGGGCGCGCGGCGGGACGTCGAGGCCCATCATCTGCTCGACGGTCTCGACCCAGACGAGGCCGTTGGAGACCGCCGCGATGTAATCGAGCCGGTCCCAGTAGGGCGCGATCATCGGATACTGGCGGTTTTCCGCGATCTTCTCCATACCGCGGTGCAGGAACCCGATATCGCAATCAAGGTCGATCACGGTCTCGCCATCGAGTCGTAAGATCACGCGCAGCACGCCGTGCGTCGAAGGGTGCTGCGGCCCCATGTTGAGCACCATTTCTGGGCTATCAAGCAGCGTCTCTCTGGTTGTCGCTATTTCTACCTGATGCATCTTCGGTTAACTCTCGGCGCGGGCCCCCGCCCGGGCGGGTAGGAAGCAGCCCGTGACACTCGTTGAATCAAGCACCAGACCTACCTCGCCGGCTTCGCCGCTGGCCCGCCGGGCCAGCAGCTTGTGCATGATGGCCTGCGCCGCGCTCGCCTTGTTCCAAACGTTGCGCGGGGCCATCGTTTCGGTCAGCACAAACCCGGCCGCTTCGGCCGCCTCACGCGTATCGAATACTTTCGCCTGGTAATGCGCCGCCAGTTCTTTTGGGGTCATAAATCAGTAGTCAGTAATCAGCAGTCAGTTAAAAGCACAAAAGCTGTTCTACTGATTACTTGTCTTTCGGCATCACTTCCTTGCCGGCGCGGAAGATCTCGCGCACGCGGCGTTCGGCGGGCGTCGTTAAGATTTCCAGGCCATAGCCGCGCCGCTGCTCCAACTGCTCCTGCTGCACCTGTGTGAACTCCGGCAGGTGCTTCGCCGTCCAGTTATTCTCCATGAACTCCAGGGGGTAATCCTTCCTGAGCGGGTGCCCTTCCCAGTCGGGCGGCAGCAAAATGCGGCGCAGGTCGGGGTGGTTGCGAAACGGGATGCCAAACAGGTCGAAGACCTCGCGCTCCATCCAGTTCGCGGCGGGCCACACGCTCGTGACGCTTTCAACACCCTCCCTTTCATTCACCGCAACTTTCAAGCGGACACGCTCGTTCGCCTTGATCGAGTAAAGATTATAGACCATTTCAAACGGCGCTTCGACACGGTCCGGAAAATGCACGCACGTCACATCACTTAGGTAGTTAAATGGAGTCTCATCATCGCGCCGCAAAATTTCGCAAACTTCGACGATGCGAGGGGGCTCAATGCGTATCGACAGTTGCTTGATAAATTCGGATGCCTCGATCACGGCGCCTTTGACGCGCGCCCGCAACTTTTTCACCAGCGGGTGATTTGCGGCGTCCGCCGGCTTCGGCCCCTCCTCCTTCTTTTTGACGGGCGCTTTGGGCGCACCTCCCGCCGCACCCGGTGGCGCCGCAGGCGCAGGCTTACCGCCAGCAGCCTGCTTGGCAGCGGCAGCCCGCGCTTTTGCCTCCGCAATTTTGGCAGCCTTTTCCGCGTCCGCTTGCGACGGATTTTTTGTCGGGTCACCAACTTTTGGCGACTTGCCGCCGGGAGGCTGCCCGCCCGGGGCGGCGGCAGGCACACCCTCCTGCGCGTCGTCGGCAGGAGGCCTTGCCGCGCTTGTGGAGGATGAAGCGGGCACGGTCGTGCCGCTCGTCGAGCTACCCGAAGGGGCTTTGCCCGTCAACGCGGCCTGCCTTTCAGATGTCGGAGGTGATTGGGCTGGGCTTTCAGGTGGCAGGGGCGGTTCGCCCGCATCCTTACTTTCGAATCCGGGGCTCGCACCCTTATCGTCCCCCCGCGCGCCCTGTCGAGTGCGCGGCTTATCGGGCTGTTCAGGCGCTCCCGGCCCGGTCGCCGAGGGTCTATCCGGTGGCTTGTTGTTTTCTGCCATCTCGCGTGTTAATACACCTGACTGAAATTGCGCTGTGGCCGGAGGGCCCGGCAGGCACACGAAGTTCCGCTACAGGTGTTAAGGCTAAATACAATAAAAGGACGGCCATCTGTTTGTAGCACGCGATTTACGCCATTGTCAATCATGATGCGCCCAAAATCACAAGCTCTTATGCGAGTCTCCGAATGGCCGGTAGTGTCCTAATTTCAAAATTAGAGACTGAAAAAGCCTTCACCTCACTATTGACACCGCACCCTGCGCGCTCATGTCTTTCCTCTCGTCTTCTCACGATCTTTTCTCAAGCAGTCTTATTCAGGAACGGTAAAAACGGGCGCCGAGACGGATTAGGCCGCTAGTAGCGGTAAAAGTTGGTGATAGTCGTAAACTACCGCCAATGGCGGTCTAACTGCATAAAAGGCTGACAATTACCGCCACGAGCGGTCCAATA
>CAYLJO010000141.1:0-12622 GCA_964383905.1 uncultured Blastocatellaceae bacterium
CGTACGGATTGTGAAAGACATTCCGCTGATCATCCACCGCCGCGAAGCAGCCATCTGAAGGTACGGCTGATAAATCGCCGGCGTGGGTGCTGCTCCTAAATCATCTTGCTTGACGTCTCCGACCACGCCCACGATCTCGCGCCACGTTTCCCCGCGAAAGCCAATGTCCAAGCGCTTGCCGAGGGGATCATCATTGGGCCAGAGGCGACGGGCGAGCGTTTCGCTAATGATCAGGACACCGGGAGACCGTTCTGTATCCCTCTCGGTGAAAGCACGGCCTTTGAGCAGAGGGATGCCCATCACATGGAAGTAACCGGGACTGACGGCGATCTTATGCGCCAGAAGGCCGGGGCGAGGCGCGAGCTCACCCTCGGCCGTAACGTCGCCCTGGATGCGCGCACCGCTCTTGCCTAGCGGAAGCGAACTGGTCACAGCTGCGGCGCGCACTTCGGGCAACGTTGCGATACGTTCGAGCGCCTGCTGGTAGTAAGCTTTGACCTGTCCGCCGGTGCGGTAAGTCGACTCGGGCAGCGTGATGCCCACGGTAAGCAAATTCTCCGGATTGAAGCCGAGCTCTTCCCCCCGCAGAAGCATGAAGCTTTTAATCAGCAGGCCCGCGCCAACCAGCAATACCAAAGCCAAGGCGGTTTCAGAGACCACCAGCAGGGCGCGGAGGCGATGGCGCGCCGGGCCTGGTGATCTCAAGCCGCCTTCTTTGAGGGCTTCGTTGAGCTTAGGCTTGGATATTTGTAAAGCGGGCGCTAGACCGAAGACTATTCCCGTGAACAACGAGACCAGCACGGTAAAACCGAGTACCCACTGATCAATACCGATGACGTGGAGGCGAGGGACTTGCTGCGGCATAAAGGCCAACAACACCTGTAGCAGCCAAAATGCTAATAACAGCCCTAAACCTCCGGCCAGTAGGGAGAGCAGAGCGCTCTCAGTCAGCAACTGACGGATCAGCCGGAGTCTACCCGCACCGAGAGCCATCCGAATAGCAACCTCCTTCTGCCGCGTGACGGCACGCGCCAGCAGCAGGTTAGCTACATTGGAGCAGGCGATGAGCAACACGAAACAGACTGCGCCGAGGAAGACCATGAGTGCTGGTCGGACGTCGCCGACCAAATATTCATGCAGTGGGACGATATTGATTCCTGTCCCACGATTCGTTTCGGGAAACTGCTGCTCCAACCGGCGGGCAATGGTGGCCATTTCCGCCTGAGCCTGTTCTCTTGTGACACCTGATTTCATGCGCCCAATCACCCAGAGGGTAGCGTTATCGCGCTTCGCGCCGATGGCGGCAGGCAACCAGAGATCAACCCCGCCGGGGAACTGAAAACCGGCGGGCATAATTCCAACGACGGTGCAATTGTCCCCCTCCACCTTTACGGTCTTGCCGACCAGCGTTGGGTCACCGCCGAAGCGGCTTTGCCAGAGCCCGTAACTTATCAGCACGACCGAATCACTGTCGGTCTGGCCCTCACCGGCAAATAAGGATCGCCCCTTCTCCTCGGGTAAAAAGGCGCGCCCAAGCAGCGGCTGAACGCCCAGGGTGGAAAAGAAATTGGAGGTCACCTGGCTCGCGTGAACCCGGCCGGGCTCCCCGCCTCCCGAAAGGCTGACGGGCCATGAGCCGCCCGAGTAAGCAGCCATCTGCTCGAACACTCGGTTTTGATCGCGCCATTCTAGGAAGTCAGGACCGCTAGCCGTGCCGGTCCTCGTCTTGAAGGCTTCGCGATCATCCGTCGCAAAAACCATCACCAGCCGGTCGGGGTCGGGATAAGGCAGCGGGCGCAGCAGCACAGCATTGACGACGCTAAAGATCGCGCTCGTCGCGCCGATGCCCAAAGCCAAGATTAGTACGACCATGAAGCTAAAGCCGGGCCACTTGAGCAGCACCCGAATGCCATAGCGCAGGTCTTGGATCAGTGTCTCTAATGATCTGAATCCCCACATCGCCCGGCTCTCCTCCTTGGCTAAAGCGACGCTGCCGAACGCCCGTAACGCGGCGTAATGTGCCTCTTCCGGCGACATCCCGGCCTCGATCTGTTCTTCGATCTCTAACTGTAGATGGGCGCGGATCTCTTCATCCAGATCTTGCTCGGCGCGCCGTCGCTTGAGCCGGCGCAGAAGGTAGATCAATTCGCGCCACCACCCCATAACTAGCCTTCCTCTTGACCGGGCTGCAGGATGCGGGCAATAGCTCCGGTTAACCGCTCCCATTTACTGGTCTCGGCCACCAGTTGCTTACGTCCTGCGGCGGTGAGACGGTAGTACTTGGCACGGCGATTGTTCTCCGATGCCCCCCACTCCGCGGCGATCCACCCCCGTCGTTCGAGCCGTTGCAGCGCGGGATAGAGCGAGCCGTGATCCACTTTCAATACATCCTGCGATGTTTGCTCAATGGAATGAGCAATGCGATGGCCGTGCGCGGGGCCAAAAAGCAGGGTGCGAAGGATGAGCATGTCGAGCGTACCCTGCAAGAGATCAAGTTGCTGGCGAGATTCTTTGGTCATAAGTTTTGGTAGAATGTCTACCCATAGCATAGGCCCGCTCGGGTAGAATGTCAAGGGGAAATGTGGGATGGATCGGGGAAAGGCGGCGCGCTCTCCGGCCCTCGGCAATCTTTAACTTATCGTAAACAATCCAGGAGGGTATTGAGATGGCTTATCGATTGTCGGAAAACGGGCTGTGGGCCATCTAGGGGCAGTTGAGGTGGCCGGGCGAGGGTTCGACACCGCTAGTTAGAGGGGAGGCCGGCTACGTTGGCTTGTAGTTGTAGGTGGAGTCAGCGCACAACACGTTGTGTTGCAAGAATTTTGTGCAATTGTGGTCTTACTGAGTTTCGCCGCCCGGGTTTTACCGGCAAGATACGGAGTGGCGGAGGCTTCACATTAAAGCCAGCACTAAGTACGACGAGCGCCCGATAGCCTGCTTTCACCTATGCCACTTACGACGCCGTTTAATGCAATTTGCCCGGCGCTGTTGAATCCCAACCTTTATTAAAGAAGAGCGGGAGGGAATTTTTAGCCGCCGCATTTAGAGGGCTCGCCGCTGGCCTACTCATGGCAGCTTCATTCCGCCTTCATCCTTCAATACTTAGGGACGCTCGGATCGACTTCGTTAGACCAAGCGGTAATGCCGCCCTTGAGATTGATCAGCCGTCCCGGAAAGCCTGACCGCTTCAGCGCCTCTATCGCCTTCGCGCTCCGACCGCCCATCTTGCAATGCAGAACCGTTTCACGGCCCGCGTCAATCTCGCTCATCCGATTAACGACTTGTCCGAGCGGAATCAACTTGGCATGAGGGATGCGCGCGATCTCGTACTCGTGCGGCTCGCGCACGTCTATGATCTGTATGTCATCGCCACGGTCGACGCGTTGTTTGAGTTCTGTGGCAGTGATCTCTTCCATCTTCTGCTCCTCCCGCGATTGACTCGAGCCGGCTTCCTGCGGCCGCGGCCTCAGTCCGCAGAACTCCTCATAGTCAATCAGCTCTTTGATCGTCGGGCGCTCACCGCAGACGGGACACGCCGGGTCCTTGCGCAATTTTAACTCACGGAAGCGCATCCTCCAGGCGTCGAACAATAACAGCCGATTAACTAACGGGTCCCCGCCGCCGAGAATAAGCTTGATCGTTTCGTTCGCCTGGATCGCCCCAACAATTCCGGGCAGCACGCCGAGCACCCCTCCCTCGGCACAAGACGGAACGAGCCCGGGCGGGGGCGGCTCCGGGTACAGGCAACGATAGCAAGCGCCGCGCGCGGCCCAGAAGACGCTCGCCTGCCCCTCGAAACGAAAGATCGAGCCGTACACGTTGGGCTTCCCCGTCAACACACACGCATCGTTGACCAGATAGCGCGTCGGGAAGTTATCCGTGCCGTCCGCGATCACGTCATAATCGCGAAATAGCTCGAGCGCGTTATCGCTCGAAAGACGCGTCTCATGGGCCTCAACCCTGACGTGCGGGTTGATGTCCTGCAAGCGGTCCCGTGCCGAAGCGATCTTGGGCCGCCCGACGTCACGCGTACCATGAATGATCTGGCGCTGCAGGTTCGACTCTTCGACGACGTCAAAATCCACTACCCCGAGCCGCCCGACTCCGGCGGCGGCCAGGTACATCCCGAGCGGCGCTCCGAGGCCGCCCGTGCCGATCATCAAAACGCTCGCCGCCTTGAGACGCCGCTGCCCTTCCATGCCGACCTCCGGCATGATCAAGTGCCTGCTGTAGCGCGCGATCTCTTCGTTGGAGAGCGCCGGAAGACCGGCCCCCACGACCTCTTCTTCGGTAATAGCCCCCCCGGCAATTGAAGGAACGATCGATATCGTATCACCGTCTTTGACGGCCGTCTCCAGGCGCGAAGCGTGCCGGATGTCTTCGTCGTTGACGTAGACGTTGACGAAATTGCGCAAGGCGTTCTGATCGTTGTAAAGATGCTTACGCAAGTCCGTGTGCCTGGACGTTAGCTGTTCGAGCGCCTCGCCCGCCGTCCTCGCTTCGACACTTATCTCTGAATTACCGCCCGCGTACTGCCGGAGCGCGGTCGGGATTGAGATTGTGACTGGCATGGTCAATTTCCTTTCGAGATCTCCTCTTCATTAAAACGAGACCGGTCGGACTCCATCTCCCATGAGCGCAAATCGGCGGCCCGCCCCTCTCGCACGGAAACGACGATGTATGACATCGTGGGCCAGGGCGCGACGTGCTCCAGGTCAAACTGCGACGGGACCGCCGGATGATCCGGGTGAGAGTGGTAGTTCCCCACCACGCCGAGACCTTGCTTGCCGAACCGGCGTTCGGCGCGCATGTAGTCTTCCGGCATGATCAGCATTCGGTGGTCCCGGTCATCGCTCTCTGCCCAAGCGTTTGCGACCCTGCAGGTCTCGCTGACAACACGCGTGCGCCCGTTGTCTTCGATGCGCCCGATGAGGAGTCCGCAACATTCGTGCGGGTACTCTTGCTCCGCATGGCGTTTGATGTCGTCGAGATGGCGCGGGCTGATTCTAATCATCTCTTCTCTTCCCAGATGTTCTCGCTCAGGTATCTTCCGCCGCCGTCGCAGAGGATGGTGACGACGACGGAATGACGCGGCAGCGTGCGCGCGAGCCTGAGCGCGGCAAAGACGTTGGCGCCGGAGCTGACGCCGACAAACAGCCCCTCCACACGGGCCAGCCGTCGTGTCATCTCCTGCGCGTCTTCGGTTGCCACCTCGACGTTTTCATCCGCCAACGTGGGGTCGTAGATTCCGGGCACGATGGCCGTCCGCATGTGCTTCATGCCCTCAAGCCCGTGGAGGGGCGAATCGGGCTGCATGGAGATGACGCGGATTTTCGAACCAAACTCTTTCAAGCGGCGCGCCGTGCCGACGAAAGTGCCCGAAGTGCCCAGGCCGGCAAGAAAGTGTGTGATGCGCCCCTCCGTTTGCTCTAAGATTTCGGGACCGGTTCCCTCGTAGTGCGCGCGCCAGTTGGCGTCGTTGTTGTACTGATCCGGATAGAAATATTTATCCGGATCCTCTGCCACCAACTCGCGCGCGCGTAGCTGTGCGCCGTCGGTCCCCTGCAGCGGGTCGGTTTCAAGCAGTTCCGCGCCGTAAATGCGCAGGATGCGCTTGCGCTCAACGCTCGCGTTCTTCGGCAGGCAGAGGGTGACCCGATAGTCGCGCGCCGCCCCGATCATCGCGTAAGCAATTCCTGTGTTGCCGCTCGTCGCGTCAAGGATGATTTTGCCGGGGCCAAGGTCCCCGCTCCGCTCGCCTTCGAGAATCATCGCCCGCGCCGCGCGGTCTTTCACGGAGCCGCCCGGATTCAAGTGCTCCGCCTTGACGAAGACTTCCACGCCCGCCGGCAACCCGCGCGCGAGACGCCGCAGGCGCAAGAGCGGCGTCCCACCGATATTCGACGGTAGATCGTCGCCTCGCGCGAGAAAAGGGGGCCGCTCTAAGAGCCTTGGCGTCATATTGAGAGTTGGCAACCATCCACCTTTCCGATGACACGAAAGGTTTCAGTTCAAATCCTTTTCTTAGCGAAATACCAGTCGGTCACGTCGTACTCGGACTGTAAGCGCTTCTCCGCATCGGCCAGTGTTTGAGGCGGAGGCACGACCACCGGCTCGCCCGGCTTCCAGTTGGCGGGCGTCGAGCAGGCGTTGGTGTCCGCGGTCTGCAACGCATCCACTACGCGCAGAACCTCGTCGATATTCCTGCCGAGTGACATCGGGTAGTAGATCAGCGCGCGAATGACCCCCTTATCGTCGATGACAAAGACGGCGCGCACGGTCGCCGTCTCCGACGCGCCCGGATGAATCAAACCGTACTTCTGCGCGACCTTAGTATCGAGGTCTGCGATCACGGGGAAATCGACTTTGGCGCCGAAGTGTTGCTCAATATTTCTAATCCACGCGATGTGCGCCGGCACAGAGTCGACCGAAAGCCCGATCAATTGTACGCCGCGCTTCTTGAATTCATCGGCGCGCTTGGCGAACTCCACAAACTCCGTCGTGCAGACCGGCGTAAAATCGGCCGGGTGCGAGAAGAGAACAACCCATTTACCCTTATAATCAGAGAGCTTCAATGGCCCCTGCGTGGACTTGGCTTCAAAATCGGGGGCCGGCTCGTTGATGCGCGGCATTGAAGTCTTCGTTTCAGGTGCTGGTGCTGGTGTGCTCATAATAATCTCCTTTTCAAATTAACTTTTATCTCCGCCCGGCCGAGATCTATTCCTTATGCCGCATGGAGCGCGCAGACTCAAAAGCCCCCTCACAAAAAGATGCTGCGAGGGAGCTTGATGTCATTCCTGCTTCGTCAACTCCTCTGACACCGCGGCTTATGAAGCCGGAGCAAGTCACCCCAAATCGCTGTTGCCCGGCCCGCCAAGATAACGGATATGTTGTATGCTATAACTGCCGAGCGTGTCAAGCCGGCCCCACGTGGCTCGTCCGGCCGCGTTAAGCAGGCATCCGAAGAGGGCTCAAAGCTGATGCTCGACGTAGGTCATGACTAGGTACATGAGCGTATCGCGCGTCCCGGGATTTTCATAAACGTGCGGCACGTCGGCGCGAAAGTAGACCGCGTCACCCGCGCGCAGCTCAATTGGCCCGGAGTCGCCGACCATAAGGCGCAAACGCCCGGAATGGACGACTAGATTTTCGTAAGTGCCTTCGGCGTGCGGCTCCGCCCTTTCGACATGGCCGCTGCGCAGCCGGAGCTCATAGAATTCCGCGCGGCGGCGCGCGTCGAAGGGGAAAAGGGCGCGACTCTCAAACTCGCCATCACTGGATCTAAGGGTTTTGGAAGCGCTGGCGGGGAGCAGTCGGATATCGCCCGCGGGCTCATCCCCGAGCAGGTCTGCGAAACGCACGTCAAGGCCGCGCGCCACCTTCCACAGCAGCGCGATGGTCGGCGCGCTCTCCCCGGCTTCAATCTGGCCCAACATGGCGCGGCTGACGCCAGAAAGTGTGGCCAGGCGTTCCAGACTCAACCCACGGCGCTTGCGAAGCCGCACCAGGTTCTCGCCGACTTGCCGCTTGAATTCTTGAGCCTCCCTGTCGACGTTTTCGTGCTCGCCCGCTGCCGTCTGTGACAAAGGTATCGGTCTCCTCTCTTCGGTGTAATGACTAGCTTACACAAAATTCGGAGAAAAGCCTACAGCCAAATAGCGCCAAGAGGCGGCAACTGAAAGCCGGTAAGTCAAGCGGCGAATGGCGGCTGCGGCCGCCGGCCGGGTGCGGGCCTTCGGCTTTCCGGCTCATGCGACCCCATCTTTCGAGGCTGCGCCTCGCGGAATACCGGGTCACGGCGTCCGCGGAGGCTGTTCGAACAGAGCGCTTGTCGTCGTCAGATCGGCGCCCGAGCGCGCGGCGCACGCCTCTAACTCCTCCTTTACGGCCGCGAGTTTCGCCATCAAAGTGTCAAGCGAATCAGCGATCGGCACAGCGTTCGTCGCAAAGATATCGCGCCAGACCGACCACGAACTCCCTGCCAGCCTGGTCATGTCGCGATAACCGGTCCCCGCAATTTCCGTCAGCGCGTTTCCATCCGGCTGCTCGTTTATTGTAGCCGCCAGTGTATTCGACAAGAGCTGCGGCAGGTGGCTGAGCAACGCCATCGCACGATCATGATGGTCCGGCCTCATCAGCACGACGCGTGCCCCCAGCAGCTCAATCATTTCCTGCACAGTGATCAATGGCCCGCCGCGCCCATCAGCTTCATCAGTCGCCAGAACGTAGGGCGCATTTTCAAATAGCGTGGCGCGCGCGTGTGCGGGTCCCGTCAGGTGACTTCCGGCAACCGGATGTCCGCCGACAAACCAGCGCCCTTTCGGCAGGTACTCTCTCGCAGCGCGACACACTTCCGCCTTCGTGCTCCCGGCATCAGTGATCAGGGCTCCCGGTTTAACCTGCGCGCCGCGTTCTCGCAGGAAGCTGATGATCGACATCACCGGCATGGCGAGATAGATGAGGTCTGCCGTTGAAACCGCGCCGGCGGGGAGTGCGTGGTCCACCTCGTCGATGATGCCTCGTTCAAGCGCTTCGTCGAGGACGGCCCCGAAGACGTCCCAGCCGGAGATGCGCCCGCACACGCCGCTTCGACGCAGGGCGAGGGCGAAAGAGGCCCCGATTAACCCACAGCCGACTATTGTTACCTGCCTGCACTCCATCAAGCCTCCTGCCCCACAATTTGCCAGCGATGACCGGCACTCTCAAGAGAAGACCATCAACTTCGCACCGGGTGGAATGCCAATAGTGCGTGTTTCAGGGCAATCCATGCATTCCCGTGTGACGTGGTCGAGATCGGTGTCTGCTACGCGGACCTCGTCTTTGTGGCGCCGGCCACACTGCGCATGGGCGCGCCAAGATTCGACATCAGATGCGCAAAGCCATCCAGGTTCAAAGACTGCGGTCCGTCTGAAAGCGCCCGCTCCGGGTCCGGGTGAACCTCAATGATCAACCCGTCCGCGCCGACCGCGACGGCTGCTCTGGATGCGGCAGGGACAAGGCTTCGCCGGCCGGTCGCGTGTGACGGATCAACCAGGATCGGCAGGTGCGACAGCTCCCGCGCCCTGGCGACGGATGCCAGGTCCAGTGTGTTGCGCATCTCGGTCTCGAATGTCTTGATGCCGCGCTCGCACAGCACGACGTTCGGATTACCTCCGGCCAGTAAGTACTCGGCCGCCAGCAGCCACTCCTTGATAGTTGCGGAAGGGCCGCGTTTGAGAAGCACCGGGCGAGGCGTGGCCGCCAGCCGGCGGAGGAGTGTGAAATTCTGCATGTTGCGCGCGCCGACCTGCAGCATGTCAGCATACTCCGCTACCGTATCCACGTCCTCCGTACTCATCACTTCCGTGACGACCGGCAGCCCCGTCTCTTCGCGCGCTTCCTTCAAGAACTGCAGGGCCTCGACGCCGAGCCCCTGAAAGTCGTACGGCGAAGTGCGCGGTTTATACGCCCCCCCGCGAAGCATATTGGCCCCGGCAGCCTTGACGCCCCGCGCCGTTTCCAATAACTGCTCGCGCGATTCGACCGAACAGGGGCCGGCGATCACAACCAGATCATCGCCGCCGACAGGGACGCCCCCGACATCGACGACCGTGCGGCCGTGTTTAATCTGCTGGCTGACGAGTTTGAACGGATGCGTGATCGGGACGACATCCTCAACGCCCGGCGCGGCCTTTAAAGCTTCCAGCTCATGACGCCTTCCACCGCTCCCCACCGCGCCGATGATGACGCGCTCGGCGCCACGGCTCACGTGCGCCTGAAAGCCGCACTCTTTGACCCGATCAATCACGTGTTTAATTTCTTCCTCGGTGGCCTGCTCTGACATACTAACGATCATGAATCTGTACTCCCTTTTATCTCTATTTTATTAATGGATGCTTGCGCCGAAGGGTAACAGCCCAAAAGGCGCACTTCGTCGGCGCGTTCCCGAAGCTCTGAGAGCGCGCCGGCGACTTCCCTATCCGTCTCTGAGCCTTGAAGGTCAAGGTAAAACCGGTATTGCCATGGATGGCCTTTGATCGGGCGACTTTCGATCTTTAGAAGGTCAACGCCGCGCTGCGCAAAAGGCTCCAGGGCCCGGTGAAGCGCGCCGGGCTGGTGCGGCAATCTGATCACGAGCGACAGCTTATCGGCCCGCTCCGATCTTTGAGGCGATGGGGCGAGCAGGAAGAATCGCGTGTAGTTCTCCTGATGATCTTCCAGATGCTCGCGCAGGATAGACCCGCCGTAAAACCAGGCCGCCCGCGCGCTCGCGATGGCGGCCCATGTGGGATCACCGCGCTCGATGACGCTGCGCACACTGCCGGCGGTATCGTCGGTGGCCACGCGCTTGATTTGCGGGTTCGCGGCAAAGAACAGCTCGCATTGCGCGAGCGCGACCGGGTGCGACTCGACGACTCGCACGGAACTGAGAGACGCTTCCGGGCAGCCGATGAGATTGTGCCGGATGGGAATGATGACTTCGCCGGCGATATGCAGCGGGCTTTCGAGGAGGAGGTCGTAAGAACGATGCACTGAACCCGCCAGAGAGTTCTCCACCGGCGCCAGTGCGTAGTCCGCGATACCGTCGCTGACGGCCGCGAAAAGGGCCTCGAACGTCGAGCAGGGCACAAGCTGTATGCCCTCACTGAGAAGCCTGATCGCCGCCTCTTCGCTAAAGGCCCCGCGCTCGCCCTGGAAAGCCACGCGCGGCATCTGCGCCGGATTACTCATGCGAAACCTCTTGCGCCTGCGGGTCAGGCGCTTCAACAGCCTCTTCTTCGAGCCGCCGCGTTTCGCGGATGATGGCCCGGAAGATTTTAGCGACCGCTTTGTCGTCGAGCGGGCCGGCATTAGCGCCGCATGCCCGCGCCAGCACGTCACGTTCGCGGCCCGGGTCGCACAGCGGCAGGCCCGCGCTCTTCTTTAACGAGCCGAGCTTAAGTGCCAGCCCGAGCCGCCGGTTCAGTAAGCGGAGCAACTGGCTATCAATGGCGTCTATTTCAGCGCGCCAATCTTCGATTCCCATTTGAACAGTCCCTCGCCTTAACTTTTGAGCCAGGCCTGCCGGCGTGCGGCAAATCGTGTGAGCAACGAAAGAGCCAGCCGCGACTTCCACATCGGGAGGCCGCGGCTGGCTCTGGCTGAAAACTTTTTGTGGCGCCTAGCTCTTACCCATCCAGCGTTTTGTGCGCACACGCTTCACCCAAGCCGCCCCTCCCTCGCAGAGAAGCGGTAAGTAAAAGCGTAATAATAAAATCGAGCGCTGTGCATCGTGCTATCAACTTAACCACACACATCGCTTCATGTTGAAGCGATGTGTGACTATACACACGACCTTGAAAGCTTGTCAAGACTCGGCCAAGGGTTCCGGTCTGAGAACGAGCGATTTAAAGCTCATCAACCTGTCCGTGGCGGGACCTGTTGCAGGAGTAATCTGCGTAGTTTCATCCGCGCCTTGTGCAGTTTCGATTTCGATGTCCCGGCCGAGCAGCCGCGCAGCCGGGCGATCTCTTCGTGCTCATACCCTTCAATGTCGTGGAGAATAAATACCATGCGATAGCCCGGCGATAGTTGCGCAAGAGCCTTGTCGAGTGCGATGCGATCCACAACCGGCATCGCCTTCGGATTCTCCGTCCCCTTCACGGTCTCGGGCGGTAGCTCGCCGTCTTTGGTCATCAGTTCCCTCCTCACAACGCCTTTGCGGAAGTGCATCAAGACCAGATTTACCGTCAGGCGGTGCAGCCACGTCATAAAAGCCGGCTCGCCGCGGTAGCTTCCGATGTTGGGTAAGAGGTGGATGAAGACCTCTTGCGTCAAGTCTTCGGCCTCCGAGACGCTCTGCGTCATCCGCAGGCAGAGGCAATAAACACGGCGGTGATAGCGCAGGTAGATCTCTTCGAAGGCTTGCATGTCTCCTTTAGAGACCCTCTGCGCCAGTCCGTAATCTGATGCCAGCGTCGCATCGCTCCTGGCAGCCGATGCCGGCGCAATGCCCGGCCATGCCGGAGAAGCTTCGGTGTTTATCATCCTTAAAGTTGGCTTTCCTTAACTTGCGGCTAGTCAAAGGCTGCGCTTTCACCTTGCAGGAGAGATACACTCCTGCCGTAAGCTCACGGTTGTGAATCGCAGTATTAGACGCTTCGATGGCGGTGGCCAATGTAAAGAGTTCGTCAACGGAGTGTAAATTTTTGTCAATAGGGGGCCAGGTGGGTTTAAATAGAGGGACGAGGCGAAAGGTAGATCAAAGAGCGGAGCAGCGTGGTTCGGAGCTTAAGTTCAGAGACACCGGTAATAATTTGGAGTGATAGAAAAATATGATGGTAGGGACCGAGGGGGTAAAGAACGCCATGATCACTTCGAACACGCCCCTTCCCGGCACCGCCGATCGCGAGATTGTCCTACGTCTTACGTTCTTCTTTGCCGTATGGCGGGTGTCGGTAGTTGGGCTATAATTCCGCTACCGCGCTCACAGGTAAATTGCGTTTCGGGGTAAAGCCTAAGCGCAGACGGTTTCACTTTAGTATCACCGCTTCAAAATCCGGATCAAGGGTTTATTGAGCAGAAGGTGATCGCACTTATAAGCTGAATTCACGTGGAAGCTATCGAGGAGTAGAAAAATGAGGTTAAAATCCTTAACCGTACG
>CAYLJO010000141.1:12722-16599 GCA_964383905.1 uncultured Blastocatellaceae bacterium
TCACGTGGAAGCTATCGAGGAGTAGAAAAATGAGGTTAAAATCCTTAACCGTACGCATTACTTGTCGCCGCGTGCCATTGCTTACTATCATTCTCGCCCTCGCTTCGGTCGTGTCCGCTCAGACTCCGAGGCCGGCGAGCACGCCTGCGCCGCAACCTTCACCGACCCCCTCGCTGGAACGCCGCTTCGTCAAAAATATCCTGCATGACCAGGTCGCGATCTTTACTTCGCCGCTGCACCTCAGCAGGCATGATACGAACTGGCTGCTGCCACTGGGTCTTGCAACCGGGGCTTTAATTACCACAGATCCGAACACGGAACGCGCGCTCGACTTCAACCAGAGCCGCCTCAATGCCAGTCGCGACGTGAGCTATCTCGGATCCGGATATACCACGGGCGGAATCGCTGCCGCCTTCTATCTGATCGGACGGGCAACGCATAACGCCCGCGCACGCGAAACCGGACTGCTCGGCGCGGAGGCGCTGATCGATAGCGGCATCCTCGCTCAGGTCCTTAAGGTTGCCACCCAGCGTCCCCGCCCACTTCAGGGCGAACAAAAGACTGGGGAATTTTTCGCCGGGGGCAACTCATTTCCATCGGGTCACGCGACGGCGGCATGGACACTGGCAGAGGTGATTGCGGAGGAGTACAAGAGTCATCGTCTCGTGCGGTTCGGCGTCTATGGATTAGCGGCGGCGGTGAGCGTAGCGCGCTACACCGGAGAGAATCACTTTCTGGGTGATGTGCTTGTCGGGAGCGCCATCGGCTATGGCATCGGTCGCTACGTTTACCGCACACATCATGACCGAAGCCTCGATGACCATTATGAAAAGAGGCCACGAGGAAGACTGATTCCCTTGATCAGCCCGCATTATACCGGGCGTGCGCGTGGCTCCGGGGTCACGCTCGCCTGGAATCTCTGATAATCGGACACGCCGCGTACTTACTCCGTTGGCTGGATCTGTGTCTGAGGAAGTAAGATCGGATTATCGTCGGACACAATGCAGATGCGCGCTCTGCTTGGACGGTAAGGTTTTCATGCGTATCTTAATCACGGCATTTGCTCCTCTAGTGCTGGTCTCCGCCGCATTTGCTCAATCCCAAACAGGAGCTTTGATCGGTATCATTAGCAGTCCCCATCAGGAAAGCCTGGCCGGGGTAAAAGTTCATCTTTCAGGAGGAGACACTCAACCGCTCATCTCTGATACAACGACGGACAAAGCAGGCCGGTTTGAATTCGTGGGCCTTTCTCCGGGGGATTACACGCTGGAACTGTCCCTCTCCGGGTGGCAGAGCAAGCGCCTGACCCACCTGGAAGTCCGCGCCGCAAGCACCCTCGACCTCAGCATTGCACTCTCGCCGGCTGTCCCAACCGCTTCTGCCCCAGGCCCTTCGCCGCGCAGTCTTGATCGCGACGCGTGGTGGGGCATGCGATTTGGGAAAGTCTCGATTCATAAGCTTCCGACTGCTCGAAGGGTATGGTCGCTGCTTGAGAATCAGGAGACTTCGACCGTCACGGACAGGCTCGATACCGGCGGGCTCGAGACGGGAAGACCTGCTCGCTTCGGCGCGCTCGGCGCCTCCTGGACGGAGAACCAGTACACTCTGGATGGCTTTGACGTGACCGACCCATACATCCCCGGCCGCCCTCTGACCGATCCTGATTTTGATGCGCTCGCCGATGTTACTGCCGTCACTGCGGCGAAACCCGCATTGTTCTACGGTTCCGGCGTCAACCTGATGTTGAGCACCCCACAGCCACCCGCAAGTTTTCACGGCACGGCTCGATTGTTCTATTCTAACCACGCTCTGCAAAGCGATAACATGGATGCCCGTCTGACCCGGCTCGGATTTCCCGGGCCGGAGCGACTGAATCATTTGGTAGACGGAAGCGCGCAACTCGGCGGAAAGCTGCCGCCGACCCGGGCGTCCTGGCCTTTTTTCATATCCCTCTCGACCCAGCAACTCTCGAAAGAGATGGGCGGCTTTGCCGCGCCGATTGACGCGCACGTCTATCACGTTCTGACAAAGCTCACGCCACTCTCACGCGGCACCAAGCGCCTGGACCTGCTCTACGCCGGCCAACACATATTTAACTCGCGTGAGGGGGCTAAACCGGGCGCGGAACCGGATGCCACCGGGCGGGGCAACGACAATTTCCATCAGTTCCAGGCGCGCTGGCGTAGCTTCTCCGGCGCTTCGACAGTATTCGACATCGGTTTCGGAGTTGCTCACGCGATCATCTCCTCAGGGATCCAGCCCGGGGCACCCGGAACGAGCGCGATCGACTTGCCGCTGATGACGGTGCGTGGCTCCTCCCCGCTCTCTTTCGCAGGCGTGCGCACGCGCTACGAGATGAACGCCTTGATCCAAACAGCCCGCGAGGGGCCAATGGGTAGTCACAGTCTGAGCTTCGGTGGCGCTTTTGATCGAAGTAATATCACGAATCGCTGGGACGCGTTGGGCGGGATCGAACAAATTCTGGTTGAAGGCGTGGGCACTGAAGTAACACGGTGGAATACACCAACACGGGCTCGCCAGCATCTACAGAACTTCACCCTGTTTGCGCAAGACGCCTGGCGTCCCCTTAAGTGGCTGGCCATTCCGCTTGGCCTGCGCTTCGAAAAGTCATCGGGCCGGTCGGCCGCCGCAAGTAACCGAGTTAACTGGACAACAATCGAGCCGCGCGCGGGCCTTGTCATTCCGCTTCGACCGCGCGGGTTGGTTCTGCGAGCCAGTTGGTCGCGTTACGGGCACCTGTTGCAGGGGCGCTATCTTGATTTCGGGAACCCGTCGGCGCTCGGTGGGCAGATCTTTCGCTGGCAGGACTCCGACGGTGACCGGCAGGTCCAGCCGCCGGAGATCACACAGTTGCTCCGCGCCTTCGGAGGTCCGTACTCGGCTCTCGACAGAGGCCTCAGGCGACCGTTCACCGATGAAATCAGCCTGGGACTGGAAAAGCGATTCGGACGGCGCTTTCAGGCGCGCGTGCGCTTCTTTCGCCGGGACGATCATCGCCCGATCGAGGTCGTCAACACGGGTGTTCCTTTTTCTAGTTACGTACCGACGAGGGTCATCGATCCCGGCAATGATGGGATCCTCGGCACCTCAGATGACCAAGTCCTCATACTTTATAACCGGCAGCCTTCCGCCCTCGGCAAGGATTTCCTTGTGCTCACAAATCCGCCCGGTTACCGCGCCAGCTATCAAGGGCTGGAAGTAGAATTACTGAAGCCGTTTGCACGCCACTGGGAGGCCTCGGCCAGCTTCGCGGCGATACAAACCTCGGCCCCGACCAACCCGGGCAATGCCGTCTTCGAGAATGATACGGGAGTTATTGAGAACGACGCCGGGGTCGTCAGCGCTTTGGGGGCTGATCCGAATACGCTGCTATTCGCCACGAGCAGGACCTACTTCGATCGTGGCTTTACCGGGAAGCTGACGGGATATTATCACGCGCCGTACGGCATTCGGCTGGGGGCCATCACGAAATACTATGACGGCTTACCGTTCGGCCGACTGCTGTTTGTCAACGGGTTCAATCAGGGGCTATTCTTCGTGAGGGCGACGCCGCGGGCAGACTTCGGAGCATTCAGGACCCAGTTCAACCTGACCCTTGACGTACGTGTCGCACGTGAATTCAGTGTGCGGCGGGGCAGGATTGCGGTCGATTTTGATTGCTTCAATCTTCTCAATTTGAACAAAAACACGGTGGAAGCCGATCTGACGAGCCCCACCTTTGCCCGGCGGGTGCCGCTGGCGATCCAGGCCCCTCGCGTCATCCGCCTTGGCCTGGAGTGGAATTTTTAACCCCGCCCGGTTCTATCGCCCGCAGTCCGCGTTGGTGTGGGTGACAGTTCCAAACCGCAGCTGGTAC
>CAYLJO010000142.1:0-16443 GCA_964383905.1 uncultured Blastocatellaceae bacterium
AAAGTTTCATGTTGATTTGTGCGGGCGGCACAGCTTTTTGCGCAGGCAGGCTAAACAATGTTTGCGTCATCATGCCGCAAGAGAAGCGGGCGAGACCGGGAATGTCTCGCCCGCTTCTTGTTTAAAGTGAAAGTGCATTTTCGTTATCTACCGCTTTATTCCACCACCCACGTGTCCCCACTGTTAATTAGCTTCTCCAGATTGCCGAGGCCCTGTTTGGCGATGGCGGCTTGGATCTGATCCGCCATCAGGTCTTCATAGGTGGCGCGTTCGACGGCGCGGAAGATGCCGACCGGCTGCGGGAAGTTCGGCTGCTCCATGCGAGCGAGCATGAAAGCGACCGACGGGTCTTTCAGGTAGATGTCGTGAACCAGCAGGTCGCCTTCTGTAATGCCGTTCTCGCCGATAGTCACAACTTCCGGGTGGGCGCCGTTCATACGGATGCCTTTGTTCCGCTCTTTGCCGAAGATCATCGGCTTGCCGTGCTCCAGATAGAGCACACGATCAGGACGGACGCTCCGCTCGGCGAAGTATTCAAACGCTCCGTCGTTAAATATATTACAGTTTTGATAGACCTCGACAAATGAAACGCCTTTGTGCCTGGCCGCCGCTTGGATTGTAGCGCCGAGATGTTTGACATCGATATCAATCGAGCGCGCGACAAACGTGGCCTCGCTTGCAATCGCCACCGAAACCGGGTTGACCGGATAATCAATCACGCCCATCGGCGTCGATTTCGTCTTCTTGCCGAATTCGGATGTCGGGCTGTACTGGCCTTTGGTCAGGCCGTAGATGCGGTTGTTGAAGAGCACGACGTTGATGTCCAGGTTGCGGCGGATGGCGTGCATGAAATGGTTGCCGCCGATGGAGAGCGCGTCGCCGTCGCCGGTAATCACCCACACGCTCAATTCAGGATTGGCGCTCTTGATGCCGGTCGCAATGGCCGGCGCGCGCCCGTGAATCGAGTGAAAGCCATAGGTGTTCATGTAGTAGGGGAAGCGTGACGAGCAGCCGATACCTGAGACGAAGACGATCTTTTCGCGCGGGATGCCGAGTTCGGGCATGACCTTCTGGATGTTGCTCAAGATCGCATAATCACCGCAGCCGGGACACCAGCGTACTTCCTGATCGGACATGAAATCCTGCTTGGTCAGTTTCGCGGGCGGCGGGGCCGGCGCGCCCGCCGTCACCGAACCGGGCTCGCTCTCAGGCGCGACGCCGTTTCCTACATTGCCACTTATTTCCTTACCGTTTGTTCCGTTACCCTTAGTATTCATCATTAACTCCTTAGCGGTGCTCGGCAGCGAATAGTTTTGCGATTGCTATCTTTCCGCACCGAGCAGGTAGGGACGAGCCCTGCCCTTACAAATATTCTTCGACCTTGCGTACGATCTCACGAATCTGGAACGGGCGGCCTTTGACTTTCGAGAAAGGCACGGCGTCAACCAGGTATTTCGCGCGCACCATCGTGCAGAGCTGGCCCAGGTTCATCTCGGGCACGATCACCGTCTCGAAACCTGAAAGCACCTCACCCAGGTTCTTCGGGAATGGATTGAGATAGCGCAGGTGCGCTGATGACACGCTCTTGCCTTCGCGCTGCAATCTCTCCACCGCCGATGTGATCGAGCCGTAGGTCGAGCCCCAGCCGAGCACGAGCACCTTGCCGGTCTTCTCGCCGTATATCTCCACCGGTGGAATGTCGTTCGCCACGCGATCAACCTTTTCCTGTCGCAGCCTGACCATGAAATGGTGGTTCTCGGGATCGTAGTTGACGTTGCCCGTAATGTGCTGCTTTTCAATACCGCCGACGCGGTGCTCAAGACCGGGCGTGCCGGGAATCGCGTAGGGGCGCGCGAGCGTCTCCTCGTTGCGCGCATACGGCATGAAGTTTTCAGGATCGGTCGCGAATTTGATCTCGATCTTCGGCAGCTCATCTATTTGGGGGATGGCCCACGGCTCTGCGCCATTCGCTAGGTAGCCATCCGAGAGGTAGAACACCGGCGTCATGTGCGTGAAAGCGAGCCGCACGGCTTCAACCGCCATGTGGAAGCAATCGCCGGGCGTGGCGGGCGCAATCACGATCGCGGGGCATTCGCCGTTACGTCCCCAGACGGCCTGAAAGAGGTCGGCCTGTTCCGTCTTCGTCGGCAAGCCGGTTGACGGCCCACCACGCTGCACGTTGATGACGACGACGGGAATCTCCGTCATGACCGCGAGACCGATGGCTTCCTGCTTGAGCGCAACGCCGGGGCCGGAAGTCCCCGTCACCCCAATGTGCCCGGTGAAGCTGGCGCCGATTGCCGCGCAGATGGCCGCGATCTCGTCCTCAGCCTGAAACGTTTTGACGCCGAAATTTTTATAGCGCGCGAGCTCATGAAGGATGTCGGAGGCCGGCGTGATCGGGTACGAGCCGTAGAAGATCGGGCGCCCCGCCAATTGCGACGCGGCGATAAAACCAATGGCCGTCGCTTCATTGCCGGTGATCTTGCGATACTTGCCGGGCGCAATCTGCGCCTTCTTAACCGTATAGTGGGTCGTAAATACTTCTGTCGTATCGGCGAAGTTGTAGCCCACTTTGAGGGCGATCTCGTTGGCCTTCGCCACCTCAGGACTCTTGCCGAACTTCGCCTGGATCCATTTTACGGTCGGCTCCATCGGCCGGTCATAGAGCCAGTAGAGGACGCCGAGCGCAAAGAAGTTCTTGCAGCGATCCATCTCTTTGCGCGAGAGCTTCACCTGATCTTTCAACGCGTTCATGTTAAGCGTCGTGATCGGGAGCTTATGCACGCGGTAGCCGCCGAGCGAGCCGTCTTCGAGCGGGTTGGAATTATAAGCGGCGTACTTCAGGTTCTCTTTAGTAAACTCATCGGTGTTGACAATCAGCGTGCCGCCTTCTTCCAGGTCGCCGAGGTTGACTTTGAGCGCCGCCGGGTTCATCGCCACGAGCACATTCGGTTGATCACCGGGCGTGCGTATGTCCTGGCTGCTAAAGTTCAATTGAAAACCGCTGACGCCGGGCAGGCTTCCGGCAGGCGCCCGAATCTCTGCCGGGAAATCGGGAAGTGTGGAGATGTCGTTGCCGACTATCGCCGACGTGTTCGTAAACTGCGTGCCCGTCAACTGCATGCCATCGCCGGAGTCTCCGGCGAAGCGGATGGTCACGGTTTCTACTTCTTCAAAATGTTTTTCCGTCTGTTGGACGGGTGTTTCGATGACAGTGCTCATTGGGTCTATTGCATCCTCTTTGTTGATAGCTATGATAAATGTCGAACGTCTCTGTGCTACACGCCGGTCCGCGCCTCCCTGATCTTAGCGGGTGTGAATGGTATGCTTGTCCGTGGTGCGGGCTGTTCATCCGACATGTGCGATACCCGGTCCCTCGCTGGAAGAAACGCTTCGTCGTGAGCCGAATATAAATTGTATCATGTGACACAAGGAAAGAGTAAAAAGGGAGAAGGAAAAAAGGGGGCAAAAGGTAAAAGTGCGGATCACGGATAAGATTTATCAAAAGAGTTTTCCGCCTTAATTTTTACTGTTACCTTTTTCATTTTGCTCTAATTTCGTACGGCGACATCTCTGCGAGGCGATTGATGATGCCGGGCAAGACTTTGAGCGTATATTCGATCTCGCTTTCCGTGTTGTAGCGCCCGAGCGAGAAGCGTATCGACCCACGGGCCGCCGTGTAGGGGACATTCATCGCGCGCAGCACCGGGGAGGCTTCATGAGTGTCGGAATTGCAGGCCGATCCGGTCGAGACGCAGATTCCGGCCTCGTCAAGATGCACCAGGATATTCTCACCCTCGATGTACTCAAAGGAGATGTTTGACGTGTTTGGCAGCCGTTTCTCGCGGTCGGGCGTACCGTTCAAGCGCGCGTTGGTGAAGGTACTCAGAATGGTATCTTCCAATTTGTCGCGCAGGCGGCGGATCAACACCTGACCCGCAAAATCCTTCGCTAATTCGCACGCGCGACCGAGCCCGACAATGTACGGCATATTTTCCGTCCCGGCGCGTCGCCCCTGCTCCTGCCCGCCGCCGATGATAAGCGGCGCAAGGCGCAGCCCCTGGCGCACGTAGAGCGCGCCGATGCCTTTCGGTGCGTGCAGCTTATGCCCGGAGACGGCGAACAGGTCAACATGTGTGTCGCGCAGGTTGACCGGGATCTTGCCGACCGCCTGCACGCCGTCAACATGAAAAGCGGCCGCGGAATTTTCGCGCACGATGCGCCCAATCTGTTCGATGGGAAACAGCACGCCGGTTTCATTATTGGCGAGCATCACGGAAACCAATGCCGTGTCGGGGCGAAGCGCCGCCCGCAAGCTTTCCAGATCAAGCAGACCGCTCTCGTCAACATCGAGCCATGTGATCTCGTAGCCGCCTTTCGCCAGTCGCTCGCATAAATTCCTGACGGCTTCGTGCTCCACACGCGTGGTGATGATGTGGCGCTTATCCGGATGCTGCTCAATCACGCCGCGAATGGCCCAGTTGTCCGATTCAGAGCCGCACGAAGTGAAAACCATCTCACCCGGATCATTCACACCGAGGAGCTCTGCCGCCTGCTCGCGCGCACGCTCCAGGCTCGCGCGCATCTTTCTCCCAAACGTATGGGCCGAAGATGGATTGCCATAAGCTTCGGTAAGAAAGGGCCGCATCGCCTCGAAAACTTCCGGCGCGACGCGCGTGGTCGCGTTATTATCTAAATAGATCATCCGTTTTTCAGGCCTTTCAGCGGTAACTGTCCGTTTCGCTTAAGTTAGAAATTCATCGCGTAGTCCACTTCGTGTTCTCTGCCAACATGTTACAGAAGAGTGCTCCCTGCTCAATGGCGTCTTCCAAAGCTAAGTGGGTATGCGGCAGGTTATCAAACCAGTGTTTCGGCATATTCCGCTTGGTACTCTCGAGATAAGGTATTTTTAGTCTCGCCATGGCATAAGTTTTAATGTCGAGCGCCGAATAAAAGAAGGGGCTTTCTCCGGCAAAGCGAATCAGATACCAATTAACGAACGTAAAATCAAACCCGGCCGGATACGCCACAAACACGGGCCTGCCCGGCAGGCCTTTGAGCCACGAAACGTATTCCTTCATCGCGTCTTCAGGGGATTGAAGATTCTGGCGGCAAGCATTCCACGCGGCAGGCTGCGTCGACCACCACTCCATTGTGCGGGGGTCACCATAAGCTCCCGGCAGAGTCTCAAGATTTGCCGTAAATGTGCCGAGGAGTGTTTTGTCCGCGAGGTAAGCGGCAGAACCGAGGCTGAGCATCGAATGTGGGCCGGGGATCGGCCCGTCAGTTTCAACATCCGTGCTGACGTAGATTTCTTCCATATAATAACGCCCAACAAACTCTCAATTTACGAACGGGCGCACTCCGTTCTCCAATAATCCTCCAGAATATCTTCGATCAGTGGCCGGCACGAGCCACAGCCGCCGCCGGCACTGCAGGCTCTCGTGACTTGCGCGATCGTGCGCAGCGCACGGGCGTGGATTGCCTGCTCGATTGATTTTTCTGAGACGCCGAAACAAGTGCAGATGAGCGCTTCGTCGCCCGTCCATTCCTCCAGCGTCACGCCGCGGTAGTACACCGCGGCTTCGTGAAGCGCTTCCCGACACAACGCGATGCAGTGCGCTTTGCCGGGCGGATGCCCGCCGACAAGTTCGGTGATTGCGGCTTCAGACATCGCGGCGGCATCGCCAATCAACATCCCCTTAAGTATTTCGGTCAGCGCTGAAGCCGTTGCGACGAGAACGCGGCAGCCGGCAGCTTTGAATTTCGCTTCCGTGATCTTCTGCGATGACGCGTCAATGCTCAAGGTCAGGCGCAGCACCCCACCGCAGGTCAACGAACCGGCATCGCCAACAGCCTCCGCGCCTTCCACATCGCCGACGTTGCGCGGATTGAGGAAATGGTCCCGGACGCGATCAGAGTAATGAATCATAGCAAAGATACATCTTACAGGCAGGCCGAAGGCTTCAATACAAGCGTAGCTTGACATCGATGATTTGTCAAAATCACGGTTGCTAAAAATCACGAAGGGAAAGGCAAATTGCCCGGTTTAGACAGAGATTAAACCAATCGCTTGGTTGACAAAATGTTGCCCGAAAACTAGAATTGAATTGTGTCTGCTGCCATCACACCCAGCTTAGGCGCGTCGCGCGACGAGATTGTTAATCTCCTGCGTGCGCGCGGCGGTGTAAATGCCGATGAGTTGGCTTCGTCGCTCGGTGTTTCCAAGCAATGTGTGCGTAAACATCTGGACGTGCTGGAGCGCGACGGCTATGTCGAACACATGCCGGAGCGGGGCGATCGCGGGCGCCCCGCCCACATTTTCCGTTTAACGCGAAAGGCTGAAGAGCTATTCCCGAAGCGATACGATCTTTTGGCGAAGGCGATTTTGCAGCAGATTGGAATGGTGTGGGGCGAGCGCGGGCTGAATACGGTTTTCTGCGGGTGCGCCCATGAGATGGTCGGGCGCCTGCGCCCGCAACTCGAAGGTCTCGGTTTTGACGCACGCGTGCGGCGGTTGGCGGAGTTATTGTCCGAAGAGGGCTACGAGGCGGAGGTCGAGAAGCTGGCTGACGGCTCTTACCTGCTCAACGAATGGAACTGCCCGATGACGGAAGTGGCGCGCGATTACCGTCAGGTGTGCGAGCGCGAGCTTGAAGTTTATAGGGAATTGCTGGGTACCGAGGTCTTTCGTGAATCTCGCATTGCGGGGGGCGCGTCATGTTGCGCCTATCGCGTGCTTAGGCCAGAACCGTGAACCGTCAATCCTGAGCGGTTCTTTTTATCATTTCACCATTTACGATTGATGATTTACGATAACTTATTATGACACAAATCACAGAACAAATCGTGTTGGATGCCTTGCGCCAAGTCCGGGACCCGGACTTGCACAAAGATATTGTCAGCCTCGGATTCGTTAAGGATTTGCAGATCAACGGCGGCGATGTCTCCTTTCGTATTGTGCTGACCACACCTGCCTGCCCGGTCAAGGAACAGATGGAGGGCGCGGCCAAGCAATTTGTCGGCGCCATTCCTGGCGTACAGTCCGTCAAGGTCAGGATGGATGCCGAAGTACCAAAGGGACGTGGTATTGGTGAGAAAGTCACGATGCCTGGTGTGCGCAACATCATCGCGATCTCTTCCGGCAAGGGCGGCGTCGGCAAATCTACGGTGGCGGTCAATCTGGCTGTCTCGCTGGCTCTCGATGGCGCGCGCGTCGGCTTGATGGATGCGGATGTGTACGGGCCGAATGTGCCGTTGATGCTCGGTGCGGGGCGAATACGTCCGGAAGTTGAGCAGAACAAGATTCTGCCCGTCGAGGCCTATGGTGTGCGGTTGATGTCGATGGCTGTGTTAAAGCCGGGCGACGAGCCGATGATCATGCGCGGGCCGATCCTGCACGGGCTTGTAAGGCAGTTTTTGTCGGATGTGAAGTGGGGCGAGCTCGATTATTTGGTCGTTGACATGCCGCCCGGGACGGGCGATGTGCAGTTATCATTGTCGCAGCTGGTGCCCGTGCAGGGGGCGGTTTTAGTCACCACGCCGCAGGAGGTGGCACTGGCGGACGTGCGGCGCGCGCTCAGGATGTTTGAGACGGTGGCAGTGCCGGTGCTCGGGGTGGTCGAGAACATGAGCTACTTTGTGGCGCCGGATACGGGGGCGCGCTACAACATCTTCGGCGAAGGCGGAGGGCAAAAGCTGGCGGAACAGTACAAGGTTCCGTTTTTGGGGTCGGTGCCGCTGGGGCTGGAGGTGCGAGAGGGAGGGGATAAAGGCGTGCCGGTGGTGGTCGGACACCCGGAGTCGCCGGAGGCCCGGGCATTGCGGCGGGTGGCGGAAGAAGTGGCGCGGCAGGTTTCGATCGAGGCGATGAAGCCGGAACTTGTCGTTTTAGGCAAAGCGCGGTAAGTTAGTTCGAATCGCGTCTTCAGGCGAAGGCGCGTGCAATTATTTCTGTAGCAGTGATTGCTGCAAGCAAGTTGAAATTGATGACCGTGTTCGGCCGTCAACAAACGGCCGGTGCGGTCAGTAAATCATAAAGATTCCTTAAAGGAGAGAGAAAATAAGATGTCTGCGACAACTGCTCCAACGATGACGATGGAGGTTACGGATACGGCGGCGACCGAGATCTTGAAGTTCATGGGCGGTGAAGAAGGGCTGCCGGAAACTGCCGGGCTGCGGGTGCGCGTGGTGCCGGGCGGCTGTTCAGGCTTCCAGTACAGCTTGAACATTGAAGAGGATTCACGCCAGGGCGATTACATTCTTAACGAGAAAGGCGTGCGCATCTTCGTCGATATGTTCAGCGCACAGTACCTGAACGGCGTCAAGATTGATTACGTGAGCGGCGTCATGGGTTCGGGATTCACGTTCGCGAATCCGAACGCGACCGGCGGCTGCGGCTGCGGCTCTTCGTTCACCGCCTAAGCTCAACCTCGGAACAAAAGCGCTACGTGGCGCGATGCGTGAACTCGATCCGTATCAGTCTCCTTCGACGGAAGAGACCGCTCGGCTCGCTGTCGCGTATCGCGCCATTTACTTTTTGTTTTAAACTTGCGCGCACGGCAGATGAAACAGTAGAGGTGAGAGGCTGATGAGTAATTCGTACATATTATAGCTCATTCCGCCTTCATCCGTAGAACAGGTTAGCTCATAGAACCGGCTTTCTCCTGATGTCGTGAGCTAGTATTACATGGCATGCTTCTAAGACACCGTCGGAGAGCGCATCTGGATCAGCCCGCCCGCACTTGCCTCACCAATTCAAATATGTCAAAGTCACGGCGGCCTTCAATACCAACAAAAATTCAGGAGTCTAATGTATGCCGAGGATCGAAGCCGAGACCGCGACCGGTCCCCAAAGGTTTGAAGCTGAAAAAGGGCGTAAGCTTGTGCTGGCCATTGAAGACGCCGGCATAGATATCTTGCATCGCTGCGGCGGCAACGCCCGCTGCACGACCTGCCGTGTCGAAGTGCTCGCGGGCGATCCGGGCGAGATCAAAGACCTTGAGCGCAATCGTCTCGCCATGGAGACCGGGCTCGCCGAAAATGTGCGGCTCTCCTGCCAGGTGCGCGTGATAGACGACTTGAAAGTACGTGTTATTAATCAGTCGAGCGTGCGCGGTCTTGCCCCCGGCCCGCGACCGGTTGACGAATGAAAAGGCGGCCCGAGGCCCGGCTGACAAAGGTTATTGCGTCCCACCTCTCTCTAAGTGAATAGCCAAAGCATTTTGCAAGAATAGTTCTTTGACAATAAGCTGGAGTGGATGAGAAAGCCAGCCACACCAGCCGATCTTAGATTGACGGCACGCGATCGTCAACGACTCTCAGAAGCTTTAGCCGCTGCCCAGCAAGCCCGTGTCTTTCGTCGCATCCAAGCCGTGCTCTTGATCTGTCAAGGCTATAGCGCCGCACAGTCAGCACAGATCACCGGCCTCAGCCTGCGGACAGTTTACCATCTGGTTAAACGCTATCTGGCTGACCACCGGATAGATACACTGCTGGATCCACCTCTTCGGGTCGTCCCACAGTAGCTCCAAAGATCACGCCAGCCCGCATCTTGGCTGAACTGAGCCATTCACCACTGCGGCTTGGCTACCGCACCAATGTCTGGACGGTTGAATTGTTGGCCAACCGGCTGAATAAAAAGTATGGCACCGGGATCAGTCCTCGTACTTTGCGCCGCCGAATGCGCCAATTGGGCTTACGTTGTAAGCGACCGCGCTACGTTTATTCGGAGAAGGAACCGCACCTGGCGCAGAAAAGGGGGCGATCGTCCGCCGATTGAAGCAGATACCTGAAGGGGCGGTGCTGCTGGCAGAAGATGAGACGATCCTGAGATTGTTCCCCGTCTTGCGTAGAGCCTGGTCAATGCGCGGTGAGCAAGCCAAGGTCTACATCACCGGACGTAATGGCAAGCGGGTGTTGTTCGCAACCATTAACCTACGCACCGGCCATCGGGTCGCCTTGCTGCCGAGCAGGGATGCGGCAAGGGGACTTCCAAGCCTTCTTGCGCTTAGTGCGGTGGCGCTACGGCAACCGCTCGGTCTGGATGCTGTTCGATGAAGCACCAGGTCACAAGGCCAAGCGCAGTTTGGCGCTGGCGGCACAATTGGAGATTCACTTCATCTTCTTGCCCAAGCAATGCTCAGAGTTAAATGCGATGGATCAACTCTGGAAAGAGATGAAAGGGCAGATTTCCGCCAATTATCAGTTCTCAAGCATTGACCAGCATGTTAGGCAAGCGGAAGAATGGGCGATGTCACTGAGCAGACGTCAGGCATTGCGTAAGGCTGGAGTATTGTCAAAGAGCTACTGGTTGCGATCTTTTTTGCAATAGCTTTTGGCTATTCACTTAGTGTAATCTTCGCGCGTATTACAAGACAGGACACTTTGGCTGAATACAGGCCGTAGCAATTTTGCCTTCAGGCTAAAGGTTGCTGTCCTCTTAAAAAGCTTCGGAGGACGTATGCTAATCGAGTCAACCGCTCATCTCCCTGCCGGTCTGGCCATGTTGCAGGAGATCATTCATGCGCCATCAACCGGTGCCGACGTCGCCCGTGCCATCTTGCGCTGGTCACACTTCGTCGCAGGCATCACGTGGATTGGCCTTCTCTACTTCTTCAACCTGATCAACGTCCCTTTTCAGAAGGGTCTCGATGCGGAGACCAAGAAAAAAGTGAATCCGGATCTGCTGACGCGGACCCTCTGGTACTTCCGCTGGGGCGCCGTCGTCACCGTGCTCGCCGGCTTGATCTACTATGCTATGTACATCGTGGCGACCGATGCCAAGGCGGCGGGCGTCAGCGCCGGGCCGTACCTTGGAATCTGGCTTGTGATCGTGCTGATTACGTACGCCATTCTGTACTTTCTATACACCGTGCCCGCTCTGACCAAAGACGGGCGCGTGCTCGCCGTCGTCATCGCCATCCTGGTCCTGGTGATGGCCTGGATTATCATCTACGTCCTGGGGAATGCGGGGGGTGCACCCGACGCTACCGGCCACAGGACATACCTCGGCAATAAATCGCTGTCCATCGGCGTCGGCGGTGGACTGGGAATACTAATGCTACTTAACGTGTGGGGAATCATCTGGCGCGTGCAGAAACGCGTTATTGCGGCGACCCAGCATGGAACGCCGGCCCCCCCGCCCCAGGACGTGCGCAGAGCTTTTCTGGCGTCGCGCACCAACGCCTGGCTTTCGCTGCCCCTGCTCTTCCTTATGGGCACGTCGCACGGCGATTGGGTGCTTTTCGGAAAATAGCGCGCCGATTAACAGGCGATAAATTTGCGAAACAGCCAGGCCACTTCAGCGAAAACCTTTAAGCGGTGCGGGGCTCTGCTTTGGGTTATGAGTATTGTTCCGCACTGCTTTGTGTGTTTGCAACATTAAAGCTTCATATGCTCCATGCATTCGTTATAATTTAGGGGCAATAAAATAGGCAAGACAGACGTTGTTTCGTAAACTCAGGGCGCGCCTTCCAGGCAATGACGGAGGCGCGAGCAATTAGAGGAGGTAAGAAATGGGCTTTAATGCTTCATATCAGGCCAAGCAGTTCAATCTGAGTGGCCTCAAGGGCATCTCCGATCAAACCCTGGAGATGCACTTCAAGCTCTACGAGGGGTACGTTAAAGAAACCAACAACTTGACGCAGAAAATCTCCGAATTTTTGGCGGACGGCAAGGTTGATCAAGACGAAATGCCGGCCTATTCAGAACTGACGCGCCGTCTTGGCTTTGAATACAACGGCATGGTCCTGCACGAATATTACTTCAGCAACATGAAGAGGGACGGATCGGGCGACCCCGACCGCAACTCTCCTTTCTACACAGCGGCGGAAGAGAGTTTTGGCAGCTATGAGATCTGGAAGACGGACTTCGTCGGCGTGGGCAAGATGCGCGGCGTGGGCTGGGCCATCTGCTACCAGAATCCGTCAAACGGCCGGTTGTCGAACCACTGGATCACACTGCACGAGGTGGGCAATGTTTCAGGCTTCGTACCTGTGCTGGTGATGGACGTATGGGAGCACGCCTTCCTTTTGGACTACAAACCGGCGGAGCGTCCGAAGTACATCGAGGCTTTCTTCTCCAATATTGACTGGAAGGCAGTCGAAGGGCGCTTGCAGGCGAAATCAACGGCGCGGCCCACTACGGCCTGAAAAATAAGAATACAGAATGCTGAAGTCAGAACCGGAAGAAGGGGTTGCCGCCCCATTCTATTTCTGACTTCTGTTTTTTAATTCCCACATTTCGACTCCTGGCTTCTCTCTTTTTGTACTATACTGCCCGCCCGAAGGTTATACTCAATTTTTAGGAGGCAACATGAAAACATTGAGACGCAAACCCCCGGCGTTGCTTACCTTTGCGTTCGCCCTGTCGCTGCTCGCGGGCTGCACATCCGCCAACGACAACTCGAACACGACGGCGACAACCAGCGTCACGCCGCCCGCCGCTTCGCCGACACCTGCAAAGCAAAATCTGACGGTTGTCCCCCGCCCGTCAAAAACAGAGGATCAGATGAAGCAGCGCGGCGAGCAGGACCAGGCTAAGCCTACCTTGCGCATCGTGTCGCCGGCCAAAGGCGCCGTCATCAACGGCTCGACCGTCAGCGTCAAGCTTACTCTGGATGGCGACCTCAAAGGTTATAAACCGCACAAAGATCCGGCGACGGGCAAAGGCAATCACATCCATGTGATATTGGATAACCAGCCGTACGAGGCTTACTACGAGCTGGATCAACCTTTCGAGCTGCGTAACGTTACGGAAGGCAAGCACACCCTGCGCGTCTTCCCTTCTCGGCCGTGGCATGAAAGCTACAAAAACGAGGGCGCATTCCAGATGGTGGCGTTTACCGTCAGGGGTGGGGGCGACGCCTCGAAACCGACGACCACGGGCAGCGGCCAAAAGATGGCGGATAACAAGAACGCCGGCGCGGATGCCAATGCCGCAACGACGCGCGAGGGCAAAGACGTGGCCGCAAGCCAGGGCGGCGATGTTGACCCGCAGAAACCATTACTCACCTACAGTCGGCCAAAGGGCGATTACACCGGTGAAGATGCCGACCCGATCATGATCGACTTCTGGCTTTCAAACGGTAAGCTGCAGGGCGACGGGGGCCAGTACCGCGTGCGCTACTCTGTGGACGGCGGCGAAGTCAAGTACATAGAGAAATGGGGGCCGATCTGGTTGACCGGATGGATCGGCGGGAAGCACAGCGTCAAGCTCGAATTGGTAGACAAGGACGATAAAGTCGTGGATAACGGCGGATACAACTCGACTACGCGCGACATCAACGTGACGCGTTAGGCGCATCATTGTTACAGAGAGGGTAGAAGATGGCCCAAGTCAATCGTTGGCCATCTTCTATCCTGAGCGTAGCTTTTGCGCCGGTGCGACCGCCTCCTGCGCCAATGATTCTCCCATCCTGTATTCTGCTAAGGATAAACCTTTTCAGATGCGGATCAGGCTGGAATGCCGGGCGACAAGCTGCCAGCGACCGCCGCGCCTCACCCAGACATCAGTAAACAGGTAGTCTCTGGCCGTGTCCTTGCCTCGCAGTAAGCCTTGGATTGAAAAGCGGCAATTTACGACCGCCGTACTCCCATACACACGGATGAAAAAGTCTGTGAAACTAAAGGAGGCCACCCGGTTTTGAAAGCTGTTCTCGATGTATTGGTCTTTATGGGTGCGCTCGCCGGATGAGCGGGAGCCGACAAGGGTAAATTCATCCGCGAGGATACGGCGCAATTCATTCACATCGTGCCGCTTCACGGCATCTATTTGCTCGTTTTCGGCGGCGATCAGCTCTCGTTCAACCCTGCTGACAGGAGCCGCCTGGCTTTCTCTAAACTTCCTCTTCCCCTGGAATTGACCAAGGGCGAGCGAGTATGTCGCAGCGATCAGCAAAGAAATGACGAGAGTACGTTTCACCTGAACAACCTTTTCGCGCATTGGAGATGGATCAAGCTATGTGCTTCTATGCCAAAATTATTGATGAGTCAATAATTTTTTGAACGAAAACGATAGCCATGCACCGGCCACCTGTTTTCGCCAGCAGGCGTTAATGACTATATGTTAAGAAATTTCCTTGAGCATAAGCAAGTGTTGTTCGCGGCCATGTCAGCCGAGGCGGCTAAGTGTAGCCGTTGCACGGCGATGTGCGGCAGAAGTGCTGTGCTGAGCCCGCGCAATGGTCCAGTTTGTGCGCGCGTGATGTTTGTGGGTGAAGCCCCCGGGAGGCACGGCGGCGACCGCACGCGCGTGCCCTTTTCCGGTGATCAATCAGGTCGCAACTTTGAGCGATTCATTGCTTCCATCGGTCTCACGCGCGCTGACATTTTTATCACTAATGCCGTGCTCTGCAACCCGCGCCGCCCTTCGGGCGCAAATCGCCCGCCGACGAAAACTGAGGTGGCCAACTGCTCCGATTTCTTACGCCGCCAGATTGAGCTCATTGCTCCGCCCGTGATCGTCACGCTCGGCGCAGTGTCGCTTGAAGCGCTCAGGCGCATTGAGTATCATGAATTGTTTCTCGGAGAGGCAGCAGGCCGGATACACAGGTGGAACGGGCGTTTACTGGTTCCGGTTTATCATCCGAGCCCGCAGGTGCTCGCTTCGCATCGTCGCGAGCAAGCGCAGTTGCGGGATTACGAAGCTGTTGCCCAGGCCCTGCTGATAGCAGAATCTGACGATAGATTTTCGGCGAAACATGAGTGAAGTGATCGAAGGGGTGGGGGTTCAATCATCGCCGCTCGATGAGACACACGGAAGGCTCGGCGCTTCCTTCGCGAAGCGCGGCGGGCTTACGCTCCCGGTCTCATATGGTGACCCGGCGGCGGAGTACCGGGCGGTGCGCGAGGGCGGAGCGGGCCTGATCGATCTTTCATCACGCGGACGCATCCGCGTCGGCGGTAGGGAGGCGGTGCAATTCCTCAACGGCCTTATCACTAATGATGTCAAAGCGCTGGAAGAGAATGCGTGGATGGAGGCCGCCTTCCCGAACGTGCAGGGGCGGCTGCAGGCAAGCGTGCGCGTCATCAATCACGCCGGCCGGTTTCTCTTCGACACGGAAGCCGTGACTCACGAACGTGTTCTCAAACTGCTTGAACGCTTCACGCTCGCCGGCGATTTTCACGTGACGGACATCACGTCCGAGACGGCGCTGATTACGGTGCAGGGCGCACGCTCGGGCGACGTGGTCGGCGCGGTGCTGGGCGCCGTGGCGGCGCGCCTTGAGAGTGGGCGCATTGCTATCGAGTCGTGGCGCGGGGGCGATACCGTCACCGTGATGCGCGCAACGCACACGGGTGAAGATGGCTTTGACCTTATTTGCAACGCCCGAGAAGCGCCCGCGTTGTGGGATTCGCTGGTGGCGGCGGGTGCGCGCGCCGTCGGCTTCGATGCGCTGGAGGTTTTGCGAATTGAAGCGGGCCTGCCGCGCTACGGCGTTGATATGGACGAAACTAACGTCGTCCTTGAAACGGGATTAGATAGCGCGGTCAGCTTCACGAAAGGCTGTTACATCGGGCAAGAGATTATCGCGCGCATACGCTGGCGCGGGCACGTCGCAAAAAAGATCGCCGGACTAAGATTTGACGAGAAAAGGGAGATCCAAAGCGGTTCTAAAGTCAGGGCAATTGACGGTAAAGAGATCGGCCGCGTCACGTCGCCTGCGTTTTCGCCACGCCTGAACCGGACTATCGCGCTGGCCTATGTGAAATATGATTATCTCGCGGCCGGCACACAGGTGAAGGTTATCTCCGGTGACGAAGAGATTGAGGCGCAGGTTGCAGAACTTCCTTTCGTACGTGGGAGCTGGTTCGCACCCCAGGACGGCGCGGGGCAGAAGGCATGAGCGAACAGCCCGCCACTGCTGCCGGTACCCCAGCACCGCGTGATCTGGATTACGAGCAGGCGCGTCTCGCCTATTCGATCATCGAATCGCTGCTTGAGCATACCCGAGTGATCAGCGATTTGATCGCTTTGATGGCTCAGGTGCTCGACGAAGATGCGACCAAAGCCTTAACCATGACTCCGAACTGGGCCGCCTATCTCGAGAGCCGACGCGCGATGGAGCGCACGCGCGCTGACGTAGAGAAATTCGTTGAGATTATGAAGAATCTCGGCGAAGATAAAATGAGTTAGCGCAGGATTTAAGTCGGTAATGCGCATTTACCAGGTTACACGCAAGCACCTGCGTGCGCGAATCTGGTAAGAATGAAGAGTATGCTGGATTTCCTGGCCGTTTCCGCACCATAGCTCCCGCACACTATTTATCGCGAGCATCCTCAATGAGCGGTTTGAGTATTCTCTGCGCCTTTTCACCAACCACCCTGTGAAGCGTAATCCAAAGCCGATTTCCATGCCTCCGGTAAACCTACGGCCTTCTTAATTTGCCTTCTGGTGCGAACACATTTTTTTCGGCTTTAAGACGGGATCAAACGTCTA
>CAYLJO010000143.1:0-9570 GCA_964383905.1 uncultured Blastocatellaceae bacterium
AGCCAGAGACGATCTCAACTTATTGCATATTTGTCAAATTGAAACCGTATAAGCCCACCGAGTCGCTAGACCGGACCGGCATCACTCTGAATAGAGTTCGTCGTATTATCCGACCGTCAGCCGCCTGCTCATACAGAGCGGTGAATGCAGCCGAATAATCATAAAACAGGCTGCCGTTCGTTCCCCATAATGCCTCAACCCGTCCGGCGCGCTGTTTGTTGTTTTGCGTAATAACCCTGGCGGTACAGCAGGCGGAGGTTTCGCCTGCGCAGCTCAGGGTTGAAGATGTCAACGCGAATCTGCCTGTAAGCGCCATCCAGCCGTTTATTGGCGGGCGAATAAGCGATTAAATACTGCGAGCGTAGCTCGTCTTGAATCTGCGCGAAGGACGCCAGTAATTCCGCCTTGTTCTGCGGAAAGAAGGCCCGGCCGCCCGTGCGCTCAGAAACTTTCCGGAGAGCCTTAACGTCTAATTTCCCGTAATGAAAATCCTTATCGCGAATCCCGATCGAATACACAACCACGTCATGCTTAATCGCGAATTCGATGGCCTCTTGTTTTTTGGTGCGGCTGCTTGTGTCATCCCCGTCCGAAAGTAGGATGATCGCGCGGCGCATGCGCTCCGGCGCGTGCGACAGTACTTCGTTAGTAGTTTCCCATATGGCATCCCAGACGCTCGTATAACCCGTCGGGTCTTGTTCGAAGGATAGCGGAGGCTCGTCGTTTTTTATGCGTTCGGCGCTCTCGGCAGAGAGTCCGGCTTTCACACGGCCGATCGCACCGCGCACCTTGTTCGGGTCCCCTGTCAGAGGCTGCTCAAGCCTCGCTATACCGGTGAACGAGACCACAGCCGTTTGATCTTTTTCCGGCCTCACGACCGAATCAATGAATGCCCGTGCGGCCTCTTTCTCATCGGGAAGAACCCTTACCTGCGATTCACTCGTATCGATAAGTACGGCCAGCGAGAGTGGCAGATCCGTTTCCCGCTGAAAGGTAAGTATCTGCTGGGGCGCGCCGTCTTCAAGCACACGAAGGTCTTGCTGGCGCAGTGTCGTCACAAAGTGTCGATCTCTATCGATCGCCGTCAGAAGGATATTTGTGAGGTTGGCGTCGACACGTACCACCTCCTCATCTTGCAGCGGCGCTCCCTCCCCGGCAGGTGGGGGCGTACCGGCCTCAGACGAACGCGGCTTCGGTCGAGGAGAAGCAGGAGACTGTTGCGCAGAACCACCTGTCGCTAAACACAGAAACCATATCATCGCTACCAGTGCGAGCGCAGCATGCATCGCCGAGCGATTCAAATGAGTTATCCGCATCACCTGGGAGATCCTTTCCGAGGGACAACATTTACAGGCTTCCCCCTGGCTTGATCTCGATCAATCTGTTGACCGGGTCAAACGTCAACCGGAACGGACGAAGCGCATCGCGGCCGAGCAGGACAGGTGAGCCCGCTTCCGTGTCTGACAACAGGTCGGTCGGCACCCGGCGCAGAAGCAGCGGGCCGACTCGCACACTGGCGGGCGATATTCTTCTCGCCGAGATTGTCCCACCGGCAATATCCTGTATGCCGGGTCGCTCTTCACCACCATCGCCTTCCACGATTCCGATAGATCGGGCCACGTTTGGACTAATTGCCAGTCCAAAGCCCGAGCCCGTATCGATCAGGGCGCGATGTCCGGTATCCAGCATGACGAAGGGGCGACGGCTGCCGGCCTCGAAGAGCCAGTTAACAATCGCTCCGCCCGGCGGGCTATTGTTAACGCGCAGGGGCGTGATCCGCGGATCAAACGCGCTGATCTCGCCCCTCGGCATGTCAATGACGTAACCGAGCGGCCAGTAGCTTTCGGTCGGATCGAGCACGCCATCAATGTCCGACGGTAAGCCATCACTGACGATCACCGCGCTTCTCGAGGGCAGAAGATTATTTTGATCACCGATGGCCAGACTACGCAGATAAGCTTCTTGCCCGGCGACGGGCCTATTCGTGCTCAACCCGCCGACCCTCGTCGCACGCCCCCCGGCAACCGATAGGCCGGCATTCATTCTGACACGGCCGGAAATGATCGTCGCCCCCGCGCCAGTATCAATCGCGAAGGAGTACGGTCCGGTGCCGTTGACCCAAGTCGGAATCAACAGTCCCCGGCCGGCGACCTCCCGAAAACGAACCGGCGCCGGTAAGCTATATTGAGAGCTAGTCTTCCTCGCCACACCCGAGTTACGGCTTTCTCGTAACCCGAACTTCTGTAAAGCAAATCGGGCAGCCCCAGTTTGTGGAACTGCCCAAATCGCTATTATCAGGGCGAGGAAAATAGTTGAAGCCATAACTTGGATCAACCTTCTCTTCATCGCGTGCCCTTTGGTAATTTAATAGCGCCGATTTCTGTGGCGAATCTTGTACGTATACAGGGCCGAACCGCCCCCGCCCGCGAGCGCGCCAATAGCCGCGCCCTTTCCGCCACCGATGATGCTACCGAGCAGCGCGCCACCACCCGTACCCATCGCGACCGTCAGTTTATCACGGTGCTTCTGCCAGAAAGAGCGGCTCCGCGGCTGGCCATAATCATAATAGGCCCGCTGCGGAACATTGCTGTATTGAGGTCGGACAGAAGAGGCACGGCGTGTCCTGTTAACGACTCGCCTTGAGGCGACCACTTGCGAGTCTCTCTCCTCGCGCGCTGAACGAACGCCTTCATTGAAACCATTACGATATGCCGTTTGATCACCCGCTGGCGATGAGTTCAGCCGTGCCTGCTCGTTATTCTCAGCAGCCGCTTTGTCCGGCGCCACAGTATTATTTGGAACAGCGCTAGTAGTGGCCGGGCTATCGGTAGTCGCCATAGAATTATCGGGCTCCGCGGCCTTATGTGAACGCATTACTAATGCTCCCACAGAACCGCCAATAAGAGCTGCCACCAATACGACAGGTAAAAGAGTTTTGTTGGTTGCGATCATTGAATGCTATCTCCCTTCAAAAAGTTGGCTATAAAATCCATTGCAATTATCGTTCCTTTTTACTGAGACGGCCTTCCATTTAGGAAGCGCCGACTGCTCATTGAGATTACCGATTATGTTAAATATTTTGTTCGGCTTACGAGTTGGCCCCCAGTCCGATGCAACATAAATACAATCATGCAATCGAATTGCAATAATTGACGGCGCTCTTGATACCCGATATGGAGCTATAGGCTATCCCATATCCTCACCCTAACTTCTGGCAAAACTGCCGCTTTTCTAGCCTCCGGGATTAACGACGCGCCTCTTTTTAGTGGCTAGATTACCTCAGCCCCAGAGTATGCGCGCGGGAAGCGCCGTCGTCGGCAGCCGACACCTTTGCACACTTTTTTATCGAAGCCGCCGCGGCCCTCGGGGTTCTCTCCCATGCGCTCGTCTGCCAATTGTCTGCCGCTCCAGCTCTATTATGCCACGGCGGGAGCGACATCACTAAGAATTGGGAGAGCGCGCCGACATACGGCTCGTACAAGTGCCGTAGCTCGCTCAAATTCTGATCCGCATCGATGCCTTCGCGTAAAGGAGCCCCCGCCGCCCGGAGTATCTCACGCAGCTCTGCCAGATCACTTGCGCCGAGTCGATCACGCGTGGGCGGACGCGGTGGCGTATTAAAAATCTGCGCGAGATCGACGACGGCGTGACGAGCTATTTTGAACGTCAACTGGGCCTGCCATGTTTGAACGCCATCGACCCCGACCATCGCCAGCGCGCAGGTGTCCAGTATGGTCGTCAGGGCCGACACCCATGATTGGTTATCATGCTGTGAACGAAAATAGCAAAGCACCGGGTAGGACAAATGGCTCTCCATCAAATCAGCCGACCAGCTCTCCCAGTCATGCAAGAGACGATCAAGCTCTGGCATGCTGTTCCCTTCACTGTGGCGGCGCAGCAGCTCGGCGGCGGTGGGCGGTGTTCCGGCCCGCGCATCCAGCAACGAGATGTTTACCTCACGGCGTGAAAATGACTGGTAGAGTACAGGCAGGTAACCAATAATAAGGGCCAGAAAACCGAAGCCGATCCCGGCCTCCAGCACGGTCACGATCCGCGCGGGTCGTGTGAGTGGTACCACATCACCCAAACCGAGCGTAAAAAATGTTGTCCCGCTCAGGTAAAGACTGGTGGCGAATGCCGTATCCACACGCCCGCCAGGTGGAGGCATCAACACGCCGATGGCCCAGTGGAGCATGGCAAAACCAAGTATCAGCCCCACCGCCCAGACGCTCAAAAGCATTAGTAATGACATGGGGCCAAAGATACTAAGGTAAGCCTCACGCCGCTTTGCCTTGCGTATCCGCCGCACCACTGCCGACCATGGTACCCATGTCATTACATAAAATGATTTCGCCAATCTGAAGCGCCGTGTCACGCGTCTCGGCAATACGATTGTCTCAAAGGCATCCCACAGGACAATCAGAATCATCAGCGCGCCGACCATGGCAACCAAGGCACCCATTTCTTACACTCCAATTTTAAATGATGGTGGCAACCCTCACCGAAAGAGCGCCATGCTTTGCATGACATCCCTTCCACTGCCGTGAATAGTCTCACGAAGCAAAGCCGTTTTACCCTTATGCTCGAGCAAAGAGCGTCGAAAAATGACCTCAAGCCTGCCACCCTTATACGTCAACCCGCGTCGATCTTCAAATAATTATCGTAACGGCAGGGCCGGGCGGAGTTTTAAAACTCCGCCCGGCCCTGCCGTTACGATGTGTAAAATTTAGCTACGCGGCGGCGCGCTGTCCCTGCGCCGCAGATTTGTCGCGGAGCAGTTCCAGCGCTTTCTTAAGCTGCAAGTCTTCCGGCTGCTGCTTCGGCGGCGCTTCCGGCGCAACTTCGCGCTTGTCGTTCCCTTGATTCGGTTTCGCCACAGCATCATCGTCGTTGCCCGTCAAATCTTCGGGGTCAATCGCTTCAGCAATTTCTGAGCGCTTTACTTCGACGGTAGGAGCGATTCCGGAACGCGCGCGGTCTTCACCAAGAAAAGGCTTGCCGCCGCCCGAAGCCCATTTGACGGTCGTCAGCAGTAGCCCATCGCCGTCACGCAAGGTAAAGAGTTGCTGTTCCGCGCCGGCGCCAAAACTCTTTTCCCCGACCAACTCCCCGCGCTTCTGTTCGCGTAATGCCGCGGCAATGACCTCCGCCGGGCCTGCCGTGCCGCCATCGATCAGAGCGACGACGGGGCCTGTAAAGATTGTCGCTTTTGGATCGGCGGTAAAACTTTTCAGCGTCTTGCCCTCACGCCCGACAGTCGTCGCCAGCGTCCCATCTTTGATAAAAAGATTAGCGACACTAACTCCTTCCGCCAGCGAACCGCCGGCGACGCTTCGCAAATCCAGGACTACCCTTTGTGCGCCCTGCTTGAGCAACTCCTGAAGCCGAGCGCGGGCATCAGCGGCCTCGCCGTCCGACAGGCTGTTAATGCGCAACACGCCGATTTTGCCAGCCTCCATGCGCGCTTCAGCCGCCGGCGCTTTGAAGGAACCTCGCCTGACGGATACGGTCAGAGGGCGCGCGCTGGCGCGCAGGATCCGCAATTTCACTTCGCTGCCCGCCGCACCGTTCAGCAACTGCCGCGCATCGTACAGCGAGATATCGCGCGTAGCTTTGCCGTCGATATACTCGATAATGTCGCCTGCGCGCACACCCGCCTGATCCGCCGGCGACCCCTTGACGGGCGCAATTACGTAAAGGTAAGAGGCCACCTGTGAAAGCTCCGCGCCGATACCGACCTGATTGCTGCTCCCTCCCGCGCTAAAATCATGCACCTGTTCTGGCGTCAGGTAGGTTGAATACGGGTCTAACCCGTAGGCGAGCCCGCGCAACGCGCCCGCGCGAACCTTCTCGAGGTTGGGCTCATCTACGTAATCATTCTGGATGTGCTGAAGCACATTCTCGAAGATACGTAATTGCGCGCTCGGATCATTTTTGGGTTGTTGCGCGCGGGTGGAGATCCAGCCGCCGACGACCGCATAAAGAGCCAGGCTGGCGGATAAAACGACTAAAGCGAATTTGCTGCGGAACGACATCAATAAATCACCTCATTATCTGCGCGTCAAAAAAAGGCCCAACAATGCTGGCGGGCGCTACAGCCTAACCATATGCATCATACAGTGGCGACCATGGCGTACGCAACCACAAGCAAGATGCTTGACAGGGTTCTCGTGTGGTTTCTATACTCCGCGCATCCCTCAATAAAAAGTTGCCTGAAGCAATAAATAGTAGCCAGTCGATCAAGAATGACGACGGGAAGAATGTTCTCGCCGGACGGCTCCTGGCGCTCGACCTGGGCGAAAAGCGTGTCGGGGTGGCCATCTCCGATGAATTATGCATCACGATACGCCCTTTGCCGCCGATCCGTCGAACAAACTGGAAACAGCTATTACGCGCCGTATCCGACACTATCGCTAGCTTTGACGCGCGCGCACTGGTCATAGGTTTGCCGTTGCGGCTCGACGGAACGGAAGGAACGGCAGCCCAGGAAACGCGCCGCATCGCCCGTAATTTCAAGCTATCGCTCGGCATCCCCGTTTACTTGCAGGACGAGAGGCTTACTTCGCACGCGGCGGAAGAGGGCCTGCGGGAAGCAGGCCACCCCCCCGATGACCTGCGCTCACGCGTTGACAGCGAATCGGCAGCAATCATTTTACGTGATTTTATCGCTGGTGATCGGCGCGCGAAGCCCCCGTCGTCACGCTGACGATAGCCCCGCGTAAGATTTTCGGCTACTCTGTATTTCGATATCGTATGAGACGGATTATTCTTACTTTGTTTCTGATCATTTTACTTGGCTGCGGGGGCCTGGCCTGGTGGGGTTATCGTGACCTTCACGCGCCGGTCAGTCATGATAAGGCTGCTCAATATATAGAAATCCCACGCGGCTCTTCACCCGCCGAGATTATCAGCAAACTTGTCGCCGCAGGCGTTATCAGACACGAGTGGCCGCTGCTGATCTATATCAAATTAAGTGGTACGGGGGCGCATCTGAAAGCGGGCGAATACCGGTTTCCTTCCCCTATCTCCCCGCTCGGTGTTCTCAGAAAACTTGAGGAGGGCGAACAGCGTCTGGCCCGTTTCACAGTCATCGAGGGCTGGACGCGCTGGGACATCGCCGGATCGATGGCACGGATCCCCGAGCTGCGCCTACAAAATGCTGATGATGCGCTCGCCCTCATGGATGACGTCAGCGCCGTACGGGATATTGATCCGCAAGCGCCGAACCTCGAAGGCTATCTTTATCCTGACACATACAGTTTTCCGCCAGATACAACCCCGCGGACGATGATCGGCACAATGGTCAAGAGGTTCAGGCAGGAATGGAAGCCGGAGTGGGCCGAGCGGGCGAAAGCTCTGAACATGACGCCGCGGCAGATTTTGACAATCGCATCGCTCATCGAAACCGAGGCGAAATTAAAAGAGGAGCGCCCCCTGGTCTCATCCGTGATCTACAACCGCTTGAAGAATAATATGGCCCTCGGTATTGACTCGACGATCATCTACGCTTCCAAACTGGCCGGCAAATGGAGAAATGACGGTAAGGTTTACCGCAGTGATGTTGAGCGTCGCTCCCCGTATAACACCCGGCTGCTGGCGGGGCTCCCGCCCGGTCCAATTGCGTCGCCCGGCGCGAAGTCCATTGAAGCAGCTCTCTACCCCGCCGACACAGACTATCTTTACTATGTGCGCGATCCTGCGCGAAACGATGGCGCACACAATTTCTACAGCAACGAGAATGATTTCCAACGCGGCGTGCAGGCCCTGCGCAATTGGGAGCGTGAGCGGAATGCCCGCGAGGCAACCGGTAAGCCCGAGGTAAATAATGACGAGCAGGCGCAATAAGGGCGTGCCCGCCTGGGCCTTCTGTTGTGGCCCGGATGATCTGCCGCCCGTTTCATTACCCGCCGCTTGTATTTACCTCGGTATTGATTTATTCTCCAATCTGTCTCCCGATTTAGAGTTCGGTGCGGCACCACCTAAACTATTTGGGTCTATGACACTTAAAAAAATTATCCTCGTCCTATTCATTTTTGCTTGCGCCGCTGCGAGCGCCTATGCGCAGGCGGAGGGTAAAGGCATTGACCCACAGAACCAGCGGGTACGTGACAGCGGAGCAAACCGGACTCCGGCCGTTAACGGCACTAAACAAGATGTCGGCACAGGACGCGGAATAGATTGGGGGAAAGGCAAAACCCCGACCCTGCCTCCGACACCGAATCCGTACCGCTTCACAGCCCGCCGCGATCAGATCATCAAGGCCGTGGAAGATGTCATGCGCGACCGCAAACTGGTCCTCGATGAGGCTGCCTCTAAGCCTCAGGAGGGCATTCTGATTAGCCAGCCCTATACGTTTATCAGAGGGGCTGTGGTTACCCAATCAGACCTGAATCGCTATGCGGATGTTCCTGCTACCAATTCGCGCGGGTGGACGCGCGGTCGTTATACCATTATTGTCGAGATTCAGCCGATTGATGGCACCAGCACGAATGTTTCTGTCAACGCCAAGATCGAGGGCCGGACGGACGGCGCCACCGGGGCGGAATGGACCACACTTCGCACCACCGGAACTGCCGAACAGGAATTTTTAAATGCGCTTGTTGAAAATGTTACTGGTGCGCCTCCACCCGGCCGCCCTCGCGAGAATCCTTGAATGCCCCGGCCAGTATAACCTTTGATTTGAGGTTTTAGTATCAATAGTTTGCCTCAGCTCGCCTCATCTAATTGTTTAACTAAATGGTAATTTGTTAGAATGGATAGCTTACACCTAACTGAAGAAACAGTATCCGCCAAGAGCGATGCTGGCGCTGATCGGGCGCGATCATCTATCGTGATCATAGTTGCGGTCTTCTGCGCGCTGATGATAGGGACCGGCCTCTTTGCTGGTTATCTATATTTGCGCAAAAGACATGTTGAGCAGCATCGCGCAGAGCAGCAACCGGCCCTCGGAACTTCGGAGTCCTCCCGCCTCCCCCCTGAAGTACAGGCGTTTATTGACGACGCAATGATTAAAGGGGCGGAAACGGTCATCGGGGGGACCCTTAAAAACATTTCAGGCCAGACGCTCGCAGACCTCTCGGTAGAAATCGAGCTCAAACGGCGCCAGGACGGAAATACCGAGAGGCGTATCTTGCCGGTCTCACCTCCTGACCTTGCGCCGGATCAGCGGGGTCGCTACTCAGTGAATTTGCGAGCGCGTGATTATAGCGGCGCACGCTTGGTTCGTATATTAAGTGGTGCTCGTTCAGATGACGTTGCTTTTAAGTCTGTCCCCGGGGCCCAACGCCCGCCCGAGCGGCCGCCCCAAACACCCCAGGTCATCATCCAACGCCCGGCACCTAGAAGCAAGGGTGAAGAGTTTATTAACACACCCGAGAATCCAACAAGGATACAGTAAATTCGCCATTCCATCCTACCGGGATCGAACCAACTCAAACCTGAAAGTAGTATGGACTGAGCCTGCATCACAGAACAGAGCTGACCTCGAAGCAGCATACTAGCTCAAGTAATACTTGATAAGTCGGCATGACGACCTCGTTAAAGTAAACGCTTAAATATTAGCCGCTATTT
>CAYLJO010000143.1:9670-16410 GCA_964383905.1 uncultured Blastocatellaceae bacterium
ATAAGTCGGCATGACGACCTCGTTAAAGTAAACGCTTAAATATTAGCCGCTATTTTTTTAGTATTGCTGGCCTTAATGGTATTCGGGTCAAAGCCATGGGTAATTAACTGCGTCCCGCTATAGCGGTAAATAGGCAACCATGACCTTCGCCTCAAAAGCCTCCAAAGAGGTAACGTGGTCTGATGATAAGAGGCCGGGGTTTTCCGGCCCGGCGACCGTGCCCCACGTCCCTATTAACAGGATGTGGTTATGACTTAACTATCGAAAGAAGACCGTAAGGCATCCGCTTGAGAGTGTGAGCAGCGTGATGACTATATCAAGCGAGAAACTGCTTCTTAGTACGTTCTTATCTTGACAGAGGCAGCCATGTTTTTCCTATCTGCCGTCGCGGGCTTCGCTTGAACACGCGCTTGATGCGCGCCACCTTTTTTCGCTAGAATCTAAGCGCGTAATGTGATGGAGCGTATACTTCCTATGGGCCGGCCAGAGTCATGTCATTGACGTACCGTACATTTCTTCTCTCTTCTTTGATCACGATACTTGCCTGCGCCGCGCATGCGCAGAATTCTACTCCCATCAATCCGGCCGAACCGATGAGCCCAGAAAAGGGCTCGATGACTTCTCGCCGAGAGGCCGCCCTCGGCTCACCCGAAGCAGAGATGATGGAGCGCCGTAAGCTTAAGTATGAAGAGAAGGCGCATCAGGAGAACCTTGAGCGCGCGCGCGAGGTCGCGCAATTGGGCGGGGAATTGCGTGACGCGTACGCACGCAATCAGTCGCTCAGCCACGAGGATGTGAAGAAGTTAGAGCGTTTAGAAAAACTCACGCGTCGCATTCGCAACGATGCGGGCGGCTCATCCGGCGACGGAAAAACTGGGAACCCTCCGAGTCGGCTTGAAGTCGCGCTGGCGCGTGTGGTCGAGATGTCGGAGTCGTTGCGTAAGACCGTCGAGAAGACGCCGCGCCACGTCATCTCAGCCCTTGTGATCGAGCGGGCCAATGATTTGCTTGACGTTATCCATTACGTCCGCTCTTTTACTCCTTCAGTCTCTAAGTAATGCCAAACCTTTACCGATCCTCCAGTGGGTTGAAGCCGGTCCCGTTTTACATTCTCTTCGTGCTGCTTCAAGTTCTGGTCTGTGCTACAACACGCGCCCAGCAGTCGCCGGAGGATGAAATTGTTGATCGCGTCAACACGGATCTTGTTATTCTTAACGTCACCGTGCTTGATGCGAAAGGCAAGTTTGTGCACGGGTTGAGCCGGTCGGATTTTAAGATCCTTGAGGACGGGCGCGAACAGAAGATTCTTAGTTTCGGCACCGAAGAGACGCCGTTTGCCGCCGCCGTGCTTCTCGACGCCTCCGGCAGTATGGAGCAGCGCCTCTCATTGGGGCGCGCGGCGGCGATTCGTTTCCTCGACGGGCTGCGGCTTGAAGATGTCGCGGCCGTTTATCGTTTCGACTCAAAGATTGAGCAGTTGCAGGATTTTTCTTCAAGTCGCGACCTCACATCAGCGGTCTTCGATCTACGGGCGAAAGGCATGACGGTGCTTAACGACGCCATCCTCCGCGCCGCCAACGACCTCGCCGGGCGCCCTGAGAAGCGTCGAGCCATCCTGGTTCTATCTGACGGGGGCGAAAACTATAGCCGTGCTTCGGGGGGAAAGGCGCTGGATCGCGCGCTGGCCGCCGGCGCAACAATTTATACTGTTGACATGTCGGCCATCGACGGCGCTGCCTCGCGCGACATGGTCGGCGCATCGATCTTGCGCGATTTCGCCGCGAAGAGTGGAGGGCGCTACGTGCCGACCCCCGGCGGGCCAGAGATGCGTGAGGCTTTCGCCAGCATCGCTGAAGAGCTTGGTAACCAGTATACCATCGCTTACCGACCTTCAAACTTAGCGCGCAACGGTACCTGGCGCAGGATTGAGGTGAAGCTCATGCGCGACGGCCTTACCGCCCGTACGCGCAAGGGCTACCACGCTCCTAAATCGTGAAAGGGATTAAAGGTTTTGAAGGTTCCGGCCGGCTAAAGCTTGTGCGGAGCGGCTTCCTCGCCGCTCGGGCGCCACCAGCGCAGCAGTCCGGCCAGACGAAATAACAGGCCATGCAGGACGTAAGCTGTGACGATAGCAAGCAGCACGTACCTGGAAAAGAGCCAGACCAGCATCCCCGTCGCAATGAATAGGATCACGAGCCGGGTGCTGCGGCTTCGGGTTCCGACAGACTTGAAGCTCGAATAACGGAGGGTGCTTACCATCAGAGCGCTCAGACAGCCGATCGTAATGATCACCAGTCCGCTGTAGAGTTCTGCGCGCTGCGGCCCGTACCGGATCAGTGGCTGTGGGGCGAAGTGAATGACGGCCGCGATGAGGCCGGCGGCCGCCGGTATCGGTAGTCCGACGAAATTCTTTTTATCCAGTTTGGGGGTGCCTTCGGCGAGAAGGCGCGGGCGCGTTGCCTGTACATTAAAGCGGGCCAGACGAAATGCGCCGCACATCAGGTACATGAATGAGATGAACCAGCCAATTTGATGCAACGCGCTGCCTTCAACCAGCGCAGACCCGTACCCCCAGGAATAAGCCAGCACCGCCGGGGCGAGACCGAAGGTCACCACGTCGGCGATCGAGTCCAGCTGGACGCCAATCTCGGTGGTGGTTTTAGTCATACGCGCAATGCGCCCGTCCAGCATGTCGAAAAGCACGGCCCAGCCAATGGCCCTGGCGGCGTTATCGAAATGAGCCACCGCCTCTTCCATGGCGCGTGCCTCATTGCTCACCATTAACTGGAAGCCGCGCAGAGCTGCCATGACGGCAAAAAAGCCCATCCCGATATTAGCCGCCGTAAAGGCTGAAGGGATCAGGTATAAACCTTTTTTGAGGCCGCGACGCTTGTGTGTCACGGGCTCTTCGGTAACCTGCAGGCGGGGCGCGCCGCTCAACACCGTACCCTCCCGATGATGGTCGCGCCACCGCGCACGCGCATACCTTGATGCACCAACACTTCAACTTCCGGCGGCAATATCAGATCAGTGCGCGAGCTGAACTTGATGAGGCCGAAGCGCTCGCCTAATGCCACGCTGTCGCCTAATTGTTTCCAACAAACGATCCGGCGCGCCAGCACGCCGGCGATCTGCTTACACACGACAGTCACGCACGCCCCGCGGATCGTCAGCGCATTCTGCTCGTTGACTAGGCTCGCATCCTCTCGCGTCGCCATCAGAAACTTACCCCTCGTGTAGGTCATGTCGGTAATCGTGCCGGCGATGGGGGCGCGGTTAATGTGAACGTCGAGGGGTGAAAGGAAGATGCTGACCAGGGTGGCCGACACACCATTTTCAGGGGTCAGCGAGGAGACTCGCGTCACGCGGCCGTCGGCAGGAGAGACGATGATGTTGTCATCCCCCGGCACTGCCCGCTTGGGGTCGCGGAAAAAGAAGGCCATGAAGGCGCTAACAGCGGTGAGCAGGAGCACGATCGGCCATAAGCCGAAGATGAATGAGAGCAGTGCCAGTAATAGCGGAACAATAATGTAGGGTAAACCTTCACGCGCCATGGTGATGCTTTGAGCAGGTGATATTAAACTCTCACACGTAGATTACCACCCTGTGAAATCCACCGGTCAAAAAGGAAGAGGGCGCTTCAGGTTCTTTTTGCGCCCCCTTTTTCGCAACGTCACTTGTAGCTGAAATCCTGTTCTTTCAGGGCGGCCGGCCCTAATGCGAAGAGCCTTCGCTATGCTGATGCTGAAGCATTATCGAGTGCATCTGATCTTTAATGGCGAGCTTTTTCTTCTTCAGGGTAATTTCCTCCAGTTGCTCTTCATCGTTCGGATAAGAGAGCGAGGACAACTCGTGGAGACGCGCCTCATAGCGACCATGTTCACGCGCCAGTTCGCGAAACTCGGGGTCACTCATCATTAATTTCTCCTTCAAGCTGTCCGTATTGGTCATTTCCATATTCGGGAAAGCCTCCTTTCAGATGGCAGGTGTAAGAAATCGTTACATGCGCCGGTGACAGTCCCCGCGCCGCCTCTTCGTGGTGAAGAAAATGTTAGCGCAAAACGCGCGGTCAGATCAAGCCGGAGGAAGAAATACGGCTCTCATTATCAGCGCGTCTTCCGTCGGCTCGCCGTAGTAGTTTCGCTGCCTTCCCACGGTCCGGAATCCGCATTGCGCGTAAAGTGCCTGCGCCGTGACATTTGAGACCCGTACTTCGAGCAAAGCGGCGCGCGCCCCTAATCGGGCACCCTCTTTCATGACGGTATTAAGCAGTGCCCTGCCTATACCTGAGCGGCGGTAGGCAGGTCGCACGGCAAAATTGTTGATGTGGAGATCATCCGCCACGAGCCGCGCCGCAATGTAACCGGCTACCCGTTCGGAAGAATTGACGTCTTCAGCCAAGCGCGCGCGGGCCACAAGCATCAGCCGCCCTCCTGTTTCCTGCATGAGCTCAGCGTGATAGGCCTCCCAGCCCCAGCGGCTCAGGCCGCACGTCTCTTCAATCTCAACCACCTCCAGCAGGTCGTGCTCCGTCATGCCGGAAATATAGAATTCCACGAAGTCGGCCTTTGCAACGCCCCTTGTTCTTAACATCTCTGGTTAATCTCTGCGTCTGAAGGTCGTACGTAGTCCGCCCGCAGATCTTCAGGCCGGTAAATATCACCGCTCTCAAAACGCCTTGATGCGAGGGCCGCCGCACTGGCGGCTAAATTGTTTGTGATGTGGGCCAACTCCCAGCAATCACCTTCGGTCCGGCGCGATGTCAGATCTTTCGCGCCCTCAATTAAAGCTACGTTCATCGCCGCCGCCCTTGCCCGAATCATACCCGCGTAGGTATCCGCCGCCTCCCCGGCCCACCTCAGATTTCTCATTCCGGCGACGCGGTCGAGCAAATTTTGTGGGCTGAGGTGTGAGGGCTCGCGAAGGGCCGTCACATCGCCGCTCGGGTCAACCGCCACCAACTGAGCGAAAACCTCACCACGACCCGCCGGAAGCATGGCCACCGTGCAAGGGGACGCCCCGGCCGCATGCCCTACGGCAAACAGTGTCGGGATGCCGGCGCACGGTCTGGCGAGCGTCGCGGCAAATGCTTTCACCGTGGCTATTCCAATGCGCAGTCCCGTAAAGCTACCCGGGCCGATGGTGACAGCGAAAAGCTCTACATTACGAATCGTCACGCCCGCTTCTTCTAAAACGGCGGCGGCGTGACCTAGTAGATCTCTCGAATGAGAGACCTCCGGACGGCCCGTGCGCGACGCGATCACGTGTGTGCCGCGGGAGAGGGCCACACCGCCCGCCCGCGTTGCCGTATCAAGGGCCAGAATAAGAGGCGCATCAGTTTTCGTCACCAAATTATTCGATCCTACCGGCCGATCCCTACCCGCGTATGAAGCGTCTCGGCATCTTATTTGACAGGCTGCTACCGGCCGCGCGATTATATGATGCGCTTTGTGGCAAGCGCAATTTTGTTTTTATACCCGAGTCGCTAGGCGATGCCCGGCATGACGCACCTGCGGCAGACGGTTCGGCGCGCCTCTCTCTTCCCCGGACGCGCGCCAGATTCGAACCCCCAGCAACTATGATTGAGCGCATAGGTATTCTGACAGGCGGCGGGGATTGTCCGGGGCTCAACGCGGTGATACGCGCCGTCGTGCGTTGCGCGAGTTCGGCCCGATCACACGTGCTGGGTATTAAGAACGGGTGGCTGGGATTAGTCGATGGTGACGTCGAGCCGCTGACTCGACAGTCGGTCACCGGGATCCTGCCGCGAGGCGGGACTATCCTCGGCACCTCACGTTTCAACCCGGTGCTGGACCCGCAGAGCATCGAGCGTATCCGCGATAACTGGAAGAGGTACGATTTGAATGCGCTGATCGTAGTCGGGGGCGAAGGCTCCCTGTCGGCCGCGCTGGACCTGTGGCGCGACCATCAGTTCCCGGTCGTCGGGGTGCCAAAAACGATTGACAACGACATCTGCGGCACCGATTTCACGTTCGGCTTCGATACCGCCGTCGGCGTAGTGACGGATGCCGTCGACAGGCTGCACTCGACCGCCGAATCACATCACCGGGTGATGGTTATCGAAGTCATGGGCAGGCACACGGGTTGGATTGCGGCTTACGGGGGGATCGCCGGGGGCGCCGACGTCGTGCTCGTTCCGGAACACCCGTTCAGGCTTTCCCGCGTCTGTAAGCTGCTTCTCAATCGCAAGGAGGATGGCCGCGCCTTCTCCATCGTCGTCGTCGCCGAAGACGCGCACCCGCACCCGGACGAAGATTTTCTGAACTATGAGATGAGCGAAGCGATTTACCGCCACGACCGCTTGGGCGGCATCGGCAACATCCTGGCCCACGAGATAGAGCAGTGCACGGGGATCGAAACCCGTGTCACCAAACTGGGCTATGTACAGCGTGGCGGATCGCCCACCCCCTTTGATCGTGTGCTGGCCACCCGCTTCGGAATCAAAGCGTTTGAGATGACGGTTGATAAAGAGTGGGGGCGGATGGCCGCGTTGCGCGGCCATAAGATCACCAGCGTGCCTCTCGAGGAAGCCGTCTGCGATATTAAGCGGCTCGATGATGATATCTACCGCGTGGCCGAGGTATTCTTCGGTTAACTCGAAATCGGATGTGACGTCAGGCATGTCTCCCGCGAGCGTTACGCGCTTGCTATCAACAGGCATCAGGATCGTATGAGGCTCTGCCCCATTTGCCAGCGGTGCTATGAAGATACGGATGCGA
>CAYLJO010000144.1:0-16272 GCA_964383905.1 uncultured Blastocatellaceae bacterium
CGAATACCTCGCCAAGCTAGTTGAAGAGGGCCAACTCAAACCGCTGCATGAATCGGAGAAGAAGATCACCTTTCACGACCCGTGCTATCTGGGCCGGCAGAACGGCGTGTATGAAGCGCCGCGCGCGCTCGTGCGAATCTCTTCGCGCCAAGCGCCATTGGAGATGAAGCGAAGTCGCGCCAGGAGTTTCTGCTGCGGCGGTGGCGGAGGCATGAGCTTTGCGGAGGAGCCTCCCGGTAAGCGCGTCAATCAGGAACGCGCGCGCGAAGCTTTGGAGACGGGCGCAGACATCTTGGCGACGGGCTGCCCGTTCTGCATGACGATGATGGAAGACGGGATCAACGCGCGCAAAGGCGTGCGTGACGTGCGCGTGATGGATGTCTCCGAATTGTTGTGGGAGGCGTCGAAATCGCGCGCGGCGGAGAACCCGGCACCAGCGGTCTGAGGTGGGTATTCATGAACTTAAACTTAATTCCAACCGAACAGCAGTTCCGCGACGAATTCCGCGCGTGGCTCAAAGCCAACGTGCCCCCTGAGCGGACCGGCGGGGGGACCGGCTCCGAAGACAGAGAGGATTACATCAAGTACCTGCGCGATTGGCAGCGCAAGCTCTACGAAGGCGGGTGGGCCGGCATCTCCTGGCCGACGCAGTACGGTGGGCGCGGCGCGACGCTCGTGGAGCAGGCCATCTTTCAGGAAGAGCTGGCGCGCGCGGGTGCCCCGCAGTTAATCGGAACGATCGGTCTCTCGCTCGTCGGCCCGACGATTATCGCGATGGGCACAGAGGAGCAGAAGTCGCGCTACCTCCCGGCGATTCTCTCCGGCGAAGAGATCTGGTGTCAGGGATTCTCGGAGCCGAACGCCGGCAGCGACCTCGCCTCGCTCGGCACGAAGGCGGTGCGTGACGGCGATCACTTCACCGTCGACGGTCAGAAGATCTGGACGAGCTTCGCGCAGATGGCCGACTGGTGTCTGCTGCTCGTGCGCACAGATACGGCAGCGCCGAAGCACAAGGGGATCACCTGCCTGCTCCTCGACATGCGCAGCGAGGGCGTGCGGGTGCGCCCTTTGCGACAAATGTCGGGCGATGCGGGATTCAATGAGGTGTTCTTCTCAAGCGTGCGTGTGCCGGTCACGCAGGCCCTCGGCGAAATCAACAAAGGTTGGGCGACGGCCATCACCGCTTTGATGAACGAGCGCGCCAATCTCGGCACAGGCATTCAGGTCGTCTTCAAGCGCAACCTCGAAGCGCTCATCGCGCGCTCGCACGCGGTCGAGCACCAAGGTCGCCCCGCGAGCGAAGACCCGGTGGTCAGGCAAAAGCTCGCGCAAGCCTACCTCGAACTGGAAATCCTGCGCCTCAACACGAACCGTGCGCTGACGTCCTTGAGCAGGACCGGCATCCCCGGCCCCGAAGGCTCGATCCTGAAACTTTACTGGAGCGAGATGAACCAGCGCACACAGCAGACCGCGCAAGAGGTACTTGGGCCCTACGGGCAGCTCAAAGACTTCGACAACGGCCTGTGGGAATACGCCTACCTGCGCTCGCGCGGCAACACGATTGAAGCGGGCACCAGCGAAATTCAGCGTAACATCATCGCCGAGCGCGTGCTGGGCCTACCTAAGAGCTACTGAAGAGAGAGTAGGCGGTGAACTGTGAATGGTAAGCGGTTTCACTCCTGCTCACTGCTTACTGCTCACTTGGATTTTCTTATGGACTTTGATCTCAGTAAACCGCAAAAACTGCTGAAGGAATCGGCGCGTGACCTGCTCGCGCGCGAGTGTGGACTCGGGCGCGTGCGCGAGTTGATGGAGGCTGAAACGGCGCATGATCAAAAGCTCTGGCAAACGCTCGCCGATCAGGGCTGGGTGGGGCTGACGCTGCCGGAAGAGCATGGCGGTCTCGGTCTCGGTCAGGTCGAGCTGGCCGTCGTCGCCGAGGAGATGGGACGTGCCTGCCTGCCGGGCCCGTTCCTTTCGACGCTCACGGCCTCCGCGCTCATCGAGCGCGCTGGCAATTCGGAGCAACGGGCGAAGTATCTCGCACCCGTGGCGGCGGGGGAACTGAAAGCCACGGTGGCGATTCTTGAAGAGGGCGCAAACTGGGAAGTGGATGCGGTCAAGCTCAAGGCCGCGCGCGACGGTCATAACTTTTCGCTCTCAGGACGAAAGCTCTTCGTGCCGGACGCCGCCGGCGCCGATCTTCTGATCTGTGTGGCGCGCGAAGGCGATCAACTGGCGCTGTTGCCCGTCCATCGCGGCGCGGGCGGCCTCTCCATAAAGGCGATGCCTTCGATGGACGCGACGCGCAAGCTCTACGAGGTCACCTTCGACGGCGTGACGGTCGCCACGGCAGACGCTTTCGGCGCAGACGGCGACGCGAGCGGCGCACTGCGGGGCGCGTTGGAGGTGGCGACCGTGGCGCTGTGCGCCGAGATGGTCGGTGGGATGCAGTGGGTGCTCGATACGACGGTCGAATACGCGAAGACGCGCCAACAATTCGGGCGTCCCATCGGCTCTTTTCAAGCCGTGCAACACCATTGCGCCGACATGCTGTTGATGACCGAAAGCGCGCGCTCGGCCACTTATTATGCGGCGTGGGCTTTGACTGAAGAAGAAGAGCCAAGGGCCTCCGGCGCGGTCTCAATCGCCAAAGCCTATTGCTCGGACGCTTACCGCGAGGTCGGCAACCGCGGCATACAGGTCCACGGCGGCATCGGCTTCACTTGGGAGCACGACCTACAGCTTTACTACAAACGGAGCAAATCATCCGAGACACTTTTTGGCGATGCCGCTTTTCATCGCGAGCGGATCGCGCGCCTTATTGTGGACGGCGGCGCGCCCGCTCGTGCAGGGAAGGCTGAGCCTGATGTTTTAGCCGAACGGTTGCAGAAGGCAAAGGCATAACGACTGATATCACAATCGACGTCGCTGCTTCCCAATAAATCGTGAACGGGCGAGAGATAAAAAGATGACGGCGCACGTGAGAGAATTATTTGATCTTTCGGGTCGGGTGGCGATTGTCACGGGCGGCTCGCGCGGGCTCGGAAAAGAGATGGCCGAAGGTTTAGCCGAGGCGGGCGCGCGGCTTATGCTCTGCGCGCGTCGCGACGAGTGGCTGACGCCGACCACCAAAGAGATGCGCGGGCGCGGCTTTCAAGTCGAAGGTATGCTCTGCGATGTCTCGAATCCGGAGCAGGTGCAAGCGGTTGTTGATAGGACAATCGAAGCTTTCGGCAAGGTGGATATTTTGCTCAACAACGCCGGCGTCTCGTGGGGCGAGCGGCCCGAACGGATGCCGTTTGATAAATGGCAGAAGGTGATTGACATAAATCTGACGGGCGCATTCCTTTTCGCGCAGGCCGCCGGGCGCGAGATGTTGAAGCGTGAGTCCGGGCGCATCATCAATGTTTCATCCGTGTCCGGTTTGCAGTCTTCGGTGGCGGGGCCGCACTACGTCGGGTACGCCGCGAGCAAAGCAGGACTCTTCGGCTTGACGCGCGAACTTGCCGCCTCTTGGGGCAGGCAAGGCATTCGCGTCAATGCCATCGCGCCGGGCTTCTTTCATTCGCGCCTGGCGGACGCCGCCATCGAGTATGCCGAGCCCGCGATCAAAGCGCGAAATCCGATTCCGCGCGTCGGCGAAGCCGGGGAGTTAAAAGGCGTTGCCGTGTTTCTGGCCTCCGACGCCTCAAACTACATCACCGGCCAAACGATCGTCGTGGATGGAGGCCGCACGATCATCTAACTCAGGGAGGCGATGATGAGCAAAGCTAAAGTAGCTGAAGAAAGTGGGAAATCGCTCTACGCGGCGCGGCCCTGGCTCGGCCATTACGACTACTGGATGCGCCCGCACATGAACTACCCGCGCCGCCCGTTACACGACATCCTGCGCATCGCGGCGGTCGAGATGCCGGAGCGCCCCGCCACCGCCTTCCTCGGCGTGCACCTCACCTTCGCCCAGATCAAAGAGCAGGCGGACAGACTCGCCACGGCGCTGGCGCGGCTCGGCGTCAGGCAGAACGATCGCGTCGGCATCATGCTGCCGAACTGCCCGCAGTACATTATTATTACCTTCGCCATTCTGCGCCTGGGCGCGACGGTGGTGAATGTCAACCCGCTCTACACGCCGCGCGAGGTTCTGATCGTCGCGCAGGATTCCGGGATACGCGCCCTGTTGACGCTCAACGCGCTCGCGCCGGTGGCGCTCTCGGTGCTCGATCAGACGAAGATCGAGCACGTCATCATCACGTCGCTCGCGGAATACTCAGCCGCCGCGACGCCGGCCCCGGCCGTTGACCTTACGCTGCGTTTGGCGGATCTGCTCGCCGGCGTTGAAGAGCCGGACTTGCCCCGCGTCGAGATCAACGTAGACGAGGATGTGGCCGTACTGCAGTACACGGGCGGCACGACCGGCGGGCCGAAGGGCGCGATGCTCACGCACTACAACATTTTTGCCAACGTGATCCAGACCGAATCTTGGGGCCACCGCAGTGTGCGCCGCGGCGAAGACACCTACCTGCTGGTGATCCCGTTCTTTCACATCTACGGCTTCACGGTCGGCATGATCGCGGGGACATGGCTCGGCGCGCAACAGGTGCTCATCCCGAAGTACGACATCGAAGCGCTGCTGAGCGCGATCCGCGATTACCGCCCCACCTATTTTCCGGCGGTGCCCACGATCTACATCTCTCTGCTCAATCATCCGAAGGCGAAAGAGTATGGCATTGATAAGATACGCGCCTTCAACAGCGGCTCGGCCCCTCTGCCCGTCGAAGTCATCGAGCAGTTCGAGCGCCTGACGGGCGGCACGCTCAACGAAGGCTACGGCCTCTCGGAAGCCTCACCCGTGACGCACTCCACACCCATGCTCGCGCGCCGCAAGCCGGGCAGCATCGGCCTGCCGTTGCCCGACACTGACATTAAGATCGTTGATCTGGAAACGGGCACGCGCGAGGTGCCGCTCGGCGAGGAGGGCGAACTCTGCATTGCGGGGCCGCAGGTGATGAAAGGCTACTGGAACCAACCCGACGAGACGGCTATTGCCTTGCGCACGGATGGGGCGGGGCGCACGTGGCTCTACACAGGCGACGTCGCGCGCATGGACGAGGACGGCTACACCTACATCGTGCAGCGCAAGAAGGACATGATCATAGTCAGCGGCTTCAACGTCTACCCGTCAGAAGTCGAAGACATGCTCTACACGCACCCGGCGGTGAAGGAGGCCGGGGTCGTCGGCATCCCCGATCCCTACCGGGGCGAAGCGGTCAAAGCATACGTGGTGCTCAAACCGGGCGCGCCCGTCGGCACTGATGAGCTCATCGAGCACTGCAAGCGTGGGTTGGCGGAATTCAAAGTTCCGCGCGAGGTCGAGATTCAAGAGAGCCTTCCGAAGACGGCCGTCGGGAAGATTCTCTACCGCGTGTTGCGCGAAGAGGATCGATCGAAGGGCTAAAACTAACAGCGCGGATCAAAAGATTCGCTGGGCGAGACGAACCCGATGCGACTGCTGGAAGGTAAGGTGGCCATCATCACCGGCGCGGGGCGCGGCATCGGGCGCGCGTGCGCTGAGCTTTTTGCCGCACACGGGGCGCGCGTTATCGCCTCAGATATTGACCCGCAGCCGGCGCACGAAGTGGTCAAGAAGATTAACGCCGCCGGCGGTGACGCGCTCGCCGTGCCGGGTGATGTGACAGACCCGGAGTTTCCTCAGCAATTGATTAAAGCCGTGGTTGATCGTTACGGCCAGATTGATGCCATCGTTAACAACGCGGGCTACACGTGGGACGGAACCCTCCACAAGATGACGGATGAGCAATGGCAGGCGATGCTTGACGTGCATCTGACGGCGCCGTTCCGCGTCATCCGCGCCGCCTCTGGATACCTGCGCGAGACGGCGAAGCGCGAAAAAGAGGGGCGCGGCCGGGCACAGGCGCGCAAGATTGTCAACGTCAGCTCGACCACGGGGACGCGCGGCAACGCCGGGCAAGCGAACTATGCGGCGGGCAAAGCCGGCATCGTCGGCCTGACGAAGACTTTGGCGAAGGAATGGGGGCAGTTCAACATACAGGTCAACGCCGTCGCCTTCGGCTTCATCGAGACCAGACTGACGCAGGCCAAAGAGACTGGCGAGCGCCTCACGCGCAAACCGGCAGATATTACGCTCGGCATCCCTCGGGCGAACCGCGAGATCGCCCTCAGAATGATTCCGATGGGACGCGGCGGCACCCCCGAAGAGGCGGCGGGCCCCGTCCTCTTCTTCTCGTCGCCGCTCAGCGATTACGTTTCCGGGCAAGTGCTGGAAGTGACCGGCGGCCTCTGAGGATAACAATCAAGGAGACAGCGATGAACTACGAGGCGATTAAATTTGACATCTGCTGCGCGGCGCGCCTGCTCTACCGGCACGGCCTGAGCGTCGCCAACGCGGGCCACTTGAGCGTCGTGGTCGGCGAAGACCGGATGCTGGTTAACCACTTCGGGCCGTCGTTCGCCACGCTCAGGCCCGAGAACATCGTGCCGGTGGATTTCTCAGGAAAAGTCCTGGACGGTGATGCTTACGTCAATGATACGATTAGCCTGCACGGCATCATCCACCGCGAGAACCCACACGCCATTGCCGTCGCGCACACTCACCCGCCTGCCGTCGTGACCTATAGCACGTTTCGCATCGTACCGGAGATTTACGATCAGGAGAGCTGTTTGTTGGCCGACGACGTGGGTGTCGTGGAAGAAGATTACGAGGGGCTGGCTTCCGCAGAGGAGCGCGTGATGCCGATTGCGAGGGCGCTCAAAGAGAAGCGGGCGGTCATCCTGCCCAACCACGGCGCAATTACCGCCGGCGATAACATTCAGATCGCATTCGCGCGCATGCTGCTGCTTGAAGGAATGGCCGAGCGCAATCTCGCCGTCGCGCAGGCGGCGAAAGCCCTGGGGCTGAAGCCCACACCGATTGCGCCCGAAGCAGCGCGGCGGGCGAAGGTTGAGATCGCGCGCATCCCCGTTTTTGCTCCTCTGTGGAAGGACTACTTGACGCGGCTGCGCGCCACCGACCCAGACCTGTTTGAAGAACGCCAGGCGGCGGCCACCGCAGGGTAATCTATACGCGGGGGGGGAAACAGTTTCCGGAGAAGGATCGGAGAAGCCATGGGTTACACAATCAACCGCGTCGTGGTCATCGGATCGGGAACGATGGGTGGCGGCATCGCCGCGCACGTGGCGAATGCCGGCATCCCGGTTTACCTGCTCGACATCGCGGCGGATAAGCTGACGCCTGAAGAAGAGAAGCGCGGACTCACGCTCTCGCACCCGAAGGTGCGCAACCGGATCGTGGCCGCTTCGCTCGAGCGTATGAAGAAGTCGAAGCCGCCCGCATTCTTCACGCCGGCGGCGGCGGAACTGGTCACCGTCGGCAACCTCGAAGATGATTTTGATCGGGTCGGCGAAGGAGATTGGATCGTTGAAGCCATCATCGAAAACCTTTCGGCCAAACGCGAATTAGTCGCGCGTATTGAGAAGATCAGAAAGCCGGAGAGTATCGTCTCCAGCAACACGTCGGGGCTGCCGATTGCGGCCATCGCCGCCGAAGCTTCCGCAGATTTCAGAATAAACTTCCTCGGCACGCACTTCTTCAACCCGCCGCGCTACATGAAGCTGCTCGAAGTGATCCCGACGAAGGAGACCGAGCCGGGGGTCATAAAGTTCATGACCGGCTTCGCCGAGCGGCGGCTGGGCAAAGGAGTGGTCGTCTGCAAGGACACGCCGAACTTCATCGCCAATCGTCTCGGCTCCGTCTCCGGCGCGCTGGCATTGGGTTACGTGCTGGAGAACAAGTACACCGTTGAGGAGGCCGACGCGATCTTGGGGCCCCTCATCGGTCGCCCCAAGACCGGCCTGTTCCGCCTGCAAGACCTGGTGGGTCTCGACGTGTCCAGTTCGGTGGGCGAGAACCTTTATGGCTTAATTGAACACGACGAGACGCGCGAAGTCTTGCGCAATCAGAATCTCGGCACGCTGCGGACAACGCAGATGGGACGCGGGCGATTAGGCGATAAGACCGGGCAGGGCTTTTACAAAAAACCGCCGAAGGGCGCGGGGGGCGAAATCCTCACGCTCGACCTTGAGACGATGGAATACCGCCCGCGGTGCGAACCCGGCATCCCGTCCCTCAAGGAGGCGATGAAGATCAAGCCGCTCGGCCGCCGGCTCGCGTTCGTGCTGGCGCAAGTCGACAAGGCCGGCGCGCTCGCGCGCCACGTGATCTACAACTCGCTGGCCTACGCCGCGCGCCGCATCCCGGAAATCACCGACCAGATCATCAACGTGGACAGGGCGGTGCGCTGGGGCTTCTCGCACGAGATGGGGCCTTTCGAGACGTGGGACGCGCTCGGCGTGCGGAAGACTGCTCAAGAGATGGAGGCCAACAACATAGAGGTCGCGCCGTGGGTCAAAGAGATGCTCGCCGATGGGCGCGAAACATTTTATCGTTTCGACGACGGGCGTTTAAGTTACTACGATCCGGCGCGCAGGTCTTACGTCACCGAGCCCGTTGATGAGCACAAGATTGAGCTGCGTAGATTGAAGGCCGCCGGGCGCGTGGTGCGTGAGAACAAGGGCGCGAGCCTGATTGACATGGGCGACGGCGTGGCTTGTCTTGAGTTTCACACCAAGATGAACACGCTCGATGAAGATATTAAGAACATGCTACGCGACTCGGTCGAGGAGGTTGAGGCGAAGGACTGGGTCGGCATGGTGATCGGAAACCGGGGCGCGGACTTCTCGGTCGGCGCCAACCTCGCCGGGGGCTTGGGGAGGGGAGGTCTCAGTGCGATTGAGCGCGCCGTGCGCGAGATGCAGGACGCGCTCATGAGCGTGCGCTTCTGCTCTAAACCCGTCGTGACCGCTCCCTTCGGGCGCACTCTCGGCGGGGGCGCGGAAGTCTCGATGGCCGGGGCGCGCGCCGTGGCGGCGGCGGAAACCTACATGGGGTTGGTCGAGACGGGCGTCGGGCTGGTGCCCGGCGCGGGCGGTTGTAAAGAGCTGGTGCGCCGCGTCGTCTCGCCCGCGATGCAGACGACGAATGCTGACCCGCTGCCCTGTCTCCAGCAGGCGCTCCAGACCATTGCTACGGCGAAAGTCTCTACGAGTGCTGCCGAAGCGCGTTCCTTCGGTTTTCTCACCGCCGCCGACCAGATTGTGATGAGCCGCGACCATCAGCTCGCGGAGGCCAAGCGGATAGTGCTTGCGCTGGCCGAAGTCGGATACGCTGCGCCGGTGCGCGTTAAGGCCTGTTACGCCGCCGGCCGTGATGCGCTCGCCGCTCTTCGCGCCGGCCTCTACATCATGCAGCAGGGCGGATACATGAGCGAGTACGACCTGCACGTCTGCGGCAAGTCGCTCACATCCTGTGCGGCGGCGATCTCTCGTCCGGCCAGTGGGTTGACGAGCAGTACTTTCTCGATCTCGAACGCGAGGCGTTCCTTTCGCTGTGCGGCGAGCCGAAGACGATTGAGCGGATCAGGCACATGCTCGAAACGGGCAAGCCTTTACACAATTAAACGGAAGGGATTAATCTCTGACGGACGAAAAGGATGAACCGCACCATCAGCAAGGAGTTATCTTCGGACGGGACTGAAGCTCGCCGCACGATGAGTGGCATCGAGTACATGCGGAAGATGATGGCGGGCGAAGTGCCGCCGTCGCCGATGGCGCAGTTGATGAACCTCAGGCTCGTCGAAGTGAGCGAGGGGCGTGCGGTCTTAACCGCCAAGCCTGATGAGCGCTACTACAACGGCATCGGAATCGTGCACGGAGGGTTGGCGGCGACGCTGCTCGATTCGGCTCTGGGCTGCGCCATCAATACGATGATGCCTGCGGGCAGAATCTTCACCACGCTGGAGATGAAGATCAATTACCTCCGCCCGATGCGGGGCGAGACGGGCGAGGTGCGGTGCGAGGCCAAAGTGATTCACGCCGGCGGCCGTGTCGCAACGGCTGAAGGCCGGGTCGTTGATCGTGAGGGCAAGCTGTACGCCCACGGCACCGCCACCTGCATGTTATTTCGTCCCTGACCGCTGCTCTGACAAGGGGCTGCTCATTTGTTGATCCGGCGGCGCGGGCGTCTGTGCTGTCAAAGAGAGGGTTTGATGAGAGAAGCTGTTATTGTCTCCGGCGTGCGCACGGCCGTCGGTAAAGCGCCGCGGGGCACGCTGCGCACCACGCGCCCCGATGACATGGCCGCGAGCGTGATCACCGACCTACTCCGGCGCGTTCCCGAACTGCCGCCGGAAACCGTTGACGACGTGATCATCGGCTGCGCGACGCCCGAGGGCGAATCGGGCACGAACGTCGCGCGCATCGCTTCCTTGCGCGCAGGTTTACCCCATGAGGTGGCTGCCGTCACCGTCAACCGCTTCTGCTCATCGGGCTCGCAAGCGATCGCGATGGCGTCGGAGCGCATCATGGCGGGGATGGCCGACTGCATCATCGCGGGCGGCACGGAATCCATGAGCATGCTGCGCGGCAACACCAGGTTCAGGCCGAACCCTTACCTGGTCGAGCACTACCCGGACGTGTATCTCAGCATGGGACTGACCGCTGAGAACGTGGCACGCCTTCACAACGTCTCGCGTGAAGAGGCTGACGCCTTCTCCTATCGTAGCCACGGGCGCGCTCTGGCGGCGCAAGCGGCGGGCCGCTTCAAAGATGACGGCATTGTGGCGCTCGACGTCGAAGTCGTCGAGGCGGGAGAGGACGGGCGGGCGAAACGGAAGAAGCTCAGGTTTGATGCGGACGAAGGGCCGCGCCCCGACACGACTGCGGAAGCTCTAGCCAAACTGCCTCCCGTCTTTCACGCCAAAGGCACCGTGACGGCGGGCAATTCCAGTCAAACATCGGACGGGGCAGCCGGAGTGATCGTCATGTCGCGCGAGCGTGCGGAAGAGTTGGGGTTGAAGCCGCTGGCGCGCTTCATCTCATACGCCGTCGGAGGCGTGCCGCCGGAGATCATGGGGATGGGGCCGGTCGTCGCCGTGCCGAAGGCGTTGAAGATTGCGGGACTCAAGCTGGACCAGATTGACTTGATTGAATTGAACGAGGCATTCGCGTGTCAAGCAATAGCTGTGATGCGCGAGCTTGGGATGGACGATGAGCGCACCAACGTCAACGGCGGGGCGGTCGCCTTGGGCCACCCGCTCGGCGCGACGGGTGCAAAGCTGACAGTGCAGTTGATGGGCGAGATGCGCCGCCGCAGGAGCCGTTACAGCATGGTGACGATGTGCGTCGGCGGCGGTCAGGGCGCGGCGACAATCTTCGAGAATCTTCAGAATTAAAGGTCAAGCGGTACGACAGCGATGGATTTCAATCTACCGGCGGAACTGATCGAACTGCGCGACCGCGTAGCGGCCTTCATACGCGACGAGGTGATTCCCCTGGAAGCCGGCGGTGGCGAGCATGAGAGCATCTCGCCGGAGCGGCTCGAAGAGTTGCGCCGGAAGGCGCGCGCCGCGGGCATCTACGGCCCGCAACTGCCGAGGGAATATGGTGGCTTAGGACTCGGCACGGTCGGCATGTGTGTGGTCTTTGAGCAGGCGGGGCGCAGCCTCTTGGGGCCGCTCGCGCTCCACTGCGCCGCGCCGGACGAAGGCAATATGCACCTGCTCGAGCTCTACGCCGACCGGGAGCAGCGCGAGCAGTACTTGCGCCCGCTCGTCGAAGGCAGGATTCGCTCATGCTTTGCCATGACGGAGCCTGCGCCCGGCTCCGGCTCCGACCCGACAATGATGAAGACGCGCGCCACGCGCATTGACGGCGGCTGGGAGATCAACGGCCACAAGTGGTTCATCTCCGGCGCGCAAGGGGCGGCCGTAGCGATCACGATGGCGATTACAGACCCGGACGTTCCCGTTCATCGAGGCGCGACGATGTTTCTGGTGCCGACCGATGCGCCGGGCTTCAAAGTCGTGCGCCCAATATCGGTGATGGGTTCGCATGGCCTCGGCGGTCACTGCGAAGTAACTTACACAAACGTGCGCGTGCCAGACTCGGCGGTGCTCGGTCGTGTCGGCGAGGGCTTCAAGATGGCGCAGGTGCGTCTTGGCCCGGCGCGCCTGACGCACTGTATGCGCTGGCTCGGCGTCGCGCAAAGGGCTTTGGAGATTGCGACCGCGCGCGCTCTCGAACGCGAGGCGTTCGGCAAGAAGCTCGCTGAACATCAAGCGATTCAATGGATGATCGCCGATTCGGAGATTGACCTCCACGCCTCGCGCATGACGGTCATGCACGCGGCGTGGAGGCATGAACAGGGCGATGAGATCCGTCGTGAGTCTTCAATCTGCAAAGTCTTCGTCGCCGAAGCGGTGGGCCGCGTGATTGATCGCGCCGTGCAAATCTGCGGCGCGCTCGGCGTCTCGCACGACATCCCGCTCGCCGATTTCTACACCAACGTGCGCGCCTTCCGCATCTACGACGGGGCGAGCGAAGTGCATCGCATGGTGATCGCACGCACTGTGCTGAAAGAGATGCAGCGCACGCTCGACCCGCGGACGGCAAAAGCGTGAATTCAATGGGGCGAAACCCGAAGGATACTTTAATGGCGGTCACACGGATCGAGGGTATCTCTAACCTCCGTGACTATGTTGGGCAAGAAGTTGCCGTCGGCGATTGGTTCGAGGTGACGCAGGAGCGCATCAACCAGTTTGCCGAGGCGACGGAAGACCGCCAGTGGATTCACACTGACCCGGAGCGCGCGGCGAGTGAGTCACCCTACAAAGCGACAATCGCGCACGGCTTTCTTACCCTTTCGCTGCTCAGCGAACTGGCGAAGCGTGCGATGTCCGTGAGCGGCGTGCGGATGGGCGTCAACTACGGTCTAAACCGCGTCCGCTTCGTCTCGCCGGTGCCTGCCGGGTCACGCATTCGCGGGCGCTTCACGTTGTCGGCGCTGAAAGAGACCAGCGGCGGCGTGCAGGCGACGTGGAACGTGACGGTCGAGCGCGACGGCGGCGAAAAACCCTGCTGCGTGGCCGAGTGGCTCGTGCGCTATGACGGGTGAGTGCGCGACGGAAACCCTCACACCGAACTGCTTCGAGGAGTTGTACCGATGACCGACCGTGAGGAAAAACTGCTCGTCACTTTCGACGGTGGCGTCAAGCGCATCATCATCAACCGCCCTGAACGGCGTAACTCCGTTGACCGCGAGACGGTGCGGTTGCTTCTCGCCGCGTTCAGGCAATCTGCGGACGACGGCACGCGGGTCGTGATTCTCACCGGCGCCGGCGAATCGTTCTGCGCGGGCGCAGACCTGGCTGCGACCAGCGCGGGTGACATCGCCAATTTTGACATCACCAAATCCGTACGCGAGAACGTTAATCCGACAATCCTCGCCATGCGCGCACTGCCAGCCCCCGTCATCGCGCGCGTTCACGGCCACGCCGTCGGCGTGGGCTGCAACTACGCGCTGGCGTGCGACATGATCGTCGCTTCCGAGCAGGCCTCCTTCGGCCAGGTCTTCGTCCGTATCGGGTTAATGCCGGACGGCGGGAGCACCTTCTTTCTGCCGCGCCTTGTCGGCTATCACAGAGCGTTTGAGCTGATGGCGACCGGCGACATCGTCGGCGCGCGGGAGGCCCTCCGACTCGGCATCGTCAACCGTGTCGTTCCCTTCGCGGAGTTGGACGCGACCGTTGACAGCCTTGCCGCGCGCCTCGCCCAAGCGCCGCGCGTGGCGATTGAAAGGATTAAGGCGGGACTCAATCATGGGGTGCAGTCGGACTTAGCCTCCGCGCTCGACTTTGAGGCGGTCAACCAGGACGCTTGCTTCCACTCGCCGGATTTCATCGAAGGCGTCAACGCCTTCATGCAGAAGCGCAAGGCCATCTTCGGTCGGGAGGCGGGAGAGGCTTAAGGCGTGCTGAAGCGATTTTTTCGGGAGGTCGGGAAAAGAGTTCGTTGCGTTGCTCTGCCGCTCCCGCAGTCGGTGCGATTCGGGGGTGGATTGAAGGATGAATGACGCGCCCCGTTTAGTTAAACAGCTTTCCCCCTCGCGCGGCGAGGCGCCTGATTCATCGGACACAAGGCCCGTCCGCGCGAGCGAGCAGCTTGATTGGGATGCGCTTGCCGGCTATGCGCGCGAGCAACTGGCTGCCGTATTGGGCAAGCAGGCGGTCGCCGCAGCACAGATGACGGTCGAGCAGTTTCCCGGCGGCCACTCGAACCTGACCTACCTGCTGCGCTTCGGCAATCAAGAGTTCGTGATGCGGCGGCCTCCGTTCGGGCCCGTGCCTCCGAAGGCGCACGACATGGCGCGCGAATATCGCATTCTCGCAGCCGTGCACACGGCCTATCCGCTCGCGCCGCGACCCTTCCTGCTTTGCGAAGACCCGAGCGTCATCGGCGCGACTTTTTACATCATGGAGCGGCGGCACGGCGTCGTGGTGCGCGACGACGAGCCGCCGGAACTGGCCGACCGGCCGGCGGCGCGCCGCCGGACGAGCGTCGCTCTGGTGGACGCGCTCGCAGACCTCCATGCGGTTGACATCGAAGCGCACGGACTCGCCGCCCTCGGCAAGCCAGCCGGATTCGTCGCGCGGCAAGTGCGCGGGTGGAGCGAGCGCTGGAAGGGATCGCAAACGAGCGAGTTGCCGGAGATGGATACGCTCGCCGCATGGCTGGCCGAGAGCTTACCTCCTGATCCGGTGCGGCCGACGTTGGTTCACGGCGACTTCAAGCTCGACAACGTGATGCTGGACGCGCGCGACGTTGGGCGCATCGCCGCCGTGTTCGATTGGGAGATGAGCGCCGTCGGCGACCCGCTCGTGGATTTGGGGATTCTGCTCTGTTACTGGGTGCACACCGCTGCGGCATCCCGACATGATACTCTGACCCCAGTGACACAACGCGCGGGTTGGTTCACGCGCGAAGAGATCATCGAACGCTACGCGGCGCGCACGGGGAGCGACTTGACGAAGATAAAATTCTACGAGGTGTTCGCCGTCTTCAAGCTGGCCGTCGTGCTGCAACAAATCTTCTACCGCTATCATCGGGGGCAGACGGACGACCCGCGCTTCGCCACGCTCGACGAACGCGTCGTGGGGCTGGCGCGTACGGCTGCGACGCTCGCGGAAAAAGCTTAAGGGTTAGTAGCTCGCCATGAAGATCAACGCCGCCATTTTGTGGAAGCAAGGAGACGCGCTCTCGGTTGAAGAGGCCGAACTTGAAGCCCCGCGTGCGGGCGAAGTGCTGGTCGAAGTGAAGGCCGCCGGAGTCTGTCACAGCGACCTGCACCCGGCGCGCGGCGACTGGCCTGCACGCACGCCGCTCGTCCTCGGGCATGAAGGCGCAGGAGTTGTGCGCGAGGTGGGCGAAGGCGTGACGCGCGTGCGCGCGGGCGATCACGTGGTCTTTTGTTGGGCGCCCGCGTGCGGCGTCTGTCCTGCGTGTCTTGAGGAACGACCTGTGCTCTGCGACCGTCTGGAGCGTACAACATACCGCAATCGCTTACCCGCGGGCGGCACGCGACTGCGCGCGCGCGGCCAAGACGTGGGGCATTTCAACGGCACGGCCTGCTTCGCAGACTTCGCGGTGGTGGCGGAAGAAGGTGCGATTCCCGTACCTGAGGACGTGCCGTTCGAGGTGCTGGCGACGTTAGGGTGCGCTGTGGTGACGGGCATGGGCACTGTGATGAACGCGGCGTGCGTTGAGGCGGGCGCGAGCGTCGTGATCATCGGCGCGGGCGGTGTCGGGTTGAACGTCATACAGGGCGCGGTGCTGGCCGGGTGCAAGGAGATCATTGCGGTGGACAGGCAAGCGGGCGCCCTCAACCTCGCGCGCGACTTCGGCGCGACTCACGTTTTAGACGCAACGGCGGGAGATGTGTCGCCGTCAGTTCGTGAGCTGACGGACGGGCGCGGCGCAAACTATGTGTTTGATACCCTAGGCGCTCCCGCGACCCTCTCGCAAGCTTTCAACTGTTTGCGTAAAGGCGGGACAATCGTGCTCACGGGATTGGCGCGGACAGACACGCTCGCCTCCATCCCGATGTTCCCGCTCGTGATGCAAGAGAAGCGCCTGATCGGATCGCTCTACGGCTCGGGCCAACCGCTCAAGGACGTGCCGCAACTGGTGAGGCTTTATCAAGCGGGCAAACTCAAACTGCGCGAACTGGTCGCGCGCACCTATTCGCTCGATGATGTGAACGATGCACTTGCGGCTTTAGCTGACGGCGCAGGAGCGCGCGGCATCATTCGCTGGTAATTCCGATGCGGACGACTTAATTAA
>CAYLJO010000145.1:0-10122 GCA_964383905.1 uncultured Blastocatellaceae bacterium
CTCCCTGATTGTACACTGCTTCTCGATCCGATTCTTGTTGTGGCTTCCATATAGGGAGGTCTTGCTATGGTCCAATGGGTAGAGTCCACTACGACGGAGACGTATTGGACTACATGCTACACAAGGTTTGGGATTCCTTACCCGTGCCAGCGGACGAGAACTGTCACCGTTCGGAAGTTTTGTTACCACTTCACCCATATGGAGGGATTTTGCGTGGGGCTGAGAGCCAGGGCCACAGCCTGTGAAGGTAGTGACAAGTACCAGTGGTGGGAATGGTGCTTTGGAGTTAGCAACAGTATTGGCGACGATGCGCTGCTATGCACCCCGGAGCATCCGTGTGAGAAGTGTTATGACAAAGAGAAACCGAGGGTTGGCAATTGCTGAGGGGCGTTTATGAGGGGCGCGGCGGAAGCCGCGCCCCTCAATCATTATCAGGCTATTGATCTCTTCTTCTTCCCACGCCGCCGCCGGCCGCCGGACGGCTTATGGAAGGACTCGACATCGTAGACCGTTGATGCGTGGATTCCGGCATCCTTCTTTCACCGCGCCCCACGGTGTCCCGTGACCGCCCGGACATGTCGCCGCCGGATCGACCGCCGGCCGGGCCGTTCGAGAAACTTGGCCTCTCTCTGCTAACCGTGCCGGCAGACCTCACGGCGGAAGATGTTATATCGGATGGGACGGGCCGTGGCACCGACCTTTGGTTAACTCTGACAGGGCCACCGCCCGTGCCGATCGTTCCGTTGCCCGGCGGAATACGCCTCACCGGAATGCCTCCGGCAAACGCGCCGCCCCACGCGTACCCGATAGGCCATCCCGTGTAGCTGAATCCGTAAGGCGACCAGCAGCTCCCATAAGGTGGGATGAAAGTGTAACCCCAGAACGGGTCATAGAACCAGAGACCATAATGCGGGCTCAGAAAGCTCGTATTAAAGAACCAGTTGCGATACCAGCCGCTATCCAGGACGCTCGCAAAAGCATTGGTGAGCGCAACACCGGAGATCCGGCGGTTGGCCTTGGCCAGCGTTTCGGCGCGCTGTTTACTCCAGACATCCAACGAATCCTTATCGCTTCCAGACTTCGCGACCTCTACCGAGCCGTTGCCGACAACCACTTTCTTACCGTCCTTCACCGCCTTCGAAGAATCATCGCCGACGAAGGCACGTCCCTTATGGACGATCAGTTCTGTCGTACTACCCGGCAAAACATTGATCCGGTAAACGCCTCTTCTAACGATCGAGACTTTGGTCTGGGGCGTGTAAAGGGTGGCCAGTAGTTCGACATGATCGTCGCCGGTCGCCTCAACTATTGCGCTCCCCCTGGTTAACCGGACCGCGAGATTTTCAAGTGAGGTGTCGGCGAACTGAAACTCGGAGTTTTCGGCAACGCGCAGGTAAGAGCCGGGGTTTAAGAGCACCTCGACGCGACCCTCGGTCCCCGTCTTCACAACGTCACCTTTGTCGAGGTTGTCCTGCGCGTTGAGCAAGCGCTCCTCAGCCGCCCCTTGAGACTGTACCATCACGTTGCCTGAAACTGAGTTGACCCCACCGGCTTTGGCGGAGATCACATACTTCTCTCGGTTCTGAGCATGAGATGTCAAGGCCGCGCAGAGGATAAGGGTGGCCAGGACGAGTAGGCTCGAGCCAAAACTAAGATCTCTTTTCATTGTCTTAAACTCCTTAGAGGCGTGCACCACAGGCATCAGCGGAAGATAGCAACTGTCTGCTTATGCCAGCAGTATACTCTTGAAGCCGGTGAAAGCCAACAAGATAATTACTCTTCAAACCGGAAGAGTAAGCCGCGCCTTCCTGCCCTGGTTACCCACATCCTGATCCAAAGCAGAAATTCACTGGCACACTGCTTCAACGCTCGTTGAAGAGAGGCACTGTTTCCGGGTGTGATGATTTGACTTGCTCTATCGAGCTAACGGCGTGCCGCTTCGAGCATGGCTTGGGTATCCGCCTCCGCGCCGCGTATGATAATCACCGAATCGCCTTCGCGTCGTATGAGTGTCGTCCGCCCACCCTCACGCCATACGGCCTGCGCCTCGTTGCCGGAAGCGTAGCCGTCCTCGACCGGGGCGCTTTTACGCGCGCGCTCCAGCAGATTGTATGCCTTGTAGAATTCTTGCGCATCGGGTGGCTTCTCCCACACCGTCTTCCACACGAAAAGCGGCGCGCCGCCCTGGCGCTCGAAGAGGTAAGCGCAGTCGCCACCCCAACCCGCCGCGACCCGGATCGCATCTCTTTCGGACACGCCTGCCATCAGCAGACCGCGCACGCCGATCTCTCCTAACGGCGTGGATGTCACCAGCCGCCAACCGCGCGCGGCAAACGCGTTTTCGTCCACATGAACATCGCGGGGCGCTTCGTATTTATCAGGATGGAGAACCTGCTTGCTCGACACTGGCGGGTGACGAAACAGTTCGTCAACACCACGCTCACCACTGCGCCGGCGCACGGCCTCGATAAAGCGGGCGCCATCGCGGTAGCGGAAAATAAAAGTTTCGCTCAGGAGGGGAGGGAAAAGCGAGCCGATCTCTTTGCGGTATTCGCTGAAACGCCCGTTCTCCTGCCGCGTGATGTCGTCCAGAGATTTACGGGCATAGGCGTCGCCTTCTTCCGCGCGCCGCTGCACGTTCATCGCGTCGCCTTCGATCACGGCGAAGACGGCTTCCGTCCGATCGAAATTATATGGCCGCACGACCAGTAGCTTGAGCAGATCGAAATTCTGGTCCTGCAATGCGTGAACAAATTCGTGCGTCAACAACGAGCCACCTTTGAATTTATCCACCAGCAAAATCTGCCTGTCGAGCGGCGAGTATGTCGCGCCCGCCGAAACGGCCGTAAAGCTTGCCGCGAGCGTCAGAAGGTCTGTCCCTTCGGGGAACAGACCGCCTGCCGCCGCCAGTTTGCTCAAGGACTGCAATTCATCGCCGCCCAGGACTTCCGCCATCTCTCTGGTGCGTGTACCATACTCCCAGCCGGACAGCTCGGCCATTCCGACTTCGCCCGTCCACGCCAGCCCGCGCAAGTCCGACGCCACATGCATTGTGCGCGCACGCATCTCTATTAAGCTCGGCGAAAGCGGACGCACAGGGAGTGGCTGCAAGGTTCGCGTGACGGGCACCGCCACCGCCGGGCTGATGCTCATGCCCGCCGGGCGTTTATTCCCACACGACGCCGTGAGCAGAGACGTGATAACAATAATGCCACAAGCGATTGTTCCCTTACCTTGGACACGCATACGCAGCTTAGACGCGTTAAACAGACTTTGCGATGCCGCCACCAAAGGATGAAGGGTGAAAACTAAACGCCCCAAAAGCTTGCAAATCCTTTCATATTTCATCCTCGGCTATCCAGCGTCGGGCAAACCATTCGATGGAGAGAAGGACCGGGATCATCAGGGCGAGCGGCCACCACGTTCGCAATTCCCAGGTATAATGTACATTTTCACCGCTGCGTGGCAATCCCTTGATCCGCTCAACCAGCGCGCTTAGATCGGCGGCGGTAAACACATCCCCGCCGCTCTCGCGTGCGGCGCGGCGGAGCGTATCGCCTGCCGCTCCGGCTTCGAACGGCGAGGATTGGACAACTGTAAAGTATTTTGAGGCGCTGCCGCTCCTACCGCCTGCCACATAATCGGCCTCTAAAACGAATCGGCCGGGCACAGGCGCAACCATCCGCGCACGCCATACGCTCGCCTCCACCGGGTCGGGCGCAAACGCTACCTCCTGCGGCTGGACCGGGGTGGCTCCGCCTTCAACCGCCTCACCCGTCAGCGGCTGCAAACGCGCATTCACCTTTTCAATCTTCAGAGGAGCAAAGGACCGGTCGCGCACATGAATTTCTGCTGTCACGCCGTGTCCGGCCGCGGGCGACTCATCACTCAAACCTATTTCTACGGGCGGCCGCGCACCCGCCGCCGACCAGAGCGTAAGACCCTGCCATAACGCGCCGAAGGGCCCGCCCGTCTCGTCCCGCTCGTCGCCTCTGCTCATTCGCATGCGCCATGAGTCTGCCGGAGCAAAGACGAGGACGCGCCCCGCGCCATCGCGCATCGCCGCGATTAAAGGGGTGCCCGCTTCGCTGGTGCCGTTCGCGTTCGGTTGCCCGGCCACCGCCAGAACAATGGCGCCTGCACGCAGCGCGCCCAACCGCAGCCCCTCACCGGTAAGCACGTCAGACTTTGCTCCGGCCGCCTCTTCGACTACGCTTCCGTAACCGCGCAAAGCGCCACCTCCTGCCGCGCCCGCTTCGGTCGGCGTCAACGGGATTCCATGACGAAGAACTTCTGCTTCCTGCGGCATCCCGCGCGCCAGAAGCCGCGACTCGGAGGCCAGCCCGCGTTGATCAATCTCGGTTGGCAATAGGGTATAGAGTTTTCCATTCGGCGCGGCGATTGATCCGGCAAAGCTGTTCCCGCCGAGCACTATCAGGCCACCGCCGCGCCGCTCCGCCCACGCCCTTAAGCGCGCGCTCTCCGTCGCACTCAGCATTGTGTTCGGCGTCGCGCCGATGATGATGCAATCGTAAGCGTTGAGCTGCGAGGTGCTGGCAAGCGCGGCATGTAACTTTGCTTCAGGACTGCCTTTCGCTTCACCGCTCCTGCTCATTTCGGTTGCCGTCTCTCCCGCGTTCGTGTTTGTCGTGTCAACAGTTTCCCTCCCCTTCTGCTCTTTGCCTTCAGCCTCCAGGCCGGCGGTCGCGGCGCGGCTCACCTGGGCGAAGTAATCGATGTCAAATAATCCCGACTGCTCCAGCGCGTGACGGATAAACTTAGCTTCCCATGTCGGCTCGCCCTCAAAAAAGAGCACGCGCATCCGGCGCTGCTCCGCGTATAGAGCGAACGGGCGCGAAAGCACTGCCCCCTCTTCACCGCCCGCCGCTTCGACGTGCGCCGTATAATCCGTCCAGCCTGCAACTTTTGGCACGACATCCAGTGTTACCGTCTGTCGTTCGCTGTCACTCGTCCACATCAAGTGCGTTGAAGCCTGCACTTTCGCATCATCTGAAATGGTGACCAGTGATTCACGGCCACCCATGCCGCGTGCATGCGCCGTGCAACGCACGGCGACAGGCACACCGGGCGCCGCCGGGTGGCCAACGACCATCACACTCTCAAGAGCGACGCCCGGTGGGTCGCTCTGTCGCAAGCCCGTTAAGACGTAAACGGGAGCCCCGCCGCTCGCCGCGCTCGCCCGGTCAATTTCGTGCCGCGCATCCTCTGCGCTTATTGCGCCGTCCGTCAGCAGTATTGCCGCCCGGAAGGGGCCACCGCGCTCCACTATTTCTGCCCACCCTATCTCTGTGCCGCTCGATTCCGCCACGACGCCCTCAATCTGTTTCTTGTGCAGCGTATCTACCGTTAGCTTTACGGCTTGATCTTTGTCGCCCGAATCGTTCGAGGTCGTTGTGACGCCCGCATACCTCGAGCGCGCGAAGCTCACCAGCACCCGCGTGCGTTGTGTCGCGTCGCGCTCGATGTGAATACCGGCCAGCGCAGATGCCAGCAGCAGGAACGAGAGCCCACGCAACAACCAAAGGATGAACGATGAAGGATGAACGATGAACGAGAAGACAGAGCTTTTCTGCCTTAATTCATCGTTCAGCGTTCCGCGCTCATCGTTTTGTCTCATCCTTCATCCCCTTATTGCGCTCCATGGCCGGCGAGGCGACGGAAATAGTCGGCGGCGCGCGCATCATTCGTCGGTAGGCTGGAGCTTACGTCCCCGCCGGTGGCGCGGGTGCTGCGATCCGCGATAGCGAAGAGGTCTGCGGCCGTCCGCGCCAGCAAGACGAGCGGCTTGGCCATACGGGCGGCGAATTCTTCGCCTGTGCCAACGGTTTCGGCGCGCCCCAGTTCCATTTCCACAATGCGTAGCTGCCCGGCTGCTTCCGCGATCATTGCCGCATGATCGCCTCCCGGGGTGCTGACCAGGCGATCCGCGGCCCGTCTCGCTCGATCCCGCGCGCGGACTACCGCGCTTGCACGCGCGTTGGCGGGAGCGCCGAGGACCCTCTGCAAATCTCCGAGCGACGCATACGCATCGGCAAGCGCGGCGCGGACCGGCGCAGCCTCTTTCGATTCTGGGCGGCGGCCCAGCTTCTCTAGCTGCGTCTTGATCTCTGTGAGTTCGCCCGCATAACGCCGCTTGAGATCGATGGGCTTTGACCGGGCCGCGATTGGCGGGACGTAACGGACGGCCGTCTGCGCGCGCTTCAAACAGGTGAGGGCTTCGTGTTCATACGTGAGGGCCTTTGCCGTATCGGCTGTCGAGAGCGCGCCTTCCGCGTCCCACATCGCGCGGATGGCATAAATCATCTCTCTCACAGAGTTCGGCGAGCCTGCCGGTGGCTCCGGGATACCATGATTGTGCGTCTCCGTTTGCTCGTCTTCTGCCGCCCGCACACGTTCTTCAATGCCCGCCGCGCCCTGTTCTACAACACCCGGCGGACGTTCCTGTTCTGCGCCCTCAATTTTGATGTAGTCGTTGAATGAACTCTTAAAATCGCGCTGCTCGGCGGCGATATCTTTGGCGCGTCTGATCAATCCACCCTGCGCGAGACGCGTGCGCTCGCCGTGCAGTTTTTCGGTGTGCATGATGATCAGCCGCTCGCTCAATAGAAAGCGGCCGATTTCGCTCGGGCGCAGGTCGCCCAGGTTGAGCTTCGGGGCTTCCGGTGCGGTGATCGCGATGGCGATGCTGGCGGAGCGTCCGATGTTACTCGCCGCCGGGTTGCGGTCCCGCGCTTCGATCCAGAAGACGAGCGTATCACCCGCCTGCACGCCGAGCCGCGCCAGATCGAGCGCTGCCACGCCATGCCACTCACGACCCGCTGAGCGCTCGATCTTCCCGGGTGTAACCTCACCACTCGTAAACTTCGCGGCATCGCCCTGGCCTCGGCTCTTGATGTATTTCAGAACCACACCTGCCAGGCCCAGATCGTCGCGCGCTGTACAGTGAACGTTGACCGGCCCGGCGGGCAATGCCCGCAGCAACTGGTCGCCTGCCGGCTCCGTGATGCGGGCTTCCGGTGGGGCATCCGGATAGACCTCGATCGCACGTACGAACGGGGCGGGCGCGCGTTTTTCATCCGTCATGACCCGCGCCTCGAACGCGCCGCTCGCGTCGGCGATGAAGGCTCCGCCGAAGTGGCCTTCGCCGGTGGCACGCATCGTATTTGCCACGCCGTTAAAGCTAAGCGTCGCGCCGTCAACGGTTCCGTGGGCACGAAGGCTCACTTCGATTCGCGACCCCATGAGCGCGCGAACCGGACCCTCGCTCGGCCCTTCCTCGGCGCTTAAACCTGAATAGGCTGGCGGCACAACCCGCACCCTGAGTTCGTCAACGACGAGTTGGCTGACTGCGTCGTCACCGTTCGTCGCCTCTGAGGCGACCGGTCCGGATCGCAGCATAGAAGCATCATCCTGCGCCAACCACAGGATGCGCCTTGCTTCGCGCGTCAATGCCGCCGGAGCTGCAACGCGCAATGCGAGGAGGAGCAGCATGATCGAGACTAGCGCGCCCGCGCCCAGTGCTGCCCCGCGGCGCGGCGCAACGATATTTGACTCAATCTTCGCCAGCTCGTTTCGCGCCTGCGTCTCGAGCCGCGCAATCATGTATGACCCTCCCGCGCTCACGAGCGTGCTCTCCGCGCTTTCGGCAAAAGTAACCAACGCATTCTGCCCGATGCCCGATGCCCGCTCGATTGCGCGTGCGACCCCCGCCAGCGTCCTCTGCCTGGTAAGCAGAAGGGCGGCGCGGGCCACGGACAGAAGGATGATCAGCAGCAGCGGCGAGAGTAGCGCGGTGCGCGCGATACGTGGCAATGGCCAGGCGTAATCCGCGCAGGCGATGATGCTCGATACGGCGAGCGCGCAGGCAAAAGCGAGTGTCACTTCGGCACACGCGCGCCACAAAGGCCGCGCGAAATAGAGCCGAAAGAGCGCAGAGCGGAGGCTGGCGCGTTGACCCATGCTGCCTGTCTCGATAGTGCCGGCCGGTGATGACATACTCATATCAAGCTTGTTCTGTGAGAATTTCTTCGCGCGACGGCGGGCGGGGGTTCGACCGTCGCGTCGAAATGAGCAGTTCGGCAATGAGCAGGATGAAAGATGCGCCCAAAAAATAACGCCACGCATTGCCGCTTCGCTCCGCTGCTTCACGCCAGACACTCGCCTGCCTGACCGGGGCGCCCCCATCTTCGGGGAAGTGGTACCTGATCTCGTCTGCCGTAGCAAGCGCGCGTTCTGATTCCGCAACCGGTGTATTGAGCGCTAAAAACTGTAAAGTACCACCGGTTTCAATACGATAAATTCCCGGCCCGGGGAAGAAGGCGAGGGGCCGCTGGACGAGTCCGCGGGCCTGCGCATTAACCGTTCGACCTCCTGCACCCGTGATCTTCACGCTTGCCTCTGGCGCAACGCCGAGATGGACGGCCTCACCGACCGTTAATGAGAGCGGGTCAAGTGGCGCACTGGCGCTGTGCCAGACGGCCGAAGCAAGGGCCGGGAGCGCGGGCGAAAGGCCCAGATCGCTCGCCGCCCGCTCCGGTGAGGTCGCCAGTAGCATGATAGTTCCGGCCCCGACTTGCGTCGCCACGAACGCAGGTGCCTCAGTATTCCAACGCATTAAAGTAGACGTGTCGGCCCGCGGCGTCACGGCGTATCCGGCGCGAGCGCGAACCGCGCGGAGCGCGGATAACGCGCCCTCGTCTAATAAACGTAATGGGGGCGCAGCCGTATCTGCCGGGCCGAAACTCAAGGACTGGTTGCCATTCACCCGCTCAATGCTGACAAACGGGAATTCGTGCCCGTCGGGCGTGCGCGCAAAAGCACTCCATGACGCCGTATCCAGCTCACGCGCCAGAAACAACCACAGGCTGCCGCCGGAGCGCGCATATTCGACCAGCGTGCGAGCGTGGTTCGCCTGAGCTGCGCCGCGAAGGGTGTAGACGACGAGCGAATAACCGCCGAGTTCGGTGATTTTGTCCGGCAATTCGCGGCGCCGCTCGAGCGCGAGGCGCGGCGCGCTTTGACCACCGCTTACCGCGGTCTCAAGCGCTACTCGTAAATAGGGGCCCGCCTCAACGTCTGTATCAATCAGGAGCGCACGCGGCTGACGCGGCGGCGTGAAAGCGAAGAAGCGCTCATCGTCAGCGTCAAAGTCGTCAGGCGTCAACGCTCTTATACGCCCGGTGATCTGGCCGTTTGCCTCAGTATGCCATTCAATATCGGGGCGAGTTCCTTCGGGCGCGTCGATGAGCCATTGCCGACGCACCCCGCGGCGCCCGTCTTTCGCGGAAACGATTTCCGAGGCGGATAATTCAATGCCGCGCTCGCCCTTTATCACCGCCTCGTCCAACAAAAAAGCGTTGCGCTCGAGTTCCGCGCCGACCGGGTAGGTAATGACGCGTGTTGCGGCGTGCGACGTAAACTGTGATTGCCCTGTCAAGCCGCTCTGCTGGAAATCAGAGACGATGTTTATCTCCGCCGGACCGGGCGGCACGCGCTGGAGCAGAGCGTCGGCGGCATCAAGGCCCGCTCCGTAAGACGCAACGCTCCCCGACGGACGGTAACTCTCGACCGCTTCGACGAGTTGGCGGCGGTCGAAAGTCGGCGATGCCAACACCGAGGCTTCTGAAGAGAATGTGATGATTGCTGCGCGCTCATCGGCCGCAAGTCTGCTGATGAGAGAGCGCACCTGTTCCCGCGCGGCTTCAGTGCGCCCGCGTGCGCGCATGCTGAGCGAGGCGTCAACGAGGATAATGCGGGCCGGCTGCGACCGGACGTTGAGCGTCACAAGTGGACGCGCGAGCCCAATGACAAGCAGCAGGAGCGCGGCAACACGCAACGCGAGCAGCAGGGGCTGCCGCAGTCGGCGCGGCCGAAGCAGAAAGCTCGGCGTCTCCCGCAAGAATATTAACGACGGGAAATCAAGCCGTTTCGCCCGCCTTTTTACAAGCAGGTGAATGACAACCGGCAACGCCGCAAGGGATGCCGCGATCAGCGTCAGCGGAGCGAGAAAAAACATCGATTCAAGTACCAAAGAAGGCGAAAGGAAAAATGAAAAAGGTTAGGGAAGCCAAAATTTAATTAATGGTGGCCGCCGCCTGACTT
>CAYLJO010000145.1:10222-16090 GCA_964383905.1 uncultured Blastocatellaceae bacterium
ACTTTTGCCTTCTCTTTGCCCTTCTTCGGCGCAAGTAAATTGCGAGTGCTCGATCGAGAGGCTCTGACGTATCAAGCAGCGCGTAATCCGCGCCCGCGCGCTCGATTTCGCGGCGGTAGAAGGCGCACACCTCCGTCATGCGCCCGACATAATCTTTGCGCACGCGATCCGCGTCGGCGAGTAAGGTCGCGCCCGTCTCGAGGTCGTGAAACTCATGCACGCCCCGATAGGCCAAAGATTTTTCGACAAGGTCGAGCAGGTGAAAAACGATCATATCGTGGCCGACGCGCCGCACGCGTGTCACGGCGTCAACAATCTCTTGCGGTTGATCGTACAGGTCAGAAACGAGAATGACCAACCCGCGCCGCTTCCATTGCGCCGCCTCACGCAAGATACTCTGTTTGAGACGCGTTGCGCCGCCTGCCTTAAGACCTTCGAGCGTCGCAAAGACCACGTGTAAATGGCGCCGGTCGCCACGCGTCGCGAGCCGCACGCGGGCCTCTTCATTGAAGCACACCAGACCGACGCAATCGTTTTGTCGTACGGCAAGATAAGCAAGTGCGGCGCTCAGGTAGCGCGAGTAATCAAGCTTACTCACGCCGCGCGGGGCGTACCGAAGCGAATCGCTAACGTCAAGCAGCAAGCGTACCGGTGAGTTTGTGTCTTCTTCAAACTCTTTGACGTAGAGACGGTCGGTGCGGGCATAGACCCGCCAGTCAACGCGCCGCATCTCGTCGCCGGCAATGTAGGGGCGGTGCGCGGTGAATTCCTGCGACAGCCCGCGATAGGGGCTATGATGGAGGCCGATGAGGAAGCCTTCGACGACCGTCCGAGCAATCAAATCAAGCCGCGCGATCGAGGAGAGCACTGATGGATCAATCATAAGAAAGGTAAAAGGAAAAATGAAAAAGGTTAGGGAAGCCAAAATTTAATTAATGGTGGCCGCCGCCTGACTTTTACCTTTTGCCTTTTTACTTAGCATAATAGCCGCGCTTGGTGCGCGCCATGAGGTCGGGGTGTCCGACGAACTGTACCGACACAGCGCGCCATTCACCATCCCGTTTCCTGTTGGTCGGACAGTAACCGATGCTGTAGATCGTACCGAGATCGCGTATCACCTGTTCGTAAACACCCCTTAAATCTTCCAGCTTTCCCGCTTTATAAACGACGCTGCCACTCTCTGCGGCGATTTGCGCGAGTTGCTGGCGCGCGAAGAAATACGCGCTCGCCGGCGTGCGATGAAGCCTGATTTCCTCCGGCTCGGTGTCAAGATAGATCGGGAAAACAATCGTTTCAGAACGCCTGATAGTCTCCAGCAGCTCGCCGAAGGTGGTGCGAGAGCCTTCGCCCGCAACGCCGGGCAACGCGTTGTCAACGCCGTCCGTCATGACGACGACGGCACTGCGGCGCGAGGCTTTCGTTTGGCCAAGAATTGTTTCCAGTACGAAGCGTAGCGCGTCCCAGAACTTTGTGCCGCCCATCGGCTTGCCGATCTCCTTGATGCGCGCTTTAAGCTCGGAGCGATCGTCCGTCAATAGCGAAACGATCGCCGGCCTGTCCGTGAAGGTGACGACGCCGATGCGGTCCGTCGGGCGCGCGGCGTCCACGAAGCGCTGTGTCGAGGTACGTATCAGTTTTAGTTTACCGGCGGTCGAGCCGGAGAGGTCGAGTAGCAGCACCAGGTCCAGGGGGGCCGAAGCAGATGCGAAGAACTTGATCTCCTGCGCCTCGCCGTTCTCAAAAACGGCGAAGTCATTTTGCTGCAATTGGCCGATCGGTCGCGAGGGATCGCGACCGAGAACGCTGACGTTAAGATCGACAAGGTCAGTGTCAATGCGTATGGCCTCGTCTACGGTTACCGTCTGCCCCCGGACGGGAAGGAAAAAGGGAAAAGGGGAAAGGAGAAAGAGGAAAACAAGGAATCCCCGGGCAATAGACGCAGATACTCTTGCGCTTTTTCTTACGCCTTCTTCCTTTGGCCTTTTTACTTTGACACTTTTAATTGGCATTGTACCCGCGCTTGCCGCGCGCCACGGCGTTCGGACGCGCGACGGCCACGCGGATCGTGCGCCATTTCCCGTCGCGCAATTTATTCGCCGGGCGGTAGGTCAGGCTGTAAACCGTGCCGAGGTCTGCGACCACGCGCTCGTAAGCCCCGGCCAGATCCTGTAGCTCCTCCACCTCATAGAACATGCCGCCGCCGGCCTCGGCCAGCTCCTTCATCCGATCGTACGCCGCGTCGAAAGTTTCCGGCTGAACATCCAGGGGGCTCAAAGATTCGTACTCGGTATTAAGCCATAATGTATAAAGCACGCCATCAAATTCGCGCACGCGCCCGAGCAGCTCCTTGTAACTCAGCTTCGAGCCTTCGCCGCCGGCGTTCGGCAATGAGCTGTCAAGACCGTCACTCATCAGCACGATGGCGTTGCGGCGCGAATCCCCGGAATCCTTCAGAACCCGGCCCATCGTGAACGCGAGCGAGTCGTACAGCTTAGTGCTCCCGTGCGGTTGCTCAATCGCGTTGATGCGCCTGTGAAGCGCATCGCGATCATTCGTCAGGCGCGAGACTAGGACCGGCGTGCCGGCGAAAGTTATCACGGCAATGCGGTCCGACGGGCGTGCGGCGTCGACGAAGCGCAGAGCCGCCCCGCGTATCAGGTTCACGACCTCGCGTGTCGAGCCCGACAGGTCGATCAACAGGAATAGATTGAAAGGGGCGGCCGAAGAATCAAAGTGCGCTACCTGCTGCTCAACCCCGTCTTCGTATAACTTGAAATCGCTTTGCGTGAGCCCCGCCAGGCCGCGGTTGGTGCCGCGATCCACAACACTAACGCTGGTGGTCACGAGTTCCGTGTCAACGCGGATCACGTCCGATTCGTCAACTTCCTGCGGCCCTGTTGACGCGCTCGCAGGCACGCCCGCGCCCGGCCCGTTCTTTGGCGTACCGATTAGCGTTGGCGGTCTCCGCGTTTCTTCTGTTGACGCTCCACCGCCCGGTGCGCCGGACGGCACAAGCATGATGCGCCCGCTCTCGGAACGAAGGGTCATCAGGCGGCCACCATCGCCTATTTTGAAAACATGCGTCCCTTCTGATACGACCGGAGCGGTGCCGGCAAACGCAGAGGTGATCGCCCCTCTCGAAGTTTGGGCCCGGAGAGTGACGCCGCTTGATTGGGTAAATTCCGCGCGTATGTCACCCGATACGGTCAGCGCGGCTAGCACCGCGGGGGCGCCATGTATGTCAATCGCACCTCCGGTGGTGATGACTTGTGCGCGTGCGCGTTCGGGAATATGAAGCGTTAAATCAACGCGCCCGGGCGACCCCATTGTAACATCGCGTAAGACGCCAACGGAGAGCAGTCGTTCTGTTCTTTCGATCACGACGGGAGAACGCGACGGGGTCGCGCCTTCAATCTTCGCGGCCACGGACACATACTTTTCGCCCCACACCTCTACGCTCACGCCGCCCTGCCCGTTTTCGATGCGCAGCTCCCCGCCGGGCGGGAGGTCTGCGCGAAGGCCCTCGTCGCCCGTTGCGCCGAAAGCATTCAGCGTTAGGCAGAGAAGCGCGGCCCACACAGCCACATCTGAAAAAGTGGAGAAAAACCCCTTCTTTCCTAATCCAAACATGTTCCAACTTCCCTCTTTGCCGTATCAAGCGACGGGTTACTTAATGCGTGTTTGCCGCAGCGTCTTCCGGCGTCGCGCGAAGTAGCTCGGCGATGATCACTTCAACCGTGATGCCCTCGGCTTCGGCATGAAAGTTGGGGAGAATGCGGTGACGCAGAACAGGATATGCCATTGCGCGCACATCATCAAACCCGACGGCGAAACGCCCTTCGAACAACGCGCGGGCCTTGGCGCCCAAAATTAACGACTGCCCGGCGCGCGGCCCCGCGCCCCAGCGTACGTGCTCGTTAACGAAGGGAATTGCTTCCGGCGTGCCGGGCCGGGTCGCCCGTACCAGCCGCGCCGCAAAATCCACGATGTTCGACGCGGCCGGCACGTCGCGCACAACCTCCTGGATGCGCTCAATCTCCGCGCCGCTGATGATCTTCTGCACATCAATTGTGCGGTTTGTCGTCGTCGCGGCGATAATGTGCCGCTCTTCCTCAGCTTCGGGGTAGTCAATCACGACCTCGAAGAGGAACCGGTCGAGTTGCGCCTCGGGCAAGTGATAAGTGCCTTCCTGCTCGATCGGGTTTTCGGTGGCGAGCACAAAAAAAGGTTTATCGAGCCGGTAAAGAACGCCGCCCGCCGTGACCTGCCCCTCCTGCATGGCCTCTAAAAGTGCGGCCTGTGTTTTTGGTGGGGCGCGGTTGATCTCGTCGGCGAGCACGATGTTGGCGAAGATCGGGCCGGCGATAAAACGGGCTTCGCGCCGGCCGGTCGTGCGATCTTCTTCAATGACTTCTGTGCCGGTGATGTCGGACGGCATCAGGTCAGGCGTAAACTGGATGCGATTGAAGCGAAGGCGCAGGGCCTGAGCCAGTGTTTTGACGAGCAATGTTTTGGCCAGGCCGGGGACACTGCGCAGCAGGCAGTGACCGCCGCAAGCGACCGCAATCATGATCTGGCGCACCACCTCGCGCTGACCAATGATGACTTTCGCAATCTCGGTTTCAAGCTCCTCGATGGACCTGTGTAGAGTGTCCAGAGTCGCTGCCTTTTCGCTCTCGTTCGTCAACCGCATGGAAGAACTAATATGCGCGCCTCACCGTTCAATCATGTCAAGCATTGAGCCCCCGTCGGGCTTAGGCTGACTCGGTTGAGCGGGACGCGCGGGTCGCCCCTTCCCGCCGAAATCGGCCAATCGCAGCACCAGGTTGTTCGCGTTCGTCGCGTACGGCATCGCCCCCTCCCGCGTCACCACCCCCCCACGGATCATCCGCTCCAACACCCCGTCGAACGTCTGCATCCCCTCCTGATCTCCCTGCTCCATCGCGTCCTGCAACGATTTGCCCTCCTGCTCCCCCTTCTCGATGTACTCCCTCGTCCGCGACGTCGATCGCAGGATCTCGATGGCCGCCACCCGCCCCCGTCCGTCCGCCCGCGGCACCAGCCGCTGCGACACGATGTAGCGGAAACTCTGCGCGATGCGGGTCCGGATCACGTGCTCCTCGCTCTTGGGGAAGACCCCGATGATCCGGTCCACGGTCTTCGCCGCGTCGATGGTGTGAAGGGTGGAGAGCACGAGGTGCCCGGTCTCGGCCGCTTCGAGCGCGACCTCGATGGTTTCGCGGTCGCGCATCTCGCCCACCAGGATGACCTTCGGGGCCTGGCGCAGGGCGGCGCGCAGGGCGAGGGCGAAGTCGGGTGTGTCGGAGTGGAGTTCGCGCTGGTGGATGGTGGAGTTCTTATGGTTATGTAAAAACTCGATCGGGTCTTCAATGGTAATGATGTGGTAGTACTTTGACTCGTTAATTAAGTCAATAATCGCAGCCAGGGTCGTACTCTTTCCGCTGCCGGTGGGGCCGGTGACGAGGACGATCCCGTTGAGCAGGTCGGCGATCAGCTGCAACTGTTGGGGCAGATCGAAATCGGAAAAACGTGGCGGCCGGTCCGGGATGACGCGCATGACGATGGCATGGGTACCGCGCTGCATGAAGATGTTGACGCGAAAGCGCGAGAACCCTGGCGCGCCGAAGGAGAGGTCAGCGGAGCCGTTTTTTTCGAGGCTTTCGGCGGCGCGCTGGTGGGAGCCGATGATGAGTTTGGCGATGCCGGCCGTATGGGCCGGCGTCAGGTTTTCGAGGCCGGGCACCTCGACGGGCTGAAGTTTTCCGTTCAATTCCACCTGCGGCGGGCGGCCCGGGGAGAAGATGAGGTCGCTGACCTTATCGGAGACGCTCAGCATGCGCTGGAGAA
>CAYLJO010000146.1:0-15986 GCA_964383905.1 uncultured Blastocatellaceae bacterium
TTATGGTATTAATACGGATTAAAATTCGAAAGTCCCTTCCTCCGCGTCGGGCAGCGGGTAGGGCTCGTGGCGCATCACGTGGCGCAACCAGAGTGGCTCGTCGAACATCAGCTCCAGGCCGCGCACGATGGCGTACCTGGGCTCATCCGCGACCCGCACCAGCAGTTTGATCTGATCCCGCAGGTATTCGTCCAGGCCGCCGAACTGCGCGCCGCCCCCCGTGAGGATGATTCCACGATCATAGATGTCGCCCGCCACCTCAGGTGAAAGCTCTGTGAGCGTCCTGCCGACGCATGCCACCATCCGGCGAGCCACGAACTCCGCGACCGGGTATATTTCGCCGGCCGTGATCTCGATGGCCCCGGGGCTCCCGGTCAGAATATCGCGCCCCCTGATGGTGACCTCCCGCGCGAGGTCCGAGGGGACGCTCGCCGAGGCCAGCTCAAGCTTGAGGCGCTCGGCCGTCGGCGCGCCGATGGCCAGCCCGCGGTGACGACGGACATGATCAATAATCGCGGCGTTAATGTCCGCGCTCCCGACCCGCTCGGCGCGCGCGTGAACGATTCTGCCGTTCGCGACGACGGCGACATTGGTCGTCCCGCCACCGACGTCCACGACCGCCGAAGCGTGGCGGTCGCCGACCCTCACGCCCGCGCCGAAGGCCGCCGCCAAGCCCTCTTCGATCATGCAGATGCGACCGATGCGCGCGTGCTCGGCGGCGTTGAGTAGCGCGCGCCGCTCGACCTGCGTCATCCCGGACAGGACGCCCATCAACGCGCGGCGGCTAAGATATGAGACGCCGCCGCGTGCTTTGCGCACGAAATGCGCCAGCATCTCCCGCGTCCTTTCAAAGTCTGCGACGACGCCGTTAACCATCGGAGCAATCACCGTCACGTCGCGTGCCTCACGCCCGTACATCTGTTGCGCTTCAAGACCGACGGCGATCACCTCTCCGCTGATGGTGTCGACGGCGACGAGGGACGGCTCATCCACCACCACGCCGCGCCCGCGCACGTAGATGATGGTTCCCGCCGACCCCATATCGATCGCCATCGAATCGGAGACCAGATCACGCAGGGCCTCCAAACCGATGAACGCCGCCGTCTTACTCATGAAGGACATACGATAAGCTGCTGAAGGCGTCTGGCTGATGATCGCTTACCGCCCTCTCCCCCGCCCATGGGTGAGGGGGCGTTGACCTATCCGCGATCAGAAAGAACCCAAAGACTCGTGCCTAACCCTGTTCGAGCGCATACTACTGAGGGACAAAGTTATACGTGAGTACGCCCGTCACTTTGACAGCCTGGCCTTGAAGCCTCGTCGGCGCGAACTTCGCTTGCAAGGCAGCCGCCTCGGCCGCCTCACGTAACAGCGCCGGGCCTGAGGCCGCATGCGCCTCAGTCACATTACCTTCTTCATCTACCGTCACCCGCACCGTGACCGTCCCGGAAGCTTTCGCCTCACGAGCCTCCGGAGAATATTCCGGCTTCGGCAGGCTGATCGCTTTCCCGTTGAGCACGCCGCCGCTGACCGGCGCCCTCTGCCCCGGTTGCGTAGTTGTATCGGATGGTGTTTCACCAGTCTTGACTTCAGAGCCGCCGGTGGCGTCGACATCCGGCGTGCCGGTGGCCCCGGCCTGCGGCGCCTCAGCAGTGCGACTGATACTGAGTTCCGCCCTCTTTTCCGGGAGCGAAAAAGAGCCCATGAAGCGAGCCACTCTCGCCTCGTCCTTCCTGGTGCTCAAGGCCACAACCGCATAGAACTTCTTTCTGGTGATATAGAAGCGCGCCAGCCCCGGCGTGTCACCGACAGTGAGGCGGTATTCCCGCCCGGCGTGGCCGTTCAATTCGAGATCTCCCTGAAAAGTCATGTGAGACACCACTTCTTTGCCCCGTACCTTTTTCGGGAACCATTTCCCGAAAGCGTCAACGTAGGAATTGAACCTTTCCGTCTCCGTCCACGCCGCAGTGGCAGATTTGATGCCGCTCAGTGTGACGACCGCGAAGAGTAAGCCGTCGTTGTCTGAGACCTTGTAAAGGTGCGTGTTTAGTGTCATCCGGTGGTAAGGCTCTTTACCCGTTTCGTGATTCGGGGGCTTCGGCATGAGTACCTTAAACTCTTCACCCTCGGGGGCGAGCATTCCCCACGAAGAGGTGTTGACCTCAGTGGTTTGTGCCGCCGCATACGCGGCTAAAGTCAGCAGTAAAAGAAGCGCGGTTCTCAGCGTCGTCGCTGAAGGTGCTAAGCGGGTGGATCTCATAGGTTGAGCCTCCATACAGCGGATTAGTATTATTTGAGAAGCACCAGGTATCGCGGGTTGAAAAATATCACAAGGGATATAGATCATGTCAATATGGGCAAATTGCTCGAGATAACAGGCTTCGCTCACCCGACGACCACTTCGTCAGCGAACTGAGAGCAGAAGGCGCGCGCATCGTCGAGCGACATGCGGACTTGACCTTTATCTATTAATTTAGGAAGGCACAACCGCCGTGGGGGTAAACGTCAACAGCTCAACATACTAATGGCGCTGCGGGAACACTCGCGGCGGCGCCGCTTTTCAATCGACCGGGGATTTCTCTATTTTGTGGCGGCTTTTCCCTTCGCATGAGGGTAGAACTTCCAGGTGCCCTTCCCCATGACCCACTCGTTTTTCGCAGCGTTCCATTCAAACTCGCCTTCCGGCTCGGGCATGGAAGTCTCGCTGTCGAGGATGTGGTCGTAGGTAGTCCTTTGTTCTGAGGCGACGACGCCCGCGGGGAAGAATTTTTCCGTCAACTGCTGGGCAATCCCCGGACCCCGTCCTCCTTTTGCGCCCCCAGGCTGCAGCCCCAGAGTGAAGCCGCCGCGTCGTGGGTCAGCACCTTCCCGTTAAAGCATTTCTCCAGTTCCTCGAACTTCATCACGTAATCGTAATCCGGGGACTCGCCCTTGTTGTTGCTCCACCCGTAACGAAGAATCATATTCTCATTGTCGGAATGGCCGAAGTAATCGAAGCGGCAGATCTTGATGACCTCCCGATCTACGCTCGGCGACTTGTCCCACGCCTTGTACCAGGGCGTGGTGACCGGCAGTGGCCTGCCAGAGGCGTCCTTGCGCACAGGCCGGTCGGGCAGGATGGCGTAATTCTTCATTCTCGCCGGCGTCCCATCTTCATCTGTTGTGCCCCCGGGCTCGCCCTCGGTCCATTCCACACCTTCCCATTTGCCGGTCTGCATGTACTTAATGACCTCGGACGCATCCTGAAAGAAGAAGACCTTGGCGAGCGCGCCGTATTGGTAGACAGTCCCGAGAGGGCCCTGACCGTAGTCCCCCCTGAGGTATTCATAGTAATCGGATCCGTGCTTCGGGCGCTTGATCGCCTTTTCGGTGTTCTCGCCCGTCGTCCGCATCAGGATATAGAAGTTGATGTCGTCCTCCGAAAGCGGCTTGTACTTATCTTCTTCGCGAGCCTTGTGTAACTCCTCCTTCTTCTTCCTCTCCTCGATCTCGTCCTGGGGCCTCTTAAAAGCCGGAGGGCCTGGAGGAAGTTGGATTGGCTCTCCGGCCGGCTTCCCGTAATCGGACATCCAGTATTTCGCCGCGTCGGGTTTATTGTGATGGTTGAAGTGGTATGGCGACGCTTTCCAGTCAACCTCCTGCCGATCCCTGTAGGCGGGGTAGTAGATGAAGAACGTGACGATATCTCCCTTCCGCGGGCGGGGGCGCTCGTGCGGGCTGGGGAGCGAATCGTCATTGAGGTAGAGCCGCGCCGCCGGGTCGACGAAGTTGGCCCAGTAAAGGTCGTGCGTGTGCGGATGGTACGGCTGTAAATCCTTCGCGTTCAAACCCTTCGCCTCGACATTTGCGGCCCCCTCCTCACTCCACCCGTACTTGTTCCACTGCGACTTATCGATCGTCCTCAAATCTATGGCCTGCGGGGTGTTAAGGTAGTAGCTGATCTCGATCCTGTTATGAGGCCGCGGCATAGGATCCTAGATGAACTCGCCGCTCTTCGGATCATAAACGAACGAGATCCAGCCGTTGAAGGTATTCGTGCAGCCGCCGATGAGGCAGACGTATTCCTGCGGCGGGAGGGGCCTGAGCTTATTATCGACGTGGCGCGCCACGGATGCTTGTCCCGTATCGCCCATATGATTTGAGCCTCCGCTCTTCGAGTTGTTGTTTGCTGCTCGTGATCAGCTCCGATGGTCGCTCTTCAACCTTTGCCGCGTGGCATCGTCAAGCTCCCCGGTCACTTCCATCTCGCATAATGCCTGAAACTTCGCGATCGCCTCGCTCGTGAGCGGCCCCATCTGGCCATCGATCGGGCCCGGGTCGAAGCCTAAGTTCCGGAGCCGCTGCTGAACGCCGGAGATAGATTCGATCGGGTCGAGGTCGCCGAGGACCAGGTCGAACTCCTGCAGCTCTTCATCCTTCGTCACGTCACCGACGAGTAGATGACCGGCCTGCGCGTTAGGAGGTATCGGGCGGGCTATCTTGCCCTCCCCGTCAGTCCAGCCTTCGCTCGTCACCCCGTCTATCGTGAGCAAATACTTGACGTTGGTACGCGGCTTCTTTTGCCAGTCTTTGATAACGAGCCGCAGCACCTCGGGCACGCCTGTCCTTCGCCAAAACCCAATACAGAGCAAGTGCGCCATTTTTCATCTTCTACATAGCTGCTTATCTTCGTTAAACACGGTTCGGCTTTTGGCTTCGAATGGGAATCTAAACTGGCGACTAGGACGACGCTCCCCTCATAAGGTTGGCCGTCAATGCAAGTGTTTATTAGCTGGAGGGTGGTTTTAGGAGGGACGCGGGGAGGCACGCCCGTCAGCTATGATGCCTGTGAAGCATCTCTCATCACCAGATCGAAGGTGCCCGGCGCGACTTTACGAAATCGCCCGTTGCGATTAAGGGAGACAGCGATGCTGATGGTGGGGTTATGGCCGGTGAAATTAAATCCACCTTCGAGCAAGCGGTTGTAAATCTCGTTGACGTGGAGTGGCTCGCCCGCTTCCCTGAGTAGCATCGTTGCGGCCTGTGGAATAGTGCGGTCCATAAACCTGTCGCTTTTGGTTTCCACATCGGATCGGACCGGCGGGATGTGTGGCCGCGGCGTCACTGCCTGACGAGGCGCAATATGGTGTCGATGCGTATCGTGACGTATCGCCGCTTCAAGCTCGGCATCTGACGGGGAGGAGGAGCTCGGTGGCGCGCTGGTGCTCAACATCGATGACAGAAGGCGAAAAATGGCGGCTTCGGTCTGGCCGGCGAGCGTGTCCATTTCCATCAGCTCGGCGCGCACCGTTTCCGCTTCCGCCTCAAGCTCCGCGAGCCGTGCGGCGAGGCGTGCGCGCGCGGCGCGCGATTGACGTAAACTTTGTTCGAGTGTCGAAAGCAGGTTTTCGTTAGCCATAAATTAACCCAAGTTGCTAGTTACTGAATGAATGCCTTGTCAATGGCGAAAGCCATCACGAACATCGTTACCTTGAGCAGGAAGCCATCAATCGTCACCGCATGAATGTGGTTCGGAACCAAACTGGTGACCTGGCTGAAAGTGGTCTCAATCCGCTTTCTCATCAGCTTCTTGTAGGACGAGAGCCAGTAATCATCGCCGCGCTTGGAGTTCTTCTTGCGCGCGATGGCAAAGTCAAAACCTTCGGCCTCATGGATCGCATCTTCCGCCTCATAGTCAGTGTAGCCGGCATCGAGAAAAAGCTTGCTGCCCGCGGGCAAAGACAGCGGCAAGACATCAAGGCCGCGCACGTCCGACGCTTCGCCGGGCAAGAAAGCCAACTCGACGGGGATGTCGTCCTCGGTAGTCACGACCTCGACTCTCACGCCATAACAGTAGCGCCTTTTGCTGGCGATATAACCGCGAAACTCTTCGCCACGGATGATGCGAGAACGACTGATGCGGATGTTATCGCAGACCGGCACGGGGAGGGAGTCGAGCCGATAAATGGTCGAAGGACTCATCTCTTTCAAAACCTCCCCCGACTGATGAAAGAGGCTATAGAGCAGGTCTTTGAGGCGATGGAGTCGTCTACACAGGCGCGACTTGGAAAGCATTCCGGGCATCAGCCCCGCTTCTTTCATCAGCTTGCGAGCACGCTCCAGTTTGCCGTCAAAATGAAGCGCCGCACAGAGCGCGGTCGTGATGACCTCAGCATCCGTCAACTGGCAGCGGCCATCGTCGGTGTGCCCCATAGCCTTGAGCAAATCGTCCGTCATGCAATAAAGTGCCGTCGTGTGATCGATCACCGATCCCCTCCTACTTTCGTTGGCGACGAAGTGGAGGGGATTTTCTTTCTTTCTCAAAGAACTGGCAAATCGCTTACTAGCAACTTGGGTTAAATTACTTGCCGGTTTAGCTCTGCTCCGGGCGGTCTGGGAGTTGATTTTTTAGACCGCCAACGTACAGTCGTCATCCCAGGTCTTTATCTGTCACGCTCGGTGATGTATGCCGCGATGGCGCGCAAAGCATCGGAATATTTCGACGGGGGCAAAGAATCGAGCGTTTTTCTGGCCACCTCCGCGTATTCGGAGGCGCGCTCCTGCGCACGGGCTAGCGCGCCGGTCCGCTTGACGGCGTTGAGCAGGGTTTTACGCGAGACCTGATGGTAATTACCATCGTGCATAATCGTTTGGACCGCGCCGCGCATTGAAGAATCACTTTCCAGCAGGTATATCAACGGCAGTGTGAGTTTACCTTCGAGCAGGTCTGCGCCCGCCGCTTTGCCCAAAACTTCGTCCGTAGCCGTAAAATCCAGCAGGTCGTCGACGAGCTGAAATGCCGTGCCGAGGCTCATCCCGTATTCTTGCAACGCAAGCTGGCGCGCTTCATCGGCCCCGCCCATGATTCCGCCGATCTCGCAGCAGGCGCTAAATAGGTAGGCCGTCTTGCGGCGCAGTATGTCGAAGTACTGCTCTTCTGAAACGTCCGTGCGACCGAGCAGCGTCAGCTGCTGCAACTCACCTTCAGTCATCCTACGGGTCACGGCCGTCAGGATGTCTAGAATCGGTAGTGAGCGCTCGGCCAGACTGGTCTCGAATGCGGACATGTAGAGCCAATCGCCCATCAATACGGCGGTTTGATTGCCGAAGCGCGAATTGATCGAAGGACTGTTGCGCCGCGTTTCCGCGTTATCAATGATGTCGTCATGGACCAGCGTCGCCGTGTGAAGAAACTCCATCACGGCAGCCATCCGTATTGAGTTGTAGCGCGCCGCCTCGCCGCCGACGGCGTAATTAGCCAGGATCGTGAGCGCCGGACGGACGCGCTTGCCGCCCGACGCGCGTAAGTAATCGCCGATATAGGCAATAACCTGAATGTTGGAGCGCGCCTGCCGCTCAAACTCGTCTTCCACCTGAGCCAACTCGGGAGCGATCAGGCTGAAGACACGACGAGCCGAAATATGCGGGCCTTCGATCGCAGCTATATTACTGGAGGTGTACATGATGATCAGAAAGCTTGTCGTGCCGAACCGCCACCGCTTAAGTCGAGCGGTAGTTACTGAACTGCATGTCGATGCCGAAGTCCCCGGCCCGAAGCTGCGCGATCACCTCCTGCAGCGTGTCGCGGTCTTTGCCCGAGACGCGCACCGTATCGCCTTGAATTGAAGCCTGGACCCTCGCCTTCGTATCTTTGATGAACTTGACGATCTCTTTGGCCTTCTCCTGCGGGATCCCCTGCTGGATCGAGATATGCTGGCGGACTGTGCCGCCCCCAGCAGGTTCTACTTTACCGTAGGTGAGGGCTTTCAGAGGCACGCCGCGCCGGACAAGCTTCTGCTGCAGGATGTCATTCATGTTGCGCAACCGGGTCTCATCTTCCGCCGACAAAATGAGTTCCTTGTTCTCAAGGGCGACGTTTGCCGAGCTCCCTTTAAAATCAAATCGCTGCCTGATCTCCTTTAGTGTCTGATTGATCGCGTTGCCGATCTCGGCCTGGTCTACCTTGGAAATAATATCGAACGAATTTTCCTTAGCCATAAAAGAGTAGAGAATAACTGGCCGCAGCCACCCGCCGATTTTCCATCATGTTCAGGCACTCACATAGCGCGTGAGCATAACATCAAACGCCGTCACAGCGAAAGTTTTTTATCAATCATTCTTCAGCCGCCGGACTATATGGCGAAAGATTGCTGCTTCCCGTTGCGCTCAGCTCAAGATTAAAGAAGCGGGCGAAGTTTTGTGCGGTGATGCGTCCGATGTCGGAGGCTTTGAGACCGTGAAGTTGCGCGAGGCAGTCCGCGACCTCCAAGACGCGCGCGGGTTCATTGCGGCGACCGCGGAAAGGCACCGGCGTCAAATATGGGCAATCAGTCTCAACGAGCAGGCGATCGAGCGGGACGCGCCGCGCGACTTCGCGCAGATCACCGGCATTCCTGAATGTCACGTTGCCAGCGAATGAGATCATGAAGCCAAGTTCCATGAGGCTTGAGGCCATTCCCCAGCTTCCGCCGAAGCAGTGCATGATGCCGCCCCTAGCCTGGTCGCCCAATTCGCCGCGCAGGATATTCAACGTGTCCTCAGGGGCCTCGCGCGAATGAATGACCACGGGCAAATTGGCCTCGCGGGCCGCGGATAGCTGCCTGGCGAAGACTTCCCGCTGCACGGGGCGCGGCGAATGATCGTAGTGATAATCGAGCCCGATTTCACCCCACGCGATCACGCGCGAGCTTTCTTTCACCAGCCGTTTGATCCGTTGCTCAGCCCGCTCATCGAATAAGCGAGCGTCGTGCGGGTGCACGCCGACCGCGGCATAAATATCATCGTAGCGCTCCGCAGCCTCGACCGCGCGTTCGAGCGAGCCGCTGTGCGGGTCGCCTGTCCCGACGTTCAAAATCGCGGCGACCCCGGCGGCGCGGGCCCGCTCAATCACCTCCTCACGGTCATCGTCGTATTCGGCGCCGTCAATGTGTGCGTGGGAATCAACGTACATGTGGTGTAACCGGAGACCGTTCTCCGCCGGGGAGACCGACCGAGGAAATCAGTTCTCGATCACTGTGGAACTGTTAGGCCACTACTTCAAGCGCGCGCCGTTCGGCACATCTTCCGTGAACGTCGCGACCACGGGCCGCCCCTCCTCCCCGAAGGAGGCCGCGAGGATCATGCCTTGCGATTCCAAGCCGCGAAGCTTGCGCGGTTTAAGATTAGTCACCACGATAACCTTACGCCCGATCAGCTTCTCAGGTTCGTAGTATTGCGCAATGCCGGCGAGTATCTGGCGCGGCTCGGCTTCGCCAAGATCAATCGTGAAACGTAGAAGCTTATCAGATTTGGGTACACGCTCTGCCGTCAAAATCTCGCCGACGCGTAGATCAACTTTGGCAAAATCAGTGATCTCGATGAAATTACCGTCCGCCTCAGGCTGTGTCTTCTGTGCGCCGGCGACCTTCTCCGCTTCCGTCGCCCGCCGAGCCGGCGGCGCGGGCTGCGTCTCCCTGCTGATGGGCGCTCCCGCCACCCTCTCTGCTTCCGTCGCGTGCGTTCCGGTGGGCCGGCTTGCTTTCTCGATTTCTGCCATCGTTCTCGCCTTTTCAATGCGCGGGAAGAGCGGCTCGACCTGGCCGGTCTTTGTTCCTGCGGCCAGGGTTCCCCATTTGAGACCCGCCGGATCAATTTTTGATAGCTCGTCGGACAGGCCGAGCTGCCTGACAATCTTTTGCGCCGCGTCCGGCATGACGGGGTAGAGCAGCACGCTGAGCCAGCGCAGTGTTTCGGCAGACCTGTACAAGACCGCGTTCAATATCTGCTTCTGCTCTGCGTTTTTTGCCAGCTCCCACGGCTTGGCATCGGAGATCATCTTATCCGCGCGGGCGACGATGGTCCATGCTGACTCCAGCGCGCGGCTAAAGGCAAAATCATCCATGTGCCCGATAAACTGGTCTCTCGCGTGTTCCAGTGCGGAGGCGAGAGCCATCGGGTCAGGATCAACGCCGGCGCGCTTCGCCGCCAGGTAGCTCTCTTCACCCAGAGCCGGCGGTGGAATCACGCCACCGGAGTAGCGCTGGATCATGGTCAGCGTACGGCTCAAGAGATTACCCAGGCCGCTCGCCAGGTCGCTGTTCGCGCGGTCGATAATGGCTTCGTAACCGAACTTGCTGTCCTGTCCGAAGACCATCTCGCGCAGGCAGAAGTAGCGGATCGCGTCGTTTGAGAAGTGACGGTGCAAAAGATCCAGATCAATGGCGTTGCCGAGCGACTTGGACATCCGGCGACCGGTCGCGTCCTGCCACATGCCGTGAGCGAAGACCGCCCGCGGAGGCTCAAGACCCGCCGCCATGAGAAAGGCCGGCCAGTAGACGGCATGAAAGCGCAGGATGTCCTTGCCGACCAGGTGAAGCGCCGGCCAGAATTTTTCAAAGCCGACGGCGCGCTCACGCTCTTCGTTGCCGAAACCGATGGCCGTGATGTAGTTGCTTAACGCGTCGAACCAGAGGTAGATGGTGTGCGACGGATCATCGGGCACGGGAATGGCCCAACTGACAGAGCTCTTTTGACGGCTGATCGACAGATCCTGCAGGCCGCCGCGCACGAAGCTCATGACTTCGTTGCGTCGCGCCTCGGGTCGGATGAACTGCGGGCGCTCTTCGTAGAGGGCCAGCAGCGCTTCCGCATAATCTGAGAGGCGGAAGAAATAGCTCTCCTCCGAAACACGATCGAGCGGTCTCAAATGCTCAAGACATATCGGCGGATCCCCCTCGCGCTGAGGCTTTTCGTACTCGTCTTCGGTCTTGTATTCCGCGCATGACGGGCAGAACCACCCCTCGTAATGGCCCTTGTAGATCGGGTCACGGCCCTTCGTTGTTTTGGCACGGCTCATACGCCTCCACAGCTCGCTCACCCCTTCGTAATGGAAAGGCTCCGTCGTCCGCATAAAGAGGTCGTACCCGCCGTGCGCCGTGTCGAGTCCGAACTCGGCGAACATCTTTTTGAACTGATCCACGACCGAATCTGCATACTCTTTGGGTGTGACGCCCTTCTTCTCGGCGAGGCGCTGGATGTTGATGCCGTGCTCATCCGTCCCGGTTAAAAAATAGGTCCCGTAGCCGCGCTGGCGCTTGTAGCGCTGCAGGCAGTCGGCCACGATGGTCGTGTAGAGGCTTCCCAGATGCGGGGTGCTGTTGGCGTAATAGATCGGCGTTGTGACGTAAAAAGTTTTCATCAGTCGTGAACCGCCAATGACGAATGGTAAATGTTAGTAAGACGGAATGATCATCTATTCATAATCTACTCTCGACCGTTTACTGCCTCCCGCTGTCTCTTTTTTGCTGGGCCTTGGCGAACTCGTCATCAGGATTGAAGCGCGGCATCTCGCCCGTGTCGGAGACGCGGCGGCCGATGGCGAGGGCGATCTCCGCCTCCTGAATCATGCCCTGGAAATTCCACGTCGGGCTGTATTCATCAGAAGGTTGATGGTAGTGGGCCGTGTTGTAGGCATTGAACTGCTTCTCGCCCCACCCTTTGGGCCGCCCGACGAAATCATCGCCCTCCTTCAAACTGATCGAAGGCACACCCGCCTTAGCAAACGGGAAGTGGTCCGAGCGATAGAACGATCCCTGCTCGGGGCGCGGGTCCTCGTCGACTCGCATCCCACGCTCGCGCGCGACCGCCTCGGCGACCGCTTTGAGCGACGAGCGTTCGGCGCCGAGCGGCACAAAATCGCGCGTCAGACCCAGTATGTTCATCGAATCAAGATTGATGTTGGCAGCGGTCCTCGATAACGGCACGAGCGGGTGTTTCACATACCACTCGGCGCCGAGTAAGCCCTGCTCTTCGGCCGTCGGGAAGAGAAATAGGCTGGAGCGGCGAGGTCGCTCCGGCTCGGGCAGTCTCGCCAGCGCAGCGGCGATCTCAAGTACGCTTGCGACACCGGAAGCGTTATCCACCGCCCCGTTATAAATAGTATCGCCTCTCTTGTCCGGCTCGCCGATGCCCAGATGATCCCAGTGCGCGGAATAGACCACATATTCGTTGCGCAGTTTTGGGTCACGTCCCGGCAAAATTGCTGCCACGTTCGGCGCTTCGACGCGTTTTAATTCGCTCCTAAGGCCGATCGAGGCACGCAGACTTAATTTCACCGGCTGGAAGTCGCGCGACGCGGCCTGCCTGCGCAAGGCGTCAAGGTCCTGCCCGGCCAACTGCATCATGCGCCGCGCCGCCGCGTCGGTCATCCAGGAGCGCAATTTAAGAAAGGGCGTGCGGTCGTTCTGATCGCGCGCGAGATCGAAACGCCATGAGCCATTGGAGGTTCGCACAACGCTCCACGGGTAACCGGCCGATTCGTCTGTGTGCAAAAGGATCGCGCCGGCCGCGCCGCGGCGCGCCGCCTCCTCGTACTTGTACGTCCAGCGTCCGTAATACGTGAGCGCCTTGCCGCCGAAGAGATTCGGCTCGGCGGGCGTCGCGGGAGGATCATTGACCAGCATCACGAGGATCTTGTCGCGGTAGTCTTCGGCACTGCCCTTATAATCATTCCAGCGCTGTTCAGGAGCTTCGATGCCATAGCCGACGAAGACCAGCTCGGCGTTAACAGAGACTTCGGGAACTTGCGCGCCGGTGAAAGCAACGAATTCATCTCCGAATCGAAAAGTCTCCTGCCTCTCCGGACTGTTGATTATCAGCCCGGTCCGGGGATCGGCCTTCACACCGACCAGAGAGACCGGTTGAAAGAAACTGCCGTTGGCGCCCGCCCCCTTCAGTCCCATATCTTCAAGCTGAGCGGCGATGTACCTGGCGGCCAGATCACCGCCGCGCGCCCCCGTACCGCGTCCTTCAAGTAGGTCGTCGGCGAGAAATTTGATGTGCGCGCGCAACGCGCTTTCTCTAATCGGGCCGGAAGCCCCGCTTAACTGTTGTGAAATAGCGCTCCCAGCGAGCGCGATGATCAATAAAATGATGGTGAAAGTATTTAACTTCTTCATGAGCATTTGATGCCTAAACGATTCATATTAAACAGATTAGATGTGCTACCTAGTAGGGTTTTTAACCCCTACCTTTGATCAGGGCCATCGCTTCGGCGCGGGTGCGCTGGTCTTTGCGAAAACCGCCGAGGACAGCCGAAGTGACCGTGATGGCTCCAGGTTTCCTGACCCCCCTGAGCGTCATGCACGTATGCTCGGCTTCGATCACCACCATCACGCCAAGCGGTTTGAGGGCGTTGAAAAGCGTGTCCGCAATCTCTGTTGTTAAGCGTTCTTGAACCTGTAAGCGACGCGCATAGGTTTCAGCGAGACGCGCCAGTTTCGAGAGGCCGACGATGCGCCCATCCTTTGGAATGTACGCGATATGGCACTTGCCGACAAACGGCGCGAGATGGTGCTCGCAGATCGAAGCAATACTGATGTCTTTGACGATCACCATTTCGTCATGCGTCTCGCCCGGCAGCGGAATGAGGTGCTCGTGCGGATCCTCGCGCATGCCCGCGGTCAATTCAGCATACATTTCCGCGACGCGCTCGGGGGTGCGCTGCAGGCCGGGCCGCCCCGGGTCTTCGCCGATGCCTTCGAGTATCAAGCGTACGCCGCGAGCGATTTTCTCCAGATCAACAACCTTCCGTGGCCCTTCCAATAGCTCTTCATCCTTTTCGGCGCCGGAGAGTTGTGTGCCCATGTTTCACTTCCCTTCCTTAATTACAGGTCTCTTATGACTCTTTCACTTTAGCATAAGCTGCGAGAGCCGCGGCCTCGATAACACGCAACGCGACCCGTGCGCGCTCGGCCGCCCGGCGACACTGCTCGTATTCGGGCATCTCTTTGATCACGCGCTCGTCGAGGCGGGCGACCTTAACCTCAATTGGGCCGTAGGGCGTTTCCACGCGCACCGTCTCACGCTCGAGCGCCCGCCGCTCCACCTGATAACTCCTCACGCCGAGGGTCGTCGTCTCCGTCAACAGCAGCTCGCTCATCGCGTTTCGATCAGCCGGGCGACACAGGATGGAGAGGAGCACGGCGGGGCGATTCTTCTTCATCTGGACGGGCGTAAAATAGCAGTCGAGCGCCCCCCTCTCCAACGCGCGGTCCATCACATAACCGAAAAGCTGCGGCGACATGTCGTCAATATTCGTCTCGACGATGTAAAGCCGCTCATCCGTCATCGCCCCGCTCGTGATCGCTTCGCCCGCCTCTCCTTCGCCGATCATAACGCGCAGCACATTGGGAAAATCTTTGTATTCTCGTGAGCCCGCCCCGTAGCCGGTGGCTGCGACCCTCATTTTTGGTAAAGGACCGTACGACTGGCAAACCGTGCTGATGATGGCCGCGCCGGTCGGCGTGACGAGCTCACCCACAATGCCTGTCGCGTAAACGGGTGCGCCCTGCAAAAGCTCTGTCACGGCCGGAGGCGGGACCGGAAAGCAACCATGAGCCATTTCGATCGTGCCGCTGCCGACGTGTAGCGGCGATGAAACGAAGCGTTCGATACCCAGCAGCTCAAAACCGATCGCCGCTCCGACAACATCGATGATCGCATCAAGTGCCCCGACCTCATGAAAATGGATGCGCTCGACGGGGAGGTTATGCACACGCGCTTCGGCTTCGGCAAGCCTTGAAAAGATTTGCGCGGCCCGTTTTTTGACGTTTTCGCTCAGGCGCGAATCTTGAATGATTTGAAGAATGTGACGGAGGTGACGGTGCTGGCGTTCTGGCGCGGTGCGAACCCGCGCGTGCGTCGCGCTGATACCGGAACGATCGACCGTCACAAATTCAATCTCGTAATTCGCGACGCCCAGCAGTTCTATTTGTTCCGCCAACTGACGCGAGTCGACGCCGGCCGCCACCAGCGCGCCGAGAATCATATCGCCGCTCGCGCCGGCGAAACAGTCAAAATAGAGTGTTTTCATCAGACTTCAAGCTGCGGCAGGATATCGCCTGCCCTGCCGCTAATCACCTCATCGCACAGTGCGGAGAGTGGGGTCGGTTCGGGATTAATCTCAACCACGTAGGCTCCCGCCGCGCCCGCCAACTCGGGCAGTGCAGCCGCCGGGTAAACCAGGGCCGATGTGCCGACGACGAAGCAGAGGTCGCAGTTGTCGGCCTTAGCGGCAGCGCTTTCAAATGCCCCGGCCGGAAGCATCTCGCCAAACAAGACGACGTCCGGTCGCATTGGGCTGCCGCATTCAGTGCAAGCGGGTGGTCTTGTCGGGTCGCTTTCGTCGGTTAGGTCTCTCCTTGACCTGCATGCGGCGCAACGTGCCCGCCAGATGTTGCCGTGAAGCTCTATCACGTCGCGCGAGCCGGCCGCCGCGTGCAGGCCATCTATATTCTGTGTGACGAGTGTGAAATCGGCGAAGCGGTCTTGCCAGCGCGCGAGCGCAATATGCGCGGCATTCGGGCTGACGGTTTTCAGCACGCCGCGCCGGTAGTCAAACCACTCCCACACGGCCGGAAGGTCTCGCTCCAGCATTCCGGCTGAAGAGATCACATTGAAGGGCATTCCCTTCCAGGCGGCAGTCCCTCCTCCCCCACGAAATGTCGGAACCCCCGACCCCGCCGATACGCCTGCTCCGGTCAGAACCAGAACGCGTTGGGCTCGTGCGAAGCGTTGCCGCAACTCCATGGATATCAATGTCCGTGCGCTCGCTGGCATGCGTAAAAGAAGGATGGTAGCAGAGCGCAGTAGAAGCGTGTCAAGCATGCGTGGCCCGGTAGTGGTGGAATAATGGGTGGCTGAAAATGCGTGGGTGTGGAGAGAAGAGTTGACGGGCGAAAAACTGAACTGGGGTAAGATACTGACCAATCATGACCAGCTTGGATGTTGCGCACCGGCGACTCTATAACCAACACATCGCCGGGCCATAGATAGCGAGGTGCAATGGGATATGTATCCCGGCGACGGCATCCGCAAGAAGCCGACAGCGGAAATCGTCGAATTATTGATCGCGGGCGGAGCAGCTGTAAATGGCAAGACGAGTAGAGGGGAAACGCCTCTTCAATGGGCGGTACAACTCGGTCACAAGACAGCGGAGGAAGTCCTTCTCAAACATGGCGCCATTTAAC
>CAYLJO010000147.1:0-15936 GCA_964383905.1 uncultured Blastocatellaceae bacterium
AGACCTCCGTAACCTCCGCGTCTGTTAGCGTCGCAACTCGTTCCTTGAGTAACTGGCGATTAGTCATATTCCTCCGATCAATGAACATTGAGGTGAAGCGTCCAGGGGCCTGTCACTGACGACGCCTGGAGTATGACCCAAGATTCAATGCATCCCCGGATCCGCTCAAGGAAGCCTCAATAGATTTAGGGGGCGCGCATTTTGTGAGAGGCAGGCGTAATTCTCAACCGCCTGCCTCTCCGGATCTCATCATCCTTAAATCTCTCGTACTGCACGACCCCGCTCGCTCAGCGTTTGCGCCGGAGCCATATCGTCTCAGTTTTCGCCGTCATCGTCTTCTTGATCATCGTCGTCATTCTCCTTCTTGACCACTTTCGTCTTCACGGTGTTGGTATTGACGGGTAGGGCGGTCCCGGAGCGGAGAACCCCCGTGCCAATGAGGTTCGCATCGGCAGGGGTGGCTGCGAGCACCTGCACCTGGATGTGCAGGATACGGCGCTCTCCCGGGGCGAGCCGGCCGAGCGTGATGACAACATCTTGCCCGCTCGTCGTCACGTCAGCGCCGACGGCGCTGACGAATTTGACGCCGGTTGGCAGATTCATCACGGCCTGCGTGCCATTTAAGGCGAAGCCCGCCTTATTGGTGACATCGAAGGTATAGACGAAAGAACTATCGCGGAGCGCCCGGCGCGGGGCCGAAAGCCTGGCTCTGACACTCCCGCTCACGTTCGGTTTAGTGACGGTGACCTTGTCCAGTAACGCAGGCGTGCCCGTGGCAGGAGGGGAAACGACGCTGCGGGTCGCCGGATCAAAGACGGTGTCGGGGATCGGGTCGTTGAGAGGTTTACCGTTAATATCCGTGCCGAAGGGAGCAGGGTTGCTCGCGGTGGCCGAGGACGAATTTAAGAGCGGCTCGGAGATCTGGTAAAGAGTCAGCTTGTTATCATCTACCACGATATCGGCGAAGGAGAAGATTTTACCCTTAAACCGCGCGGTGATCTTGGGGCCGGACCCGGCGCTGGGAAGAAAGGGGGTCATCGCAGTATTAGTGAGGTTGGTATCCAGCCAGGATTCAGGGCCTTTAGGGAATGATTGTGTCGACCCGGGAGGGGTGAAGGTGCCGGTCGCAGAGTCCTCCTGATCTATCGTGTTAGGGTCGCTGCCGCGCGGGTTCGGCAACGCGTCATCAAAGTCGCGGTTGCCCCCCGCTCCCTCCACGAAATAGAGCACGCCGTCGGGAACGGTTTTGGTACCCCCATTAAATTGTTTGTCGATAGCGACCGCCGGCGGGCCTGGCGAGTTTGGTGTCATGGCCACGCCGGGCAAAGCGCGCAGCGGAAGCGTGCGCTGGTAGTTGTGTTCGTGGCCGTTGAAAACGAGGTTGACGCCGTGGTCTTCAAGGAACTTAGCAACGGTCCGCATCTGGTCGTTACGCAGGGTTGCGTTGCCCGAAGAGAAGGCGGGCTGGTGGTAGACGACGATCTTCCAGGTCTGTTGGCTGCGATCCAGGTCTTTAATGAGCCAATCCCGCAAGACTGACGGGTACGACGGAAAGGGAAACGATGGCGGGTTCTGGTAGGTGGCGCCGCCGGGCAGAAGATTGTCGAACAGGTGCGGGTTGGCGTCCAGGAAGACGAAGTGCGCGTTGCCGTAATCGAATGAGTAGTTACTCATGTGGTCGATCTGGCGCTTCTGACCCTTTCCGGTGTTGACACTCGTGCTCGCCCGCAACGCTTCGATGGCGCCAGGAGAATCATAGTTCTGTCCGTTGTTGAACCCGCTGTATTGAAAGAAAAAGTTGCTCGGCGTCGAGCTATCGGCATTGAACCTATTCTGGATGTCAACCCCCGCGGGGCCGTTGAGCGGGAAATAGTAGTTATTGAAGAAGGTGAGCGCATCGCCTCCACCCACTCCGCCCCCGAAAGGCCCCGGTCCGGAGAAACCGGGCGTCGTCGGCCCGCTATCGGCCAGCAGGTTCGCGGTCGCGCCTGTGCCGCCTACGTCGTGATTACCATCCACAATGTACAGCGGAATCTTGCGAATGTAGGGTGCGCCGCGCTCGTTCGAGTCGACATCGCTGTTCCAGTCAGACATCCAGACGTCGCGGTAGTTGCTGTCGGCCCCCGCGATATAAACATTGTCGCCTGTGTTCAGCGCCAGGTCGGGCGTGGGAAGCTTCGGCTGTCCCGGTAACGAGAGCTTATTGACGTTGAACATCGTGTGGATGATGCGCGCCTCAAAGTTCGCGACGAGGCTAGGATCCGTCGGCTTTGCTTTCGGGATGCCGGGGTAGTAGCCCTCATCACCCTGTACCTGGAAGGAGAACCGGTTGCCGCGCTTGCGGGTGTGAAAAGATGAAGCGAACCCCTCGGCCGGCAGCCCCGGGCCGGTCACCTTGTAAAAACAGTTGGTGTCATAGCTTAAGCCTTTCAGCACCGCGTAGTAGTCGGTATGCGCGCCGTAGGCCGTGGGGATAGAGAGCGACGCCAGATTAGGATCGGCGGCCAGGTAATTGTCCACCACACGGCCTTTCACACTGGCGCTGTGACCGAGCGCCATGCTCGTACCGTACTGTACCGTATATGCGCTTGGGTTTGGCGATTTCTCGTTGGTCTGCCAGGCAACAACCATCTGGTCGGCGTGGCCGAAACCGCCGGCATCGCCCGGCTGAATGTAGGGCTTGAAGGTCACCTCCTGAGCTTGGAGGTTGGCGCCCAACATACAGACTGCAATAAGGGCGACGACAAGTTTGCTCGCCGTCAAAATTCTTTGCTTCATAGGGGTAGTCTCTCCTTTGTCGTGTCTCAATTATTTGGAGCGAGAAGATTTCCGGGTGGTGGATCAATACAGAGAGAGATGAGTTCAGAGTTCAAGCTTTAGCTGGCTTTGATTGCAAACCCTTTGCCCTCTCAGGCGGGCTCTAAACTTTTTCCCTGGTTGATCCACCACCGTTTGTTAATACGTATCTTTCGGCTAACTCCCGTCCCTGTCCCTTTGCGCCGATTTATTGGCCCGGCCCTGTGCCAGGGTATGACGCGGGGCCGGCATCTTGGAGTGATAACCCTTGACGCTCTTCCAGATGATTTCGTTGAGCAGGCCGGCAGGTGCGCTGTCGGGATGTTCGAAATCCATCTTTAACGACTGGAGGGCCAGCTTGCGCAACGGGTCGTTGCGGCCGATCGCCGCCATCGCCGGGGTCTTGTCGCAGATGATCTCCTTGGCCGGGAGAATCGCCGCATAGGTGGCACTGTTCTGTGGCGCGCCGTCGAAGTCCAGGATCGGATTCGCGATGGCGTCATACTGGCTCATGGGGGGTAGCCCGAGCAGCATCTCGATGGTCTTCAGCACACTGTCCGTGTTGTAAAAGGTGTGATCAACAGAGTGAGCCTTGATCCAGGGACTGACCACGAAGCAGATCGAGCGGTGAGCGTCCACGTGATCGGGGCCGTCCTGCGCATCGTCTTCGATAATAAAGATCGCCGTGCTCTTCCAGATCGGGCTTTTGCTGACGGCCTCCACCAACTGTCCGACCGCGTAATCGTTATCGGCGACCTCAGCTTTGGGTGAAAATTTGCCGGGCGTGGTTCCCTGCGTGTGATCGTGGTTGAAACGGACCGTCATCAAGGCCGGCACGGAGTTGCCGCTCGGATCTTTTTGCAGCATCTCGTGGAATTCGCGGTTCCATTCCGAGAAGCGGCTCGGCATGGCGTATTTACCGTAGGAGGTACGCTGGTAAAGACAGCCATAGCTGCTCGGGGCTTCGCTGTCGGGATAGTCGTTGTCATAGCGTCGATAGTCGAAGTCGCTCTTGCCCGCCAGGTCATGGCCCGCCGGCCGCAGTCCGGCGCTGGCCGGATAATTGTCCGGTATAATAGAAGCGCCTCCTTGCGATACGCCGAATGAGTAAAAGAACCCGTAGTTGCGGTACGACAGATTCGCTCGCTCGACGATATCCCAGAGGTGGCCTCCCGGCGCTTCGGCCGCATCCGGAATCGGCGGGGCGCCGGCGGGGAATGCCACGGACAGCGGTTTCCCGTCAGGATCGGTCGCGGGGAAGCCCCCGGTAAGGTAGCCGTTGTTCTGCCCCTCGAAATCGTAGTTGCGGCCGCGATCACCATAATTGTACGGGACGTTTTTGATCACATACTCGTTGGCCATGCTCTGCGTGCTCCAGGGCCACCCGTCGCCGCTGACCTCGCCGTTGTCATAGAAATTGTCCAGCAGCACGAATCGCCGGGCCAGCGCGTGCTGGTTCGGCGTCACCTGTGGCCCGAACAGCACCAGCGACGGGTCGCCGTTCCCCTGTGGCAGGTCGCCCAGCACCTGATCGTAAGTGCGGTTCTCCTTGACGATGTAGATGACGTGATTGATCTTGCCGGCCCTAAGGCCGATCGAGTCGAGTCGTTGGTCTCTTGCCGGTGGGCGGTCAGAATCATCATCGTCGCCCTTCCTGTCACCCTTGTTGTTATCCTCTTTCTCGCTGCGTATCCCGTTATTGGCCAGGACCTGGTCCGTGAATCTTTCCAGTTGCTCCTCGTTAGGGATCGAAATGCACGAGACATTCCCTTCAATGATGTTCTCGATGTACGAAGGATCTTGCTCAAAGACGCCCTGTTTGTATTGGGGGTCGGGGTTGCGGGTCTTGGTTCCTTTGGCGTTGGTGACAAGCATTTTGGAGCCGTCGCCGCTGATGACGACGCCGGTGGGGTACCAACCGAGAGGGATGTAACCCTTCAGCTTGAGTTCTTCGCCGTTGACCTTCACAACGGCGACTGCGTTCATGTCGCCGAGCGCGACGTAAAGGAACTTTTCATTAGCCGAGAGCGCCAGACCCGTTGGCGTCGCGCCGGCGACCTTGCGTAAACGCTCGGGGCGGAGCAGCAGTGTCTCGCTGATGCTGTCGTCGTCCGTTTCGATCACGGAAATGGTGTCGCTGTGTGCGTTAGCGACATACAGTCGATCCTGCGATCTGTTAAGCAGCAAAGCATCCGGATGAGATCCTGTCGAAATCTTTGTACTTAGGGCCGGAGCGGCAGGATTGCTTGTGTTCAGGACATACACGGCGCTGTCGCGCTGGCTGGCGACGTAAACTTTGCTCCCGTCGGAGAGGGCGGCAATTGAAAGCGGAAAGTTCGGTGTGCCGCCAAAACTGTCGCTGAAGGCAAAACGGCCGACCTCCGCGTTGGTCGCGGTATCATAGATGGCGACACTTGACGGCACATTGTAGGCGCTCGGGTCGTTATTACTGACGTAGAGCATCCCGCGACGATCCAGCGCGAGTCCCGACGGGAAATCATTTTTTTTCGTTTTGATGCTCCCGGTCTGGGTCAATTGACCGCTGCTGGAAAGCTTCAGGATGAGGATCGAGTCATTATTTCCCTGCGCGGCGTAGAGCGTGCCGTCCGGCTTGAACGCGAGCCCGTAATAGAGTCCGTTGGTCGTCGCGTTCGGACCGGGATTATTAGGGAAATCGACGTGCGAGACGCCCACCCCGTTACTCGTCCGCAGGGACCAGAGCGACTGGCGGAGCCCCATGTCGGTGGTCACAGCATATTTCCCGTTCGGGCTGAGAATAATGTTCATCGGCAAGCTTCCGACGTTCTGTCGCGTGCCGAGCGGCGGAAGCGTGATGCGCTTGCCGGTCACGAGCCGGGTAGGCTCCTGCGCGGTAACGAGTGATATGGAGAGCACGGCGAGCAAACAGATTCCCATCCATATCGCCCAGAAGCGGATAGATTTACTGGCCTTTACGAATATCGTCATAGCTAGTTTCCTTTCCGGAGGTTTCTCCAGACTTAGCGGTTGGCGTATGTGTAAAGCGATTAGGTCCTTTGCAAAGTGATGCCGCAGCTTAGAATTTAGAACTTAAATTCAAATGTGCAAAACCTTAAATGTTGATGAAATTATTGAACGCCGGAGGCTGAAAAGAGCTTGGACCGTCGAGTCTGAATGAGATCATCAACAGAAATGGAATTTGCACTGCAGTAGGCGCAAACGCCGGCGGAGATGAGGCCTTTCAAGTGTTGGGGAGGGGGTGATCGCATGATTGCCCTTACCCCGTTTGAGTCGGCGCCTTACTTATCTATCACCCCTATCACCGGCATGCGGGTCACCGGCACTGAGCAGCAAAACTCGACGAATAGAGGCGCCCTTCTCCGTCCCGGTCTTGACCCTCGCCCTGAGACGAGGCTTCCGTCCGAGTGATAGAAGAGGCGCTGGATAAACACAGCGCGCATGACGGCCAACACGCCAGCAAAGGGGTTCTTTTCATTCTCATCATAAGCTCTACTTTAAAATTGAGGCGGCTGTGCAGTACTACCAGGGCCTTGTGACGGTTGCGTTAATTACCTGTTAAGTGTCGATTAAATATTGAGTCCCAACCGGTGCCACCCTCAATGGGCCTTCTCACCGCCGGCTCAACAGAGCGCTTGTTAACCAACATTTAATAGTGCGGTAACAGTTTGTTCGCTTGTCAATGTTAGCGTTATCTGTGCTACCCAACACTGGTCGAATTTATCTCATTGGCGGCATTCAATGGCTGCGTGGTGACTCTCCAAGGGGAGAGAATTCACGCAGCCATTTTTGTTGAGCCGGCGGGAAAGCGCTGAGAAGGGGTTCTCGGGCCGGACGATTTATCTTGAGATGCATGTCAAGGGTTGAAGGCACGCGAGCATGAATATGCCGGATGGTTGACCGCGTTGAGACAATCATAGTTTCCGATGTGCACCTTGGCTCCGAAGTGAGCAGGGCTAAGGATTTGCTGACGGTGCTTCAGTCTCACGTCTTCGACCGGCTCATTTTGCTCGGTGATATATTCAGCGACCTGAATTTCAAACGTCTTAAGAAAGAGCACTGGGAACTCCTCTCGTTTATCCGGAAACTTTCTAACCCCAAAAGGGACGTGGAGATTGTGTGGGTGGAAGGGAACCACGATCAGGGACTTTCAGAAGTTATGTCTCACCTTGTCGGGATCAAAGTTTACCAGGAGTACGCCTGGAGTTTTGGCGGTAAACGCTGCCTGGCGATTCACGGTCACCAGTTTGACCGGTTTCTGGTAGACAACGCGCTGTTAAGCGACCTCGGATCATTTTTCTACACCTGGATTCAGAAGTGCGATTGCGGCCAGCAGAAGTTCAGTCGATACCTCGACAAGCTGAATACTTCGTGGCTCAGGATGTCAAAGAGGGTGGCCGCCGGCGCGCTCGGACACGCGGCCGCCTGCTCGGCGGACTTCGTCTTTTGCGGACACACGCACGCGGCGATGCACCTTGAAGTCGAGGGCATCAGCTACTACAACACAGGTTGCTGGGTGCAGTCTCCGGCCACCTACGTCACAGTGGATCAACGCGGAGTAAGAATACACCGGTATGAATAATGAGCTGACAATCGTCGTGCCCGTCAAGAATGAGGAGCGGCTGATCGGCCGTCTGCTGGATTCAATCTGCCGGCAGGACTATGAGCACATTAAGGGGACTCAGATTTACATCGCCGATGCGGCCTCTACGGATGCGACGCTCGAGGTGGTGCGCGGATACACGCGCCTGTTACCGATCACGATCATTCCGGGTGGCCTTCCCGCCGAGGGCCGGAATGCGGGCGCGCGAATGGCTCGGAGCAAGTATATCCTGTTCATTGACGCCGATATTGAATTGGGCACGGCGGGGTTGATCAGGCGCGCGGTCGAGCGGATGAAGCGGCGTCATCTGCACTGCCTCACCACCTGTATACTTTCCAAGGAGAAGAGGGTTTTCGATAACTTAATGTACGGGGTGAACGCGCTGCTCCAACTCGGCTCCAAGTATTCCAGGCCATTCAGTCCCGGCGCATTTACGCTTTTTGATCGGGAGCGTTTTAACGAGCTCGGCGGGTTTGATGAAAGGGTGCTGTACGCCGAGGACTATTTCTTAAGTAAAAATGTGGCGGGCGACCGGTTCGGAATCGTTCCCGGTTATGTGTTCACGACTAACAGAAGATTCAAGAAGATGGGATATTTCAAGTTTATTCGCCTCTTCATAAAAACTGTTGCCAACAGCCGCGACGACGCCTTCTTCTTCCAGGACCACCGATACTGGGAGTAAGCCTCGCCCTGACACTCTGCCTGCGAAGGCGCATCAAATTGAACGCTAGTGTATGTCGCAGTGTGGATACGAAGTGCCTCCAGGTATGTAATTTAAAAGAGACTTAACCCTCCTCTAACACAGATTTAACCCGATTCGATTAATATTTTTACATTCCTGAGTCGAACAGCTATTAATTTTTAGTATTCTTGGTCGGCACAAATTGTTACCTGGCCAAACATAGCCGTCATCCGACAGCAGCCTTTTGCTTGAACAGAATGAGGAGTAGTTGTTTCGCCAATCGAAAACTTGTGCCACGCCCGGGAACTGCCGACAGAAGACTGATGCCAGGCATTAAGAGGAGGAACGTATCCGATGTCGAATGAGCCCACCAAAGAGGCCGTCAGCGAGCATGACACTCAGAGCAAAGGCTACTCCGCCCAAGACGTTGATCAGACAAAAGTCGAAAGACCTTCGTCCGGTTCTGGCACATCCCATCGTGCCGGCATGGAGCATCTCTCACGGCGCCGCTTTCTCACCGGCATCGCCACGACTGCCGGGATGCTGGCCTGCGGGTCCGTCGCGCGGATGGCGGCCCAGGAAATGGGTCAGGAAGAGGATCAGGAGGAGCGCGAGGAAAATAGGAGGCACAGGCTACATCAGTTGCCGGACCCGGAGGAATCAGGCATCGAGCACGTCGTACTCGTGATGATGGAAAACCGCTCCTTCGACCACTTCCTTGGTTGGCTGCCACGTGCGAAGGGACGCCAGGCGGGGCTGACCTACTTCGATAGGCTGGGTGTGCCCCGCCAGACTTACCCGCTCTTTCCTGATTATCAAGGTTGCGGGCACCCTGACCCTGACCATTCGTATGAGGGAGGCAGAGTCGAATACAACAACGGCGCTTGCGATGGCTGGCTGCGGGCCGGCAATAACGACATTTACTCCATCGGCTACTACACCCAGAGTGACTTACCATTTTTCGGCCAGGCGGCGCCCGATTGGACCACTCTTGACACCTACTTCGCGGCGACCATGGGGCCGACCTTCCCTAACCGCTTTTACCAGCACGCGGCGCAGACCGACCGCATTTCTAACACCCCACAACTCTCAACACTCCCTACCATCTGGGATCGGCTCGCTCAGAAGGGGCTGACCGGCCGCTACTATTTCGGTAATCTTCCATTTCTTGGCCTGTGGGGCGCGAAGTATGCATCGATTATACGTCCCTACGCCGAGTTCCTTCTAGACTGTGCCACGGGCGCTTTACCGCAGGTATCTTTCGTCGACCCTACCTTCACCGCCGACCCGTTTGAGGGCAACGACGACCACCCCCATGATGATATACGTAATGGTGAAGCGCTCCTCGACCAGATCTATAGTGCGGTCACGTCGGGCCCGAACTGGCCGCACACAATACTCGTGATCAACTTCGACGAGTGGGGCGGTTTTTTTGATCACGTGCCTCCCACCGTCGCGCCCGACGTTAACCCCGCTACTGCTTTGCGCGGCTTCCGCGTTCCCTGCCTCATCATCTCACCCTGGTCGGTACGCGGACTTGCGTCGTCTAGGGCTTCATCTCACGTCTATGATCATACCTCAATTCTCAAGATGATTGAATGGCGCTGGCGCTTGAAGCCACTCACGGTGCGCGACGCCACGGCTCGCAACACCGCGGAGTTACTTAACTTCAAACGACCTGACCTGTTCGCGCGGCCTTTCATTGTGCCGCCCGGGCCGTACGGCATCCCATGCCCGGGCAACTCCGACGTCATATCTCCCTAATGCCTCTCGTGAATGGCTACGGGGTGCTCGTGTGTTTTGCCGGTCACAAGACCCGCGGCGTCTGGTATTGATCCGGTGTCACACGCGATTTTTTCGCCCGCCTCACGAATAGAGTGTCCAAAATTTGCGCCGAATATACGCCGGCATCTATTGTTATCAATGGCAGTAAAGGCGCAGGAGGGCCTGTATCGATCTTCGCTCATTGCCGTATCGATCATCGACCGGCCTGCCCCCCCTCAATATCCGTCGAATACGGATGAGCGATATGTCGACCCAATCAGGCCGGTTGTCCAGATCATAACGGGTCTCGATGATTACTCTATCCAGCTCAAATATTTCTAACAGCTTACGCCGGTCCTCTTGCCTCGAAGGAAGGATTCGTGAATTGCTCACCGCATCAAGATACCCTTGGAGGAAGGCGTGACGGGCCATCATCTCCCAGGCGTCTGCATAGGGCTGTTGCCCCCTCCATTCATCGCCATTCGGCTTGACGTGCTTTAAGAGCGCGGTGTGGGCCGCGTAGTTGAATGATTGGAGCATCACCGCCGCATCGTGCAGCGGGGTGTGCTTGCGCCTTCGCTCTTCCAGTGACCGGTTGGGCTCCCCCTCGAAATCAAGGATCATCCACCCCCTTGAAGTGCTCAAGACCTGTCCTAAGTGGTAGTCGCCGTGATGGCGGATCTTCAGGCCAAGATCCTCGGCTTCTTCTAAAGAATCGAAGGCCTTATCTACCACCGCCCTAAGTTTAAGCTTGATCTCCTCGCACCCCTCGAGACTCGAACAGACCTGCTCCAACTGTTCGCCGATGGATGCACGCCACTCCGAGACGTCTGCGCCTGTGACCGGTTCCGGTGAGAATGATGGTTTCTGTCCTTCCCTGGCAAGGGCAAGATGAAGCTCACCAAGCATCGCCCCGAGATTTTGTGCTTTTCTCTCGAAAGCCTTGAGGTTTTTACTATTCGGATCATTAAGATAATCCTTTACCGCTTGGAGGGCTGCCTCCCAGCCGGTCCCCCCGCTCGGAACATATTCCTGAACGATGGCAAGCGTCGCCAACGAATCCTGTGTGGTGTACTGGATTGCCCCGCACAGCTTCGGGATATGGCGGAATCCTGCCTGCTGGGTCAGGAAGAGGTTGAGCTCCAGATCAGGATTGATACCGAACTCTATCTTTCGGAAAACCTTGAGGAATAAAGCGTCGTCGAAGATCACCGAGCTATTGCTCTGCTCAACATCTAATGGGCGGACGGTTAGGGGATCGAAATGACCGCTGCCCAGACAAGGGGCGCGTTTGATTATGACTTTGCCGCGCTGCCCCGCGACATCTGATTGCGTGCCGATAATCTCGAGTACCTTTTGGCAGGCGCCCGGGTCACCGAGCGCGTCATAAAGTACCGCACTACTCCCATCACATGCTAATCGCAAGATATCTTGTGGGGACGCGCTTTCGCCTGACGTGGGACGCACGCTTATGACAAGCTGGTAGGTCTCTTCCGGGCCTTCGCTAAATTGCGCCCGAAGAAGCGTAACGGCAATAGGGGCGGGATGAAGGGCCAGGGTGATGACGTCCAGCAGCCGAATGCCTGTGACATCCTTTGACTTCGCGCCGTACCACCGCTGGCGCTGCAGAAACGTTGGAAACACATCAGCAGCTACGGAGCTAAGTGTGTTTAAGTCGAATACCGAGTGCGCCGGACCCGCCACTTCGATTTCCGGAATTTTATATCCCCCCATACTCCCCCTGGCCTTTACTGCTATTCTCGTTTAACCGGCTTGTGGCCGCACGTCGGTCGTAGACCGATAGCAGTTTCCTACATCGGTATGACAAACATGTAAACCTGCTCCCGGTAAAAGATTGAATTATCAAGCAAGTGGATGCCTGGCTCGAGCCTCGGCCAGATCTGCTTCGTTGGTGAGGTCAAGCCTGAGGGGCGTCATTGATACCCAACCTTGCTCCAGGGCCCAGCGGTCAGTGCCTTCTTCCGTCTCTTCAATAGGCGTGACGGTAAACCAGTAGTGCCGCCTCCCCATCGGGTCCTCGCCCGGAACCACTTTGCCGTCGTAATGCCGGACAGATTGGCGTGTCCAGCGGAGCCCTCTCGGCTGTTCTTCCGGAAAATTCACGTTAACCAGCGTCAACGCCTTATCCGGTAACAGAAGCTCTAAAACCTTTTCGACGTAAGGCGCCAGGACTTCAAAATTTGGCTCACCCTTAGTCACGGGGGCACTCAAGGCGATGCCCCGCAGGCCTAAAAGAGCGGCCTGCTTAGCGGCCGCGAGCGTTCCGGAATGCCAGATTGAATTCCCCAAATTTGTTCCGAGATTAATACCTGACAGCACAACGTCCACTTTCTCCCAGTGGTACGCTCCCAAAGCCACACAATCTGCGGGAGTCCCGTTGACTCGGTAGGCCTCAAACTGCTTGAGCGGAGTAGGGCGATAAGAGAGGGGACGCGTCGCGGTAATTGCGTGTCCCATCGAAGATTGTTCCACGTCGGGCGCGACAACCCGGACATCACCGAAGCGGGAGGCGACCTCGGCCAGCGCTGCTATACCGGGGCTGTAGATCCCGTCGTCATTAGCGATCAGTATTCTCATGGTTATCCCTTTACCTTAATAAGGGGAGTGCCCCAATCTCCTGCGTTCGCGGATATTACCTTCACCTTCGTTCTCTCGGTCCCGCCAGGCCCCCGAGAACGGCGATCAACTCTGCCGGATTAATCGGCTTTGCTAAGTGTACCTGATAACCCGCCAGGATCGAACGCATGCGGTCTTCCTCCCGCGCGTATGCCGTTATCGCGACAGCGGGTATCTTGCCCTCCGGTTTTGGACTGAGCTCTCGCACCCTCCGAATCAGCGAATGGCCGTCCTCATTGGGCATCTCGATATCGCTCACCAAAATATCCGGCCTGAAACTGCCCAGTGCTTCGAGCGCATCGGTAGCCGATGCGACGGCCATCACCTTGGCCCCGCATTGCTCAATAATTGTCGTCAGCAGCACCCGCGCATCGGCCTCGTCATCCACAACGAGTACGCGCGCATCACCAAGCGTCGGGGGGCAATCAACCGGCACTATCCCCTCGGCCGGCGGAGAAAACTGCTGGGGTTGTCTTCCGGTATTATGTTGTGCCGCCATGAGAGGAAGGTACACTACGAAGGTTGCACCCTTGCCGACACCCGCGCTCTCCGCACGAACAGTTCCCCCATGCGTCTCCACCAAATGGCGCACTATTGATAGCCCCAATCCTAATCCGCCGTGCGCTCTCGTGATGGCGCCGTCAGCCTGGCGGAAACGCTCAAAGACAAAGGGGAGGAACTCTGGGCTAATGCCCTGACCCGTATCATTCACACTGATCTGAACGTGAGACTCAACGCGCCGTAGCCGCACTTCAATGCAACCCCTATTGGGGTTGAACTTGACAGCATTCGAGAGCAGGTTCCACATCACCTGCTGCAGTCTTGCCGGGTCTCCCCAAACAATGCCCGTGCCGGGCTCTACGCTTGACTTAATATTAATACCCTTGGCTTCTGCCGTTGGGCGGATGGCGTCTATCGCGGTTGCAATTATCGAGTCGAGTTGAACGGGACGGGCGTCGAGACGGAGCTTACCGGTAATAATGCGTGAGACGTCCAGCAGGTCTTCAACGATCTGTGTCTGCGCCTTCGCGTTGCGCTCGATTGTCTCGAGCGCGCGGTCCGTAGACTCTTCATCGAATTTCGTCGTACGTAAGATGGCCGACCAGCCGACAATCGCGGTCAGCGGCGTGCGCAGCTCATGCGAGACTGTGGCGAGGAATTCATCCTTATGCCGGTTGGCCTCCTCCGCCTCCGCCCGGAGTCGTCGCTCCGTCTCGTACAGGCGCGCTCGTTCGAGCGCTTGCGCACATTGTTGGGCGAGTGCCGACATAAAAGCACGATCCTCATCACTGTACTTCTGCGGCTCTAAAAAGCTCAGCCCCATTGCCCCGATGGTGCGTCCTTCAACGATCAATGGGAAAGCGATTAAAGCGTGGCCGCCGGTCACAGACGCTAAAGGGCCGAGCCCGGGATAGCGATCGCTCCATTCTTCAAAGGATTCGACGAGGACGGGTGCCTTACTACGCACCGCATGGGCAATTGGCACCGGTGCACTCAAGGGAAAGCGCTGCCATTTGTCCACCACTTCCGGCGGAAATCCCAGGGTGGCGACGATCTCTAATTCGGTGCCGCTGTCATCGAGCGTCACAACCATTCCCGCATGAGCGCTCAATGACTTTATGCCCTGCTCGATAACCGCGGTGGCAACCTGTTCAGGCGTCAGAGCTTGTGAGAGCGCAGCGGTGACCGTCTGTAGGCGCATCAGGCGATCGGAAGTGCGCTCGGCGGCCAGCCGCGTCTGCTGCTCAATCCGGTATAGTCGCGCATTATCGACTGCCAGGGCGGCACGATGTGCGAGGTCTTCGGCTAAGGCCAAATCTTCGGGGGTGTGATGACGTCGTGAGCCTGTGTTAACAAACGTGATAACCCCTAAAATCTTACCACGCGCCTTTAGGGGGACGAGCATGGCAGAGCGGAATCCGATCTGGCGCAACACTTCCAGATGCTCTGCGTCACGCGCGCCCTGGATAAGCATCTCATCCGATACATCAGGATAGAATTCCGATCGGCCGGTGCGCAGCACGTTATAGACCCCATACGGCTCTGTCGGGTCAGGAGGGTAGCGTTCTTGAAGCTCATGCGCCCATACTACTTTTTCCGGATCGACATGGGCGACAGCCAAACGACTGATTGTCCCGTCTTCATTCGCCATATCTATGCTGCACCAATCAGCAAAATGAGGGACGGCTAGCCGTGCGACCGTAGCAAGCGTCGTTCCGTAATCGAGCGATGACGCCAGGACGCTACTGGCCTCGGCTAGAAACCGCTCCGCCCTCTCCCTCTGCTTCCGGCCGGTGATGTCGCGGGCAATGGTCGAGGCGCCGATGGTCTTACCGGATGCATCCTTAATCGGGGAAACCGTCAGCGAAATATCGATGGGCGTGCCATCCTTACGGACACGGGTGGTTTCCGAATGATCGACGCGCTCTCCCCGCCGGATGTTCTCAAGAATCTGTTCCATCTCCTGATAACGTTCCGGAGGGGCAATGATGGTGATAGGGCGTCCTACGGCCTCTGAAGCCGTGTACCCATAGATCTTTTCCGCTCCCCGATTCCAGCTAGTAATGGTTCCCTCCAGAGTCTTACCGATGATGGCGTCATCTGAGGATTCAACGATGGCCGCCCATTGCGAATGTACCTCGGCGGTCTTCTCACGCAGCACTATCAAATCGTTGGCCCGCAGATTAGCTGTCCGGAGTGAGCCACAGATCCAGCTAATAAAAGACCCGCCAACAATAAAGAGGGTCAAGCGAGCCGCATCAGAAAGATCAGTAATAGCTAAAGTATGAAGTGGCTCAATATACAAGAAGGCAGCTGCCAGCGCGCTGAGGGTGGTCGCTAACAGGCCCGGACCTAGGCCGCCATACCACGCCGAGAGCGTGACCGCCGGGAAGAAGAGAATGAAAGGGACTTCAGCGCCGAGCAGCGAATAAAGGGGGATTCTAATAAGTACTGCAAGAACAGTGATCAGGAAAGTAAAGCCATAGCGAAGGAACGCGGGGCGGGGATCTCGCGACATTATTTCTTTACTCCTGAGTGAAAGGCACTTACCTACTTTACGATTGCGCTTTATTCAATCCGCAAAGGTCGGCGGCTTCGCTGATTCTACAACAATAATCCGAGGAGGACACAGACTAATTGTTCAGTTATCTCTAGCGCAAGCAAAGAGAACAGAATAATTGTTATGTAGACAATGCAGTCCGACTCCCATAACCTACGGTGTTTCGCTGCCGTAGCTCTAAGGGAGGATTCATCATGCAGTGTCTATCTGAAGCGCGCCTGGCTTCTAAGCTCTCATTCTTCGGCCCTTCTAGCCGAGACCAACTGGTCACCTTCCGATCAAGCGCAGCAAACCGCCCCGTCTGGTTCTGCGGAGAGGACCAGCGCCGACGAGACCTTTGACTTAAATATTACACAGCGGCGCATCACCAGAAGCGACTACACTGTTTCGACATCG
>CAYLJO010000148.1:0-15904 GCA_964383905.1 uncultured Blastocatellaceae bacterium
AACGCCCGGCGTGAGTCGATCTCCCTCATCGGTCTGCCTTGATCTGTTTCTCCCTAAAACAAAAAGAACGGGACGATAATACTGCGCCCCGTTCTTTTACCCTTAACACTTCCAAGCTGCTAGAACTGCAGTTTTAACGCGAACTGAATCACCCGCGCCGACTCACCCGTCTGGATGATTGTCTGTGTGGTGGGCGGTGCTACCGTCGCGCAGCAGGTCTGCGCGAAGGCAGGGGACCTGATGCTGGGAGATCCCGCAGACGCATCGCGCGGGTTATCGAAGTTCGGGTGGTTGAAGGCGTTGAACATTTCCGTCCTGAATTGCAGCCGCACCCGCTCGGTGATGTTGAAGGTCTTGATGAAGCCCAGATCCAAATTCCAATAGCTGGGGGCCGTGAAGATGTTCCGGCCGGATCCGTTCGCCCCGGCCGGGGGAATGGCGAAGGCTTTAGTGTCGGGAAATACCACCGGGCCGACAATATTAGGCTGGGGGCTGTCTTGCAAGCGCGCCTCGATGGGGGTCAGAACAACGGCCCGCGATTCATGAGCGGCGTTGGCTGTTCTCGATCCACTGCGCACGCTGAAAGGCTCGCCCGACATGTACGTGTAGATCGCGTTAATGGTCCACCCGCCGAAGATTTGGTTCAGCACCGGATGAGTGTTATTGAAATAGCGCCGGCCCCTGCCGAACGGAAGGTCGTACACTGAAGCCACAGTTAAAACATGTCTCCGGTCGAAATCGGAACGTCCCCGCTCGTCGCGAAAATTACGAATGTCAGTCGGCGTACGCGAGTTCGTCGTCGAAAGACCGCCGCCGGAAGACGCTCCTACTGGATCGACCGATTGATCATCGATTGACTTTCCGAACGTGTAGGCGAGGCTCATCCCCAGTCCGCTGCTGAAACGCTTACGGAGCGTGAACTGCGCGGCGTGGTAGACCGAGTCGGCGCCGTTATCGATGTAAGTAATGGTGGAGAACTGCTGGTTGGGCCGGAGCCTCAGCGCCAGCGTCGTGTTTTCTATCCGTTCGGCGAAAGCCCCCGCGGCATTTATATCTAGCTGCCCGGCAACCGTGCTGGAATTGATGAAGCTCCTGATGTCGCTGATCCCGGGGACCCCGGAAGCAACGATCGCGGGCGTCACACCGGCGACACCTGCCGGGCACCCCGTCCCATCCGCCCTGCATCCGTTCCGGCGATTCTGCTGCATCGCTAGAAAAGATGGAAGAATCGGATCGGAATTGATCTGGTTAATGTTGGCGGCCCGGAACAATCGCTCGCCGCGCCGGCCGATATACGCGGCTTCGGCCACGAAACCCGCCGGCAGCTCCCGCTGGATGCTCAGGTTCCACTCATGGACGGTCGGGACTTTCAGGTTCAGGTCAAAAACCGCGATCGGCGGAGCGTTACTGTTGAGCTGCAGCGGAGGAGTCAGGAAGGCCGACGGCTTGAGACTCGGCGCCGGCAGTTCTAGCGGGAACCCGCCCGCAATTGTCTTGCTCCCCGGCGCAACGCACCCGTTAGTCGCCGTCGTGAACGGGAAAGTAGACGAGCATGTGACGAGCAGGCCCGGCACTCTGCCCGCGACCGCCGTCACGTAGAATGACGAAATGGGATCAAACGCCATGCCGTATCCCAGACGGATCACGCTCTTTCCGCTATTGCCGAAGAGAGAGTGCAAGAACCCTGTCTTCCAATCCGGGCTGTAGGCCAGACCGAATCGCGGCGCAATCGCGTCCCTGTTGCTCCGGTTGTACCAGCGATCCGCTTTGACGAATGTTGTGGGGCCGGCGGCGATCGGCGTGCTTGGCACAAACACATTGCCGCCGGCGGTCGTCGGGGCCGGATTGATCTCCCAGCGCACGCCGTAATTAAGTGTCAGATTCGGGCGCACTTTCCATTCATCCTGAAAGTAGAAGTTATACTGGTTTAAGATGTGCTTCTCATCAAACAGGCTTACAGTGTTGCCTGACTTGAACGGCAGGAACGCGTCGTTGTTGAGGTTACCGATGAACGTTTGCTGGATGCGCGCCGGGTTGCCAAGCAGGCTGTTGATCGTGCTGAGAAGAAATGCATTGTCGGTGCTGTTAATTCCGGGAGGTGCTGTGAATCCCGCAGGCAGCCCCCGAAGGCTCCCGTCGAAATTGACCTGCGGCGTCACGTTAATACCTCCGGGCTGGCCGCGCTGGTCCACGTGCCGATAGAAGCGGAAATTGAGGCCGGTACGGAACTGGTGGGCCCCGCTGACGAAGCTCAGATTATCCAGGATTTGCGGCGTCGTGATGGCGCGCGCCGTCCGCGGTGTATTGTTGAACGGCACGTTGGTGCCCGTGAAATCAAACGGCGGGACGTTCGGGAAAGCCGGATTGGCCTCGCCCTGGGTGAACAAAAACCTGAAACGGGCGAAGCCCGCGGTAACTTCATTCACGACGCGCGACGAAATCACCCGCCGGTAGCTGATCGCCAGATTTCTGGTGGTCCGGAAGACCTCGCCGAGCGGCGGGAAACCGGGAAGCACAACCGGCCGCGCGTTCAGCGGATCACCTTTGAGCGTGTCATACTCGGAGTGCAGATAGCGCACGAAGACACTGTTGTTGGTGTTGAAATTGTGATCAAGACGGGCCATGTAGGCTGGGCCTTTAATCTGGGTCGGGGGGTTCCACAAGTAAGTGGCAGTGTTCAACCCATCGGTCACCGGCGTCCCGTTAGAGAAAGCGCCATAGTTATTTGGTAGCGGGAACGAGTTAAAGATCCCCGTTGTGACCGGGTCGAGCGCCGTCCCGGCTGGCCCCGCCGTCAGGATGTTGTAGCTGAATACGCAATTGGTATCCGTCTGACTGGTGCAGTTTCTCACCCCGGGGGCCAACGCCCCGGTCTTCGGGTCAACCAGTAGCGGGGTGTTGCGGGTAATTTGCTGGCCTCCGATCACGAACGGCACCTTCGGGTTGGCCTTGAAATACCGGAAAATGCCGGCGCGGGCTAACGGCGTAAAGATGATCGGCGCGCCGAAGGTCTGGTCGATCGGCTGCGTAAAGTTAACCTGATTCCCCTGGTAGCTGCCAAAGAAGAAGGTCTTATTCTTCCTGATGGGGCCGCCCACCTCAAACCCGTACTGGTGGAGCTTGATGGCGGGCTTAGTTATTCCGTTGGCGTTGTTGAAAAACTCGTTGCTGTTGAGCGCATCATTGCGTAGAAAATAGAAGCCGGTGCCGTGAAACTCATTGGTGCCGCTGCGGGTCGCGACCGACACAGACGCGCCGCTGTTGCGCCCCTCTTCGGGCGTGGCGTTGTTGGTCGTCACCTTATACTCCTGAACATTGTCAGGATTGAGACGGTACAGATTACTGACGGGATTAGGTACAGACGATTCGTTGGCCTCGATCCCGTCAATCGTCACATTGAAGGCCCGGTCGCGCGAGCCGTTGACGTGGATGCCGGACCCGGCGCCTCCTGCCGAGCGCTGGACGACTCCCGGCTCCAGCGTAATAAGCGTCAGCGGGTTGCGGCCGTTGAGCGGCAGGGCTTCGATGGCTTTCTGTTCGACGACATTCCCAATGGTCGCGTTAGATGTTTGGATCTGCTCGGCGCCTGATTGGACGTTGACCAGCTCCGACACCTGCCCGACCTCCATGGTGGCGTCAACGGTCAAAGGCGTATTCACTTGCAGCACGTTGTTCGTCCGCTGGTAGGTCTTATAGCCGGGGTGCTCGACGCTAATGGTATAAGACCCGACCGGCAATGAAGGGAAGGAATAGATGCCCGCGTCCGTAGTCGTTTGCGTGTAGGTCACGCCGGTCGCTTCGTTCCTGGCCGTAACCATGGCGGCCGGGACGAGCGCCCCTTTGGGGTCGGTGACCGTCCCCGAAATACTGGACGTGCCGGTTTGCGCGATGACCGTTGAGACGCCTATTACCAGGAGAACGGAAAGGACGTGTATTAAACGCTTGAGCATCAGCATTGAGGGACCTCCTGAAATGTGTCGGCGCGGGCTTGTTTGCCATCAGCCAGGCGCCTGATCTTTAACCGACTGTCGTTTGTAAATTGCTGGCGAGTAGGTCTCGCGACAGGAATGTGAGAGTACTGAAAGCTAACCCTCTCTACGGTTGGGTCAACCAATTGAGCGGACTGGAAACCGTAGTCACATCACCGTCGCGCCGATGGCCATCAGTATAAAGCCGGAACTCCTCCCGTCAAGAAAATTCTTTATCTCATGGCGTCCGGGGAAGACTTCGCGAACAAGTCTTTTATGATCGGTGCACGGCTTCTGCGGCCGTCCTTCGTTGATTGGTGGCAGGGGCTTTAATCCAAAAACCGGCGGGTTATGCCTTCCGTGGCACCACGAGCGCGACGGGAAATCCGAACCCCGGATTTACCGACTACCTGATTCTTGACCAAATTCGCCCCTATAAAGGTTACCGCTCCATCACGATGCTCGAACCGCGCTTCAACTCGAATTATCACAGCTTGCAGGTTTACGCCCAGCACCGCTTCGCGAGATCATCACAGGTGAATGTTGCCTACACCTGGTCGAAAAACTTGACCGACGAGCAAAACGACCGCACCAACGCCCCGCAAAATAATTACGATATTAGGAGCGAATACAGCAGAGCGGCTCTCGACCGCCGGCACGTTTTTTCGCTGAACTACATCTACGAGCTGCCGTTCTTCAGTAACCGCCATGACTTTGCCGGTAAGGTTCTGGGCGGGTGGGAAACCTCGGGAATTGTGGTCTACAACACGGGGTTGCCGTTCACTGTCACCACTTCCTCTTATGACCCGGCAGGACTTGGTTTTATTCCGGCGTTAATCGCAGGCGGTAGACCAAACCTCCTCTGTGACCCGAACGCAGGTGCGCTGCATACACTGCAACGATACTTCAACACCAGTTGTTTTCAACCGAATCCGGCCGCCACAGCAACCGGCTTGAGCAACACCCCCGGCTCTGCAGGACGTGGAATTATCAACGGCCCCCCGAGTTTCCGTGTCGACTTTTCGATGATCAAGAACATTCGCTTCGGCGAAACGACGAACTTGCAACTTCGCGGCGAAGCCTTCAATGTTTTCAATCACACGAACTTCAGGAGCTTTGGCAGCACCAACGTAACTTCCGGGCTGTTCGGGACAATCGGTGCCGTTCGGGATCCGCGCACCATCCAGCTCGGTGTGAAGTTTATCTTTTAGTCCGACCGTTTTCTCAATCAAACGCGGATGCCCGCAATGTCAATAGATTTTGCGGGTATCCGCGCTTTTGTCTACAGGTTGTGATTAAATGAATTGCCGTCTTGTCGCGAAGCCATAGGATACATCGCCGGGGCGTCACGCTGGAGTCTTCGCGTCGCGGGGTTCTCCAAAAATCGAAAGAGGTTTCTCCATTTTTCTGGATCAACTCGCCTGACATCACGTATTTGCCTATCAAACTAGCCGTGCCATCAAGCGCAAAGACCAGGCATGTAACTTGCCTATCGGCTTCAGCGCGACTGAGTCAAATCAAGGATTCTTTGACATCAGGAAGAGTTATCATATTGATAAAATTTTTTAGTTTTATTTATCGATATAATCTCAATAAAATATCTCTCTTACAACCCAAGGGGGGGCTGATTGCTCTTCCTCATCTTCGACTGAATTTCACCGGTGAGCGAAGCGCAGGCGCTTCCGAGTTGTACCGGGTTAATGTGTTTTGGCGCATTGCCCTTGAGCAGCAAATTTATTCATGTTCAAAATGTCGTCTGGTCTGTCTGTAGTTAAAGGGTGCTGGCGGGCACAGACTCCGAGCATGAAACAGTTTTAATCCTTCCATTTTTCAAGAGGAAAACGCTATGAGACACCATTTTGCGACGGGGCTGCGCCATTTGCTGTTAGCCCTCGTATTCTGTTTAGCCTTTGTCGGTATTGCATCCGCTCAGGAGATTACGGGCAGCATTGTTGGCACAGTGAGAGACACTAGCGGTGCTGCTGTTCAAGGCGCCACGGTAACGATTACTGACATAGACAAGAAAGTACTCGTCCGCACGGTCACTACCAATAATAATGGAGAATATTCTGCGCCGCTGCTACCGGTAGGCAACTATGAGATCGCGGTGGAAGCCCCGAACTTCAAGAGATTCGTCGAAAGCAAGATCAAGCTTGATGTCAATCAACGCTTGACGAAAGACGTGACACTTGAGGCCGGCAACATTTCTGAAGTTGTTACGGTAGAGTCCGCCCCGCTGCAGGTGGATACGCAGACGCCGACCGCCGGGACTTTAATCTCCGGCACGCAGGCGCGCGAGCTGTCTTTGAATAATCGAAACTTTGTTCAACTCACGACACTCAGCCCAGGGGTCTCTTCCAACCTTTCAGATCAGGTCTATGTAGGTACGACAAACCCGGTCGGTCAGGCTAACCTGGTGAACATTGCCGTCAATGGCGCGCGCGCAACCGCCAACAACTGGGTTGTTGATGGCGCTGATATTACCGACCAGGGCTCTAATTTCACTATTCAGTTGTATCCGAGTGTGGATGCGATTGGGGAGTTCAAAATCCTGCGCAGCCTCTACCCGGCCGAGGAGGGGCGGAGCGGTGGCGGACAGATAAACGTCGTTACCAAGTCGGGTACCAGCCAGTTTCATGGTGGCGGTTACGAGTTCTTCCGCAATGATGTACTGAATGCCAATAGCTTTATCCTGAACCGGACGACGAACCCGGCTAACATTGATGCAAACGGAAAGGCAAAGCGTCCGCCTCTACGGTACAATAACTTTGGTTACACCATTGGTGGTCCGCTCTACCTGCCGCGCTTTGGCGAGGGCGGGAAGTCCATCATCAGCGGCAAGAACCGCACCTTCTTCTTCTGGTCACAGGAATGGCGTCGCGTAATTACCTACACCGTGTTCACGCCGCTTGTTCCGAACAGCCAGTTAAAGCAGGGCATCTTCCCGGTTCCCGTGTGCGTGGCAAATTTTAACTTGGGTAACAATGGCTGCACGAAGGCGACACAGATCACCAACATTAATCCGGTTGCACAGGCTTACATCCATGATATTTATGGGCCGCTGCCGGAGCCTGATGCGACCTTTACCCTCACTTCGCCACAGCGTAATTTGTTCAACTTCCGTCAAGAGATTCTGAAGATTGATCACAATTTCAGCAAAAAGCTAACCGCCTCATATCGTTTGGACTTTGATGCGATCCCGACGCAAGAGGCGAACTCGCTCTTTTCCAGCGGCTCCGGGCTGCCGGGAGTCTCGACTACGAAAACGGATTCGCCGGGGCACAGTCATGTCGGGCGCTTCACCTACACCTTTAGCCCTTCGGCAATCCTGGATGGCGGTTATGCCTATGCTTACGGAGCGATCCTGAGCACGCCCGTGGGCTCGCTCCTCCAGAGCAACTCTTCCGTCCGTATACCTCTTCCGTTCCCGGTCACGTTGGGCCGCATCCCTGTCGTCAGTCCGGGCTTCGCATCTACTTCGACTTTCGGCCCTTATGATAACTTTTCCAACGATCATAAGGTCTTCGCCAATTTCACAAAAATCCGTGGCCCGCACACAATAAAATTCGGTGGGCAATTGAACTTCAGCCGGAAGCACGAGAATGCCGCCGGCGGCAATCAAGGGACGTTTAGTTTTGCCAGTAGCCCGCGTCCCGCTGGCACCTCCGCCACTTTGCAGAGATGGGCCAACTTCCTCCTGGGTAACGCGAGGACTTTTACCCAGACCAGTCTGGATATTACTAACGACCTCAGAAGGAAGTACCACGAATTCTATGCGCAGGACGAGTGGCGCGTGCGACCAAACCTGACCATGTACTACGGCCTTCGCTATTCACTCTTCCGCCAGCCGGAGGACAAGAATGGACTGTTCACAAATTTCGATCCCTTCCTCTTCAACCCGAGCCGCGCCTTCCAGGTTGATGCCGGTGGTAACCGGGTCGGCCCGGGCGATCCATTCAACGGCATTATCGCGAACACGCAAAATACTGGTGGTGCCCATCCATCACCCTTTGGTCAGAAGGTGGTCAACGATGATAACAAAAACTTCGCGCCGCGTTTTGGCATTGCCTGGGACCCGTTTAAGAAGGGTACGACGTCCATTCGTACCGGATACGGAATCTACTACGATCTGATAACGTATGCCTTTTTCCAGGATGCCTCTCAAAACGATCCGCCGTTCGTCAACAATATAACGATCAATAATACGCGGCTGGACAATCCTTCAGCCGGCACTGTGAGTGTTGATACCGGCGTGGTGGATTTACACGCCATCGGCCTGCCCTACCATACCCCATATATGCAGCACTGGTCTTTTGATATCCAGCACCAACTGGCGAAGAAAACGACGCTTGACGTGGGCTACTACGGGTCAAAAGGAACGCACCTGATCGGCGACATTGACATCAACATGCTCCCGCCGGGCGCGGCCATCGCGGCGGGGATACAGAAGCCGGGTGAGATACTTGGGGATGACACCATCCTCAATCAGATCCGGCCTTTTCGGGGCTATCGCTCAATCCAGTCCAGGCAGACCCGGTTTAACTCGAATTACCACAGCATGCAGGTTTACCTGCAGCAAAGGTTTACGGGCGGCTCTCAAATCAATGTCGCCTATACCTGGTCCAAGAACATAACCGATAATCCGGCCGACCGCGTTGCCGCGCCTCAGGACGCGTACAATATAAGAGGTGATCGAGCCCTGGCGCGACTTGACCGCCGTCACATTCTGACTCTCAACTACGTATACGAGCTCCCGTTCTTCAGGCAGCAGCGTGGATTTGTCGGCCATGCTCTGGGTGGCTTGGAAGTCTCTGGGATCACGACGCTTGAGACGGGGCTTCCGTTTACGGCATTCAATTTTGATGAGGATCCTGGCGGCACCGGAGTCATTGACAGTTTATACGCGTCGGGACGTCCGGACCTGATTGGCGATCCGAATAGTGGCCCGCACACCTTCGAACAGTGGTTCAACACTGCTGCGTTTGTTCCTAATTCTGGCCAGAACCGCCCGGGTAATGAGGGCCGCAGCGTAATCAAAGGGCCGGGACTGAAGCGATTTGATCTGTCACTGTTCAAGAACATCAAATTCCGGGAAAGCATGAGTATGCAGTTCCGCGCCGAAGCTTTCAATATCTTCAACCATACGAACTTCAACACGTTCGGCACAAACATCTTCAGTAGTACCTTCGGTCGAATCGCATCCGTGCACGATGCACGGATCATCCAGTTCGGCTTAAAACTCTACTTCTAAGGTTTGCCTCATCACTAGAGCCGTATGCCCGTGAGCGTCTCCGAAGCGTTCACGGGCATACCCTTGTTTAGCCCGGCTCTCATCTGCTTCAACTTACGAAGAATCCCTCCCGCCAATTTTAGTACCCGCGAGCTTCACCCTCGCTGCGCGGGTCGCTGGCGCCCAGGCGCACGCCCGTCTTCTCTTCGATCATAATGGCCTGCGCGTCACCCATGTAACGCGGTCTGGTCGTCAGCCTGTGGCCTTCCGATTGGAGCGCGCGTTGCGTATCGGAGGACATGCCGTACGGCTCGTAGACCAGTTCGTCGGGCAGCCACTGGTGGTGTATCCGGGGCGCATCGATCGCCTGCTGTATGTTCATGCCGTGGTCGATGACGTTCGTGATTACCTGCAGGACGGTGTTGATGATCGTCGGGCCGCCCGGACTCCCCACGGCGAACCACAGCGTCCCGTCTTTGCGCAGCACGAATGTCGGCGTCATCGCCGAGAGTGGGCGCTTCCGAGGGGCCACCGCATTGCGCTCGCCCTGAATCAAGCCGTACATATTGGGCACGCCGGGCTTGGCCGCGAAATCATCCATCTCATTATTGAGCAGCACGCCCGTGCCTTTCGCGACTACGCCCGAGCCGAACCCTCCGTTCAGCGTGTAGGTGTTGGAAACCGCATTCCCGTCCGCATCAACGACGGTAAAATGCGTCGTCTCGTCTGATTCGTAGCCCGTCGGTTTTCCGGCGCGCACCTCAGCGCTCGTCGAAGCGTGATTCATGTTGATCGTGCTTCTCAGGCGGGCGGCGTAGGCTTTATCGATCAGTCCCCCCACCGGAACTTTGACGAAATCGGCATCGCCCATGTATTCGGCGCGGTCGGCAAAGGCGCGGCGCATCGCTTCCGTGACCAGATGATATTTTTCCGACGACTCCCAGTTCATCCTGCCGAGATCATAGCCTTCCAGGATGTTCAGCATCTCGATCAGCACCGTGCCGCCGGAAGAGGGCGGAGGCATCGAGATTACTTCATACCCGCGGTACGTCGCGCGAACCGGGACGCGCTCTTTCGCCACGTAGCCGCGCATATCTTCCAGGGTTATTAATCCGTTGTGGCGCTTCATGTCTTCGGCGATCAGACGGGCCGTCTCGCCCTCGTAAAACTCGCGCGCACCTTCCCGCTGCAGGCGGGTGAAGGTGGCCGCCAGGTCGGGTTGGCGCAACAGATCACCTTCGTTGAAAAATTTACCGTTGTTGAGAAAGATCTTGCGGCTGTCCTCATACGGCCCAAGCACGTCTTCGTCGGCGCGCAAGCCCCGCGCGAGTTTGTACGTCAGCTTAAATCCGTTGGCCGCGAGCTGGCGTGCGGGCTCAATCAGTTCTGACCAGTTCAGTTTCCCGGAGCCGTACTTTTTCAGCGCCACGTCCATGCCCGCCACCGTGCCGGGCACGCCCGCCGCACGATAACCGATGATGGACGACCCTTCGCCCTGTATTAAATTGCCGTTCTTATCCAGGTAGACGTTGCGGGTCGCCGCCGCCGGGGCCATCTCACGATAATCAATGGCGGTAGCCCTTCCGTCGCGTAAGCGAATCATCATAAAACCGCCGCCGCCCAGATTGCCTGCCGCCGGATAGGTCACCGACAGAGCAAACGCTACGGCAATCGCGGCGTCAACGGCGTTGCCGCCCTTCTGCATTATCTTGACCCCGACCTCGGAAGCAAGAGGGCTTGTCGAGGCGACCATTCCGTGCTGCGCGCGGACGGGATCACGCGATGCCGCGAGAGCTTCGACCGCCGGACCGGTCCGCAAAAGAGGCGCGACAGGCATCAGCACAAACGCGAACGTCAGGAAAAACATTAAGAAGCGGCGCTCGGCAGTCATTAATCTCGGTAGCATGGGCATTCTCTCCCTTAATCAAAATTGTCGTCTGGCACAGCCCCGGCGGGGCGGAATGTTTATAGTCCAAAGGAGGAATAAGGATCTGAGCTGCGGTAGGAGCGACATGTGATGTAAAGTCCAGGGGAATTAAGACAGGGTTTACAGAATCTGCATGATCAAACCCAAAATAGTTTCTCCATCTTGTTAATTATGTAAATCCTGTCTAAAAACTCCAATCTCTTGGCTTTCGACCTTCGACTTTAGACTCCTCTAAACATCCCGCCCCTCTGGGATTATGGAGCGGGTCAAAAGTAATCTAAGGTTCAAGCCATGGCTCTCGTCAAGCTTCCGGTTCAACGTGCAAGGGTGCGGGTCTTTTGCCGGACGCAGACCTTTAAGACCGCATTCACGCTCCGGTGGCAGATGTGACAAGGTTTTTCTATCGTATCCGGGAGAGCTAATGATACACTATGCGCCCGGCCTTTATGTCATTCGATCTTGAAAGATCACAGCGGGAAGCCAGATTGATAAAAAAGAAGAGGGCGCGTAAGCATATTCTCTTTCTTGCCTTACTCTATCGGCCTGCCGGAATATGCCTGGCCCGGCCATTCCTAACTTGCTCTTATGAAGACGAAAACTGCTGCTGTTCTTCTCATTATAACACTGCTCATGATGTTCGCATTCCCGATTAACGCCGAAGACGGATCGCTTGTCGCCGACCTCATCATTGTCAATGCGAAGATCCACACGATGGATGCGAGCCGCCCGGTTGCGGAGGCCGTCGCCGTTTACGGCAACCGCGTCGCGGCCGTCGGCTCTGATGCCGAGATCAGGCGGCTCGCCGGGCCTCGCACGCAGGTCATCGATGCGCAGGGCCAGTTGGTGCTGCCGGGCTTCAACGACTCGCACGTGCATTTCATGAGCGGCGGCTTTCAGCTCTCGAGCGTTGACCTGCGTGATGCCGATACCCCACAGGAATTTGCCGAGCGCATCCGCCGTTTCGCCGCCAAAACGCCGCGCGGGCGCTGGATCACGGGCGGCGACTGGGATCACGAACGCTGGCCGGAGGCGCCGCTTCCCACCAAAGAATTAATAGATGCTTTCACGCCCGACACGCCCGTCTTGGTCAACCGGCTCGACGGTCACATGGCGCTCGCCAATAGCCTCGCTTTGAAACTGGCCGGCGTGACTCGCGAGACTAAAGACCCGCCGGGCGGCATCATCGAGCGTGACCAGAGAACGGGAGAGCCCACCGGAATTCTCAAAGACGCGGCGATGAGCTTCGTCTACCGCGTGATCCCCGATCCCGGTTTTGAAGGGAAGCTCGCGGCCGCGCGCGCCGCGACGGAACACGCGGCCCATCTCGGCGTAACGAGCGTGCAGGATATGTCCGCCGGAGATGATGTCGGCGTTTACCAGGCGCTTCTCGACCGCGGCGAATTAAAGACACGCATTTACGCCGTCTCGCCGCTGCCCGCATGGGAACGCCTGGCCAACACCGGGGTGCGCGCGCATTTCGGCAGCGACATGCTCCGCATTGGCGGCTTAAAGGGGTTCGCCGACGGCAGCCTCGGTTCGACGACAGCGCTCTTTTTCGAGCCCTATCATGATGCGCCCGCGACGCGCGGTCTGCCCGGCAATGAAATGTTCCCCGAAGGCGCCATGCTCAGGCGCGTACAGGAAGCTGACCGCCGCGGGTTGCAGGTGATGATCCATGCCATCGGTGACCGGGCCAATGACGAAATACTCAGTATTTATGAGCAAGTTATCAAAACTGACGGCGCACGCGACCGCCGCTTCCGCATCGAGCACGCGCAGCACCTGCGCCGCCAGGACATCCGGCGTTTCGCGGGTGACCGCGTCATCGCCTCCATGCAGCCCTATCACGCGATAGATGACGGGCGCTGGGCCGAAAAGCGCATCGGGCATGAGCGCGCGCTGACGACCTACGCGTTTCGCTCACTGCTCGACGCCGGGGCAGTGCTCGCCTTCGGCACTGACTGGACGGTTGCGCCGCTCGACCCAATACTCAGCGTCTACGCCGCCGTCACCCGGCGCACGCTCGACGGCCGCCACCCCGGCGGGTGGATCCCCGAGCAGAAGATCACGGTCGAGGAAGCCGTTCGCGCTTACACGGTTGGCTCCGCCTACGCCGAGTTTACAGACGCGGTGAAGGGAACGATCGCGCCGGGCAAACTGGCCGACATGGTGATGCTATCGCGTGACATCTTTCGTATTGACCCCACAGAGATCGAAAAGACGCGTGTCCTTCTGACGATCATGGACGGGCGGATCGTTTACTCGACATTATAGGGGCAGGGCTTGTCCCTGCCCGCGTTTTCTATGCTTTCAGAATGAGCCCCGGGCCGTTTTAATCGATAAGCAAAGCATATTAACAGACCGAGGGCAGCCGCTATTCCTGCATCCCGCGCCTCGCGTCCCGTGCTATTCAACAAAAGCCACGCGGCCAGCGCGAGCGCGGTTATTGAAACAAAAACACCACCAGGTGCCCTAAACAAAGCGGATGGCGCGTCCGGTTTGCGGCGCATTACCGGCAAAGCGGCGCATGTTGCGGCGTAGGCGACCAGCCGTGCGATGGTGCTGATGGTCAGCGCATAGCTGAACGTCCCCGAAAGTGTTAGCACGAGCATCACGGCGGCCGTGAGCGCAATGGAGATATAAGGCGTGCGGTAGCGCCGGTGGGTCGCCGAAAGGAGGATGGGGAGCTGGCGGCGTTCAGCCATCGCAAACGGCAGCCGCGATCCCGAGAGCAAGAGCACGTTTAAATTCCCGACAATCGAGACCAGCGCCCCGGCTGAGATGATTGATGCGCCCGCTGTGCCGAGAAACCGGCTGCTCGCATCGGCCAGTGGCCTCTCGGAACCGGCCAAATCCGGCAGCGTTCCGTTGCAGACGAGTTGAATTAATATGTAGAGCAGGGCGACCACACCAAGAGCGATGAGGATGGCCATGGGAAGATTGCGCCGCGGGTCGCGTATCTCTCCTGCCGGTATCGTCGCCATCTCAAACCCGGTGAACGCATACACCAGCAGCAAGACCGAGGTCGAAAAAGCTCCGTAGCTCGGCTTTGCGGCGAAAGAATAGCTCTGCGGGTTAATGAAGAACAGTCCGGTGGCGACAAAGAAGATCATGGGGATGAGCTTACCGACGGTGAAAACGTCGCCGGTAATCGCGGCCCCGCGCACGCCGACGATGTTTATGATTGTGAGCGAGATGACAACGGTGATGATGACGACCGCGCGCCATGGTCCTGCATTCGCCGCCGGCCAGAAGTAGCTGAGATACCCGACGAGCAGATTGCAGTTAGCGGCAAAAGCCGTCAGGCGCGCGAGCCACACCAGCCACCCGACCTCGAACCCGACGACCGTCCCAAACGCCTCGCGCGCGTAAAGGTATGGGCCGCCGGTCTCACCGAAACGGCTTCCCACCTCGGCGAAGCAAAGGATGATCAGGGCCACGACCAGTGCGCATACCACAAAAGCGACGAGGCTGTAAGCCCCGATCAGACCATAAACCTTTGAGGGTAGACCGAAGATGCCGGCGCCGATAATGGCGTTTATGGCCATGGCGACCAGATCCCACCTGCGTATCCCTCTGACTAAGCCTTCATCCGCTTGTTGATCCATCCCCCGGCTTATAATCTAAAATCCGACGGGAGGGCAATAACGAGGGGTTGTTTTCTTCGCGGCCCGCCGGACCGCATTTCGTCCAAAGCCGCCGCGCCCGCCATAGATTTTTCAACGCGCGCGTATTAACCTCTTCGCCTCTCCTGCGATGAATATATAACCCGAAAGGAATTAAACAACATGGGACGCACGTTTTTCACCCCCCTTCTTCTGATCTTGCTCTCTCTGACTGCCACGGCACAGAACCGAGCTGCCGATAGGCGGCCGCCCCTCGTGCATGTACCTTCCGCACGCGCATTGCAAGAGCTTGTCAACGAGGCAGCGCGCACAACGCTCGCGCGTTTTGCAGACAAAAGACTTGAAGAGAAAAATCTCTCTATTACGCTCATCGACTTGCGCGACCCTCTGCATCCTGTGCAGGCCAGTTTTAGGGGTAATGAGCGGGTCTATCCGGCCAGCGTCATTAAGCTTTTCTATCTCGTGGCGGCGCATCGCTGGCTTGAAGACGGAAGGCTGAAAGACACCAATGAGTTGCGACGCGCGCTGCGCGACATGATCGTGGATTCATCAAACGATGCGACGCAATACGTCGTCGATGTGCTGACCGGAACAACGGGCGGCCCCGAATTGCCTCCCCGGGAGATGCAGGAGTGGCAGGAGAAACGCAACGCCGTCAACCGCTACTTCACCTCGCTCGGCTACACCAATATTAATGTCAACCAGAAGACGTTCTGCGAAGACGCCTACGGTCGCGAGCAGGTCTCCCGCGGGCAAAACGGCGAGAATCGAAATAAGCTGACGACCGACGCCACCGCACGCCTGCTGACCGAGATCGTCACCAGGCGTGCGGTGACGCCGGCGCGCAGCGACCAGATGATGGAGCTGCTCAAACGCAACACCTCCGGCAAAAACAGTGATCCGGACGACCAGGCGCACGGGTTCACGGCGATCGCTCTGCCGCCGGGCGCGCGCCTCTGGTCGAAAGCCGGATGGACCAGCGCCACCCGTCACGACGCCGCTTACGTTGAATTGCCGGACGGCCGCCGTTTCGTGCTCGTCACTTTCACCACCGATCACGCCAACGAGCGCGAGATCATTCCGACGGTCGCGCGTGCCATCATCGCCGGACTGGGTTCTATGAAGTGAATGTGATGAATGATATTCCTCGCTA
>CAYLJO010000149.1:0-15809 GCA_964383905.1 uncultured Blastocatellaceae bacterium
GACGACGCTGATCGGCGCGGGCTATGGCGCCGGGCTCGGCGCGCTCATCGGCGGCAGGCATGGCGCGGCGATTGGCGCACTGGCCGGAGGGGGCGGAGCGGCGCTCTACACTTACGGAATCCGTCGCCGTCACCGCGATTACCGCCGGTACTAAAATTTCCTCGCTGTAAAATCTTATTTTGAGAAAACGCGGGCCGAGGACAAGAGCACAAGAGCGGAGATGCTCCGCTGGGGACGCCGCCGCGCGCCCTGCCCCTACAATTTCGGCAGTACGGTTATTGTTCATTTAAGTCCACGGCGGCGATGGGCACATCCCAGTGCCCGGCCAGTATCTCGAACCGGCGCTGCTCCTCGTGCTTGAACGTCTCCTGGTCCGGAAAGAGCTGCTTGAGGAGTGCGGTCTCGTCGAAAGCAGCATGATAGGTGGTCGCGTTCTTAAAGACGATCGTGACCCGGTAGTCCCAGCGCCCGTCTTCGGTGGCGTGATAGCGAGGCTTCGCGGCCGTTACCTGAAGAATGCGGCCAATCTCCACCTCCTTCTTGAGCAAGGGATAATGATTCTTCCTGAATAGACGAAAGAATTCATCCTGATAACCCCACCGAACCTTATAGTAGTATTCAACGACAAAAGGTTTTTCCTGTTCTTTCGCCTGCGCACCTGCCGTCTGACCGTGAGCAAGGGGCGACGCGGCAATCACGAGCATCGCACCGATAAAGATTCGCTTCATGGGGGCCACACCTTTCAGAAAAGGAATAGGAAACGCGCCATACTTCTATGCAAAATTGGGCGGCGAGTCAATGATATTCCCCGGGCTAATCTGCTAATACAGGGCCCGCCCGTTTCGAGATAAAGAGTATGGGCGGGCCCTTCACTGCGAAGGCCGCCAGAGGTATCCTGATTGTAGGCGGTGATTCTAAGACCTGGCACAAAACAGGAAACGGGCGAGCTCTTGTGGAACTCGCCCGTTGATCTCTTAGCGCCGATCTATGCTTATTATGTGGGGCTTTCTATTGTGCGCAGATATTCCATTAAACGAGCGCGGTCACTGTCACTGATCTTAGTGATACGCGCTCCGATCAGATGCTGCCCGTCAGCCTCATCTTCACTCAACTCTTCATAGCGGACCGGCGTCGCGTGGATCTCCACCTGTCCTGACGGAAGATCCAGCAGCACGATCCGCAACTGACATCGCTGGTCGGTTAGATAATGCTCGCCGATCCGCAGAGAGGGCACAACAATCCCCAAACCTGCCGTGCTGATGTCACGCGTGTGGCCTTCGAGCGGCCGCAGGTAGGCACATTCACTGCTCGCATCCTGGTCAACCAGTGAAAGACTGAACAGTAGCCGGACTTTGCGCTGCGCTCTAAACCGGGGAGAGTGGCGGCGATCGTAGAGGTCGCGCAGACGTGTGGTGATGGAGCGGATCAGTTCTGACAATTTGCTACGTACCTCCGCCGGTTAATAGCATTCGTCGTAAATGAGTTATAGCCGGATCCGTCGAGGTTCACCTGGCGACATAGTTCCAGGACTAAAGGAATCAAGAGCCATGCAACCAGGTGGTAAATAAGGGGCAGGCCACGTCCCCTAATCAAGCTCTGAAGATGGCGTTGTCGCACTTGACGCTCTTGAGAAGGTTGAAATCGGAGAGCATTTTCCCCGTTCCCATGACCACAGACGCAAGAGGGTCATCGGCTATGGACACGGGCAGTCCCGTTTCAATCGAGAGGCGGCGATCCAGGTTCTTGAGCAACGCCCCGCCCCCCGTCAGCACGATGCCGCGCTCAACAATGTCGGCCGATAACTCCGGCGGCGTCCGCTCCAGCGCCACCCGCACGGCGTTGACAATAGTTGAAACGGAGTCGGCGAGCGCTTCTCGTATCTCGTCATCCGTAATCGTAATAGTTTTCGGAATCCCTTCGATCAAATTGCGCCCGCGGACTTCCATCGACAACTGCTCGTCCAGCGGGAACGCTGACCCTAACTCGATCTTGATCTGCTCGGCCGTCCGCTCCCCGATCAGCAGGTTGTACTTCCGCTTGATGTACTGGGCAACGGCCTCATCCATCGCGTTGCCGGCGACGCGGACGGCGCGCGAGTAGACGATTCCGCTCAGCGAGATCACGGCGATGTCTGTGGTCCCCCCCCCGATGTCCACCACCATATTCCCGTGCGGCTCGGTGATCGGCAGCCCCGCGCCGATGGCCGCCGCCATCGCCTCCTCCACCAGGTAGACTTCTGACGCCTTGGCGCGGTAGGCCGAGTCCTCCACGGCCCGGCGCTCGACCTGCGTGATCTCGGAGGGGATGCCGATGACGACGCGCGGGGAGACCCAGGTCTTGCCGTTGTGGGCCTTGCGGATGAAGTGTTGGAGCATCTTCTCGGTGACTTCGAAGTTGGCGATGACGCCGTCTTTCATCGGGCGGATCGCCACGATATTGCCGGGCGTGCGACCCAGCATCTCTTTCGCGTCGCGCCCGACCGCTTCGACGGCATTGGTGATCTTATTGATGGCAACAATTGACGGCTCGGAAACCACAATTCCGCGCCCCTTGGCGTAGACGAGTGTATTAGCAGTGCCGAGATCTATGGCGAGATCGCTTGAGAACAGGCTAAATACTGATTTAAAAGGCATCTAGTTTCTTCTTCCGTATCCTATGGAGAATGTATGCGCTCGGAGGGGGGTGAGCGGTTCGCGCACATGCGCTGCCTGTAACGATTAACCGCCTGGCGTTCGGACGAGAAAGCCGCTCACCGCACGAGAGCGAACCTACTAAGATACACCGAAGTAGCGCTAATACGCTATCAAGAAATCGCTTTTTCGTCTTTGGTTGGAAGAATTTGTGTGGGTGAGGTGGCAAAGCGCACGCAGTTCTTGCGGGCCGCCTTTGCTTCATACATCGCCGCGTCGGCGGAAGCGACCAACTGCTGCGGCGAAGAGGCATGCTGGGGGAAGGCCGCGATGCCGAAACTCGCGGTCAGTCGTAGGTTTAGGCGGCGGCCGCCGGTGAAGGTGTGGCGCGCGATCTTTTCGCGCACCCGCTCGGCGACAACCGACGCTTGCTCGACGCTGCTTTCCGGCAGGATGATGACGAATTCATCCCCGCCATAACGCACCACTATATCCGTATCACGTACGGAGGCGAGAATAACTGCCGCCATCTCCATCAAAACGTGTGAGCCCACGAGGTGGCCGTACACGTCGTTGATTCCCTTGAAATCGTCGAGGTCGAGAAAGAGCACCGTGAGGTTTGAGCCGTAACGTCGCGCCCGCTTGACTTCGCCTACCAGGTAATGGCGCAGGTAGCGCGCGTTGTGGAGCTTTGTCAGATCGTCGGTTTGCGACAGCCGCTCGGCTTCGGCGATCCGCACGGCGTTGGCCAGCGCGTGAGCGATCGGCGGGGCGAGCGCGCCCAGTAGCGCGGCGTCCCCCTTGGTAAAGGAACGTTGATCCGTCCCTTCGCGCACCGCTTCGAGCACGCCGATCACCCTTTCGCCACTCACGAGCGGCACGGCGAGCAGGCGCCGTCTTTTCTGAGTCTTTCTGACGGTTTCGAGCGTGCCGACCGCCTCAAGTGCCGCCTTCGATTCCGTGCCCGACAGCATCAACGCATCGCCACCTAACGTGCGCCGCCAGTCGCCTTCCGGTATCTCGCGCTCGCTCGCCGTCAGACCACGCACGGCTAACGGTTCGAGGGACGCCGGCTCGGCCCCACTTGTCTCTGACGTGAGATAGATGGTCCAGCGGTCGGCGCTCACCAGTGGCGCGAAACCGGCCAGCGCACTGTCGGCCGCGCTCTTTTGGTCGCCGGTGAAGTGCAGTGATGCGACCAGCTCAAAGGCCGCCCGCAACTTGCGCGCAGGAAGCCCCGAAGGAAGCAGCGAAAAGCTCGGCTCGGCAGAGCTTTCAATGTGAGGTGGCAGTCGCAGCTCGCCGGTGGTTCCGCGCGCTTCGAGTTCGCGCAGAAGCGCGGGCAATTGTGCCGGCTTGTCGGCAACGGCGCGAAAGCCAAGCCGCTTGAGGGTTGCGCTATCGGGCAAGCCATGATTGGGTACCGCGACGCGACCATTATTGGTGTGTCGCCGACAGGCAACGATGGGTACGCCGGGCCAGGTCAAAGCAGCATGCTTGATGGCCGCACGGAGTTCCATCGAGTCCGCACCCCCCACCACCTCGTAGAGCACGGCCAGCGGTAGCGTTTCATCCGCTTCGCTCACATAGTGGCGCGCATGCCGGAGGGCAACGGCCGTCGCGACTTCCACTTCGCGCATCCCCTCGATCAAGGCCGGGATGCCCGCTTCCTGCAGGGCTTCAATCAGCGTTAGCGCCGGAGCTTCATGCGCATCTGTAAGTAAGACTACATGCATCTTTATCCAGGGCCGGCTATCTATTGCTCGAACGCGGATCGTTGCCGGAAAGCGGAACTTTGTACTGATTCCTGTTCCCCATCGGATCGTGCGCTTCGGCCATGACCTCGCGCGCGCCGGCGGGCGCCGTGATCTGTAATTGGAAGGTCTCGTCGCTTGCCGCCAGCGTTTCGCGCCCCGCAATTCGTATGGTTGTGCCCGGCTGCGCGCGCCCGCGGATCAGGTACACGTTGCCCCCAACGTATTCTGTAGACCAGTTGGAAACGACGACACGGTCGCCCGTCCCACGCGGTACGACGAAGAATTTCAACGGCTCGCTCCAATCACTTGTTTGTCCCGTGTCGGCCGTCGCCCGCACGCGCCAGAAGTAGACGCCCGGTCGCAGATCGCTCGCGCTAAATTCCGTGGTCCCCAGTTGATCCCGCTCGATGACTTTTCCGTCGGCGACAAAGAAGGGGGAGGTCGCGACCTCCACGCGGTAATAAGCCGCGATGCCCGATTGCGGGCGCTGCCAGTGCAGCGGGACGCTGGCCGAGCCATTCGCCCCGGCAAAAACCTTTTCCAGGTCGCGCGGTCCCACCGGCGATGGAACCTCTAGCAGGCGCTGCGGACGGGCCAGCGTGCCGGATGGGTTAACAGAGAGATATTCGCCCCCGTGCACGGTTGTCTTCTCACCGTTCCGGTTAGCGGTCTCGATGATACCGTTATTGACGCGAATCTCTTCCGTGCCCTCAGGGTTGACGCCAAAGCTGGCGCCGGTCTGTTCGCCGATCTTGTTCTGGGTCTTCGGCGTTTCGACGACGTTGTTCGCGCCCGCGGGCTGCTGCTCGGTGCGAACATTGATCTGCCCGCTGTCAACCACAACCCGTACATTTGTTCGCTGGCCGCCTTCGGCGGTGGTATTGTCGCGGATGATGACCGTGCTGTTCGGACGGACGAGCAGTGTCGAGCCATCGGCCATGCTGAGCCGCGCCCGCCCGTCAGCCTGCGTTTGCACTGTGTCGCCAGGATACAGTTGCGTTTCGCCGCTGGCCACGACGGTCTCCCGTGTCGCGGAACGCACCACGCGCACGTCCCCTTCAAACGAGATAAACCGCGCTCCGGCGGGCGCCTTCGGTCCGGCCCCCACATTTTTGAAGGGGTTTCCGTACTTCCAGACATAGATGCTTGCGCCGGCCGCCAGAACGGCCACAACAAAAAGAGCAATGATGATGTAGATGAAGCGCTTCTGGACTACCCACCATTCGTAGTCCAAGCCACTAGATACTTTTGCCATTTTAAGAAACAGACCTGAATCTGTGCGCGGCCAAAATAACGAGCGAGTTTTTCGAGTGAGAGGTAACCTCCGTCCTCCCCTATTTAAGAGGCGGAGCCGGCTTCGCGCGGTAGAGTATACACTTCTACCGAATTAAGAAATTAACATAATTAACAGCTTTATTCAAGTGTTTTGTTAAAATAACAGAGAAAAATAAAAATTAACAAACATTTTACACTTGCCCTTGTCTCTTCTGGCGGCTGCCGGTTTTTGACACCTCATTCCTATTAAGCGGCGGGCTAAAATCTTCCGGTGTCACCGGCATGGCGGGCGCGTCTACTTTCCGCGGCCAGATAAAGGAAGCGGCCACAGACAAGAACAGCACTATGGCCACGACGGCGAGAGAAATGTGAATGGAGATGTCCACGTTTACCACCGGGAGGAGCATCTTGATGCCGATAAAGGTTAACACGACGGCGAGGCCGATGTTGAGGTAATGAAACTTCTCAACCATGCTGGCCAGCAAAAAATAGAGGGTTCGCAGGCCGAGGATAGCAAAAACGTTGGAGGTATAGATGATAAAGGTATCATTCGTCACAGCGAAGATCGCCGGAATTGAATCGACGGCGAACATCAGGTCGGTGATTTCCACGATCATCAGTACCAGCAGCAGCAACGTGCCACTTGCTTGCCCGTCAACGCGCGTGAAAAAGTTCTTGCCATCGTAATAACGCGTAATTGGAATGAAGCGCGTGACGAACCGCACCAGCGGGTTGCGCTCCGGTCCCATATTCGTCTCTTCCTGGCGGAACATCTTGATCCCCGTATAGACCAGAAATGCGCCGAAGAGGTAAAGGACTTGATGCCCTAAATAATTGATCAGCGCCGCGCCGGAGAAGATCATTGTAATGCGCATTAAGAGCGCGCCCAGCACGCCCCAGAACAGAACACGATGCTGGTATTGATCCGGAACTTTGAAATAGGAGAAGACGAGCAGGAAAACGAAGAGATTATCCACCGACAACGATAATTCGATCAGATAGCCGGTCAGAAACTGCAGCCCCCGTGTGCTGCCAAAATTAAGGAAAACGATTCCGGCGAAGGCGAGCGCCAGCGCTACCCAGACGGCGCTCCAAACGGCCGCCCGTCGAGGGGTGAAGCTTCGAGCTTTACGGTTAAGAAGACCGAGATCAATGACCAGCATGAGCAGGATAAAGGCGCCGAACCCGACCCACGCCCAGATTGAATGTTCCATCAGTTGCATTGCGGCGAGTAACATAGCATTCGCTATCGCGCGCAATCAAACCGCGTGTTGGTACGATCCTTCACCCTCGCGCGCGCCGGCGGCAGAATAGAGGGCAGAAGCATCACGCCGGAGTTGCAGCACTGTATACATCTCAATTACAATTTATCGTTTACCGGAAGTAGTTAGTAGGCAGCAATCAGTAATGAGCTTTATCTGACTACTGACTACTGTCTACTGATCACTTTAGAAGGACCTGGAATGTTAAAACAGTTAAGCCGTCTGGAACGGACACGCAATCTCGTCATTATCGGCTTTGTCGTCCTAATGGCCGTCAGTCTGGTAATTTTCTACGCGCCGGGTCGCAGCCGCGGCAGCAACGTGGAGCCGGCAAGGAGCACCGAAGTCCTCGCCAAGGTGGGCGGTGAAGAGATCACCGTCGGCGACCTCACGCAGCTCAAGCAGACCTACCAGCAGATGTTCGGCGGACAGATCGACATCGCGCAGCTCGGCGGCGACAGGCGCCTTCTCGACGGCCTCATACGTGACCGCGTCGTCGCACAGGAGGCCGCGCGCCTCGGCCTCGCCGCTTCCGACGCCGAAGTTGCCGATAAAATCCGCAAGCAGTTCAGCGACGCGTCCGGCAAATTCGTCGGCGTCGAGCGTTACAAAGAGTCGGTCGTCGCGCGCTACGGCGATGTGGCGCGCTTCGAGCATAACGTGGCCGATTCCATCGCCGCCGAAAAGCTCCAGGCGTTCGTCACCGCCGGCGTGCGTGTCTCTGACGAAGAAGTGCAGGACGATTATAAGCGCAAGAACACGACTTTCGATCTCATTTACGTCCCCGTGACCGTTGACAAACTGGCGCAGAAGATCCAGCCCTCGACCGAAGAGCTGCACGCCTATTACGACCAGCACAAAACCGATTACCGGATCCTCGAACCGCAGAAAAAGATTCGTTACCTCTACGTAGATCAAGCCAAGGTCGGCGAGAAGTTGCAGATCCCCGAGTCGGATTTGCGCGCCGAATACGACCAGCTTTCGCCGGAAAACAAGGAGGCCGGCGTTAAGGCGCAGCAGATCGTTTTGAAGGTCGCGCGGCCGGATTTGGACGCGCAGGTGAAGGCCAAGGCCGACGAATTAGTAGCGAAAGCCCGCGGGGCGACGGGCAATGCGACCGAACAGGCGTTTGCCGATCTCGCGAAAGGAAATTCCGAGGACCCGGCGACCGCCAAAAACGGCGGCGCGCTCCCGGGGCTCGTCAAAAAGAGCCCGAACAAGCCCGACGATCCGTATCAAAAGGTGCTCGATATGCAGCCCGGCGCGGTCACAGACCCGATCAAATATAAGAATGCCTACTACATTCTTCGTCGCGGTGAAGCGGTTCCGAAATCGTTTGAGGACGCCAAAAATGAGTTGACCGTTTCGCTCCGCAACCGCCGCGCGTACGCTGCCGCCGCGCAGCTCGCGCAGCGTGCGCAGGATCGCTTGAAAGAGACGAAGGACGTTCAGAAGGTGGCCCAGGAACTTGCCCCTGATGCCAACATGAAGCCCGCTGATATGGTGAAAGAGACGCCTTACATTAAGCCCGGCGATGACGTCCCGAACATCGGTAGCTCACAGCAATTCGAGCAGGGCATCGCGCCGCTCAACAGTCCGGGCGACATCGGCGAGCGCACGCCGGTCAAAGGCGGCTTCGCCATCCCCGTACTCGTTGATAAAAAGGAACCACGCATTCCGGAGTTTGACGAAGTCAAGGACAAAGTTACGCAGGCCGTGCGCAACGAGCGCGCCAAGTCCGAGCTCGAACAGAGGGCGCGCGAATTGGCGTCCGGCGCCAACACGGCCGCGGACCTCAAAGCCGCCGCCGAAAAGCTCGGCCTACAGTCCGAGAAGGCGGATGCCTATAAGCTCGGCACCCCGCTCGGGCAGGCCGGCACAAGCCCGGAAGCGGACGAGGCCATCTATGCTCTGAAAACCGGCAAAGTGACAAAGACGCCCATCAAGATCGGCGACAATTGGTTGGTCATCGGTGCGACCAAGCGCACCGAAGCCGACCTGGCGGAGTTTGCCAAGCAACGCGACCAGTTAATGCAGACTGCTCTTTCGACGCGCCGCAATCAGGTCTTTGAGGACTACATCGGCGCCGCCAAGGCACGTATGGACAAGGAAGGGAAGATAAAGATTTACGACGATGTGCTGGCGAATATGTCGGAGGATGAAGCCCCGGTCGCCATGCCCCCGCGCCGCGCCCCGCGCCTTCCGATTCCGTCAAGAAAATAGCATCAGGTTGGACACGGAAACCGAAGACACATGTGGCCGAGTCTTGGCCGCTTAATGTAAGAGAAACGGATGGGCCGGTTGCAATTTGCAACCGGCCCATCCGACTTTCACCAGTAAATGCGCAAGCTTAATCCCCTAAGCCGGTCTTTGTGGCGAGGGTAAAGAAGGCGAAAGCAAGGGGGAGATAGGGGAAGGATGAACAAGGGGAGACCGAGGCGACCCGAGGAGAGGGGGAGACCAGGCAGACGCGGCGAAATATTCTTCCATCCTCCCGCCTTTATCCTCCGGTTACGGCTCGTCGGTCCCCTTCTTGCCTTTCTTCTTCTGCGGGTCGACCTCGCGCGGGCGCGTGGCGGAGGCGGGCGCCGGAAGGGTGTCTGTGCGCGGCACGCTGGTTTCAGGCTTCTTTGGCGTGGATATCACCGTCGCCGGCTTGGTCGGCGCGGCCGCAGGCTCGTCCTCCGTTTTTGGAGCGGGCGGCAGTGTGACCTGCTCTAGCTTGGGCTCGGTGATCGCCGTGGGAAGCCCGCTACTGTCGGTCTCGCTGCGTTTCGACTTGGCCCTTTCTGCGGCCAACTGCGCGCGCTCTTCAGCCATCTCGCGCTGCCGCTCCTTCATCAGCTCTTTCATGTCTTCGGGCATCTGGGGCGGCTTCTCAAAGCTCTCTTTCGGCTTGTCTTTCAGAAAGTCTTTCATGAAATCCACGAACAAGGGGAGCGCGCCGTGCCCGCCCGTCATGTCTTCCCCGAGCGGCTTCTTGCGTCCCGGATAACCCATCCAGACGCCCGTCACGTAAGTCGGCGTGTACCCAATAAACCAGACGTCGGTGTGATCGTTGACGGTCCCGGTCTTGCCCGCGACGGGTACGCCCAGCACCCTGGCGCCCGCACCCGTCCCGCCGGGAGCCTCGACGACGCCCCGCATCATCTCGACCATCGTCAGCGCGACATACGCGCTCATGACTTTCGAGGTGGTCTTCTCCCATTCTTCGAGCATCCCGTCGTCCGGATCCAGCACGCGGCGAATGATATGCGGCTCGACACGCACGCCCTTGTTCGGAAAGGCTGAATAAGCCGAGACCATCTGAATCAGCGGAACTTCCGTCGCCCCGAGGGCGGAAGGAAGGTAAGGGGCCATCGGCACGGTGATGCCGAAGCGACGCACCATCTGCGCCCCCGTTTGAATGCCGACCGTTTGCAGCAGGTGCACCGCCGGAACGTTCATCGAGTGGGCCAGCGCCGCCTTTAACGGCATGTCGGAGTTGCCGGTTGAGCCGTCGTAGTTGTGCGGCTGCCAATCCCCGATGCTGATCGGCGCGCCGCTCACGATTGAATCGGGCGTCATGCCCCACTCGATCGCCGCCGTGTAGATGAAGGGTTTAAAGGCCGAGCCCGTCTGGCGATAAGCCTGCGTCGCGTTATTGAATTTATTGGTATAAAAGTCATAACCGCCGACCATGGTAATAATCTCGCCCGTCTTCGCGTTCAAGGTCATCATGGCGCCCTGCACCCCCGGGACCTGCGAGAGCTCGACCCTCAGACGGCGATCCTTCTTATCAACCTCTTTGATCTCAAACTCGGCCAGGTCGCCCGGCTTGAATTCGCTCTTCGGCTGGCGCTTGGACCAACCCATCTCTTTCGGCGTCACGACGGCGCTGAAGCTGCCGAAGCGCACCTGGGCCTCGTTTCGCAGATGGTCAACCTTCATGATCAGGCCCATGCGATACTTGCCCGGCTCGTAATCGTTACCGTACCAGTCCGGATGCTTGTAGTTGTCCAACTGTTGCTGTGTCGCGGTGCCGTTGATACTGATGTTCGTGTAAGCGCTGCGCCAGCCGGCATGCGTGCGGTCATAGCGGCGCAGGCCGGCGCGCACCACTTCGACGGCCTTCTGTTGCGCCTCGGCGTTGATCGTCGTGTAGACGGTCAGACCGCCTTGCGCGACGCGTGTCGTGTACTTGTCTTCCAGCTCCTGGCGGACATACTCGACCGGGTAATCGAAGGGCGTTGAGCGTTGCTGCGACCCGTAGTAAGCCGTGTCGGCCAGTTGGATCGGTTTGGCCTTCGCGGCATCAACCTCCGATTGCGAAGCGAAGCCGTACCTCGCCATCTGGTCCAGCACAATATTGCGCCGGGCGAGCGCCTCCTTCGGGTGGATGGTTGGCGAATACTCGCCCGGGGCTTTCGGGATTCCGGCCAGCAGCGCGGCCTCTTCCAGCGTGAGATCTTTCGCCTCTTTGCCGAAATAAGTTTCCGCGCCCGCTTCGACGCCGTAGGCGTTATTGCCAAGGAAGATGTGGTTGGCGTAGAGCTCCATGATCTGGTTTTTCGTGTAGTAGCGCTCGATCTGGAGGGCCAGCACCCACTCGTTCATCTTGCGCTTGAGGGTTTGCTCCTTCGAGAGAAAGAGGTTCTTGGCGAGCTGCTGCGTGAGCGTCGAGCCGCCTTCGCGTTTCCCCCTCAGATTACTGATCGCCGCGCCGATAATGCGTATCGGATCGATGCCGACATGATCGTAGAAACGCGCATCCTCGATGGCGAGGATCGAGTTCTTCATCAGCGGCGGAATCTCCTCGTATTTGAGCGGAATGCGCTTCTCCAGCGCGAAACTGCCGATCATCGTCTCGCCGTCGTCAGCGTAAACGCGCGTCACCACGCTCGGCCGGTAAGTCGCCAGCGCCGCGACCTCGCTGGCCGCCCGCGAATAGTTGAGCTGGTAGGCGACGACGATACCCGTGATACCGCCGGCCGCAATCGCCAGCAGCAGGACGGCGGCGAGCCAGAAATGATGTAGAGGATGACGGCTTCGGGTCAGTGTGGTGGTGGGGCGCGCCAGCGGCGCACGCGGGCGCGGTGCTTTGGAAGACATCGAAAAATTTCCTTTTCAAAAATAGGCGCGCCCTGCCCGGGCCGGCGCGCGCCTTGATGACAATGATGGCAAAGGGGAAGACCGTTCGCCCGACTGGGAATTATAACCCAATTTTGTTATAATAAGCATGCTCGCTTAGGGGGGCGACAGGCTTCGACAGGAGTCTGAACCGCCGGGCGGATGCATGCCGGGCTCTCTCTATGCAGCTCGTTAAAAAGCGTAGGGAAACACAACTGCCAATGATCATGAATTGGCTCTCGCTGCCTAATTAAGCACCGAGCGTCTCGCCGCAAGTTGCTCATGCGCGCGGAGTGAGATGTCACTTAGATGAGCTGGCCCGTTCATGCGCCCGGGTGGGCGGGTAAGATAAAACCGGGTTGGCCCGCGCGCCGAGGTCTTCGTCGCTTCACTTACTCGGGGCCGGGCGAAATCGCTCATCGCAAGATGAGCACAAAGAGAAGCGGCTAAGCATGTAGATTCCACCGACGTTGGCTCTTGGATCCGAGTTCGACTCTCGGCGCCTCCACCATCTTCCCTGTATATTCATTTTTAAGAAAAAGCCTTATCATACTACTCGCTCGCTTGAGCTCTCTCCCGAAACGAAATACGAAGGAATGAGCCGCCCGCAGGACGCTGAGGAACACAGAGGACAAAGCATAATAATAAGTGTGTGAAAATCGGCGCTGATAACCAACATGTTGTGTTCCATAATTAATTGCTTTTCTGGAATTTGTTTTTCCTCTGTGAACCTCTGTGCCCTCTGTGGTTCAATCTTTTCGTAACTAGAAGTAGGGTATCCTGCTTGTCCGGAAAATAATTGAATCGCGACCTACCAATCGGAATATTTGATAGCGGCGTCGGCGGCCTGACCGTCTACCGCGCCCTGCATGAAGCCCTGCCCGCCGAGCGTTTCGTTTATCTTGGCGATACGGCGCGCGTGCCGTATGGTACGAAGTCGCTCAGGACGGTCGAGCGTTACGCCATTGAAAATTCTCGTTTCCTCGAAGCGCATGGCATTAAGCTGCTCGTCGTCGCATGCAATACGGCGTCGGCGCTCGCGCTGCCGGCGATCCGCAACGCCGTGGACGTTGAAGTGATCGGTGTGATTGAACCCGGCGCGCGCGCCGCAGTTGAAGAGTCGGAAGGGAAGAGAATCGGCGTGATCGCAACCGAGGCGACCGTGCAGAGCGGCGCGTATGCGGAGGCCATCGCAAGATTCGCCCCCCGTGCGGAAGTCATCGCCCGCGCGTGCCCGCTTTTCGTCGCCCTCGCCGAAGAGGGCTGGGCCGAAACGGACGTCGCCCGCGCCGTCGCCGCAGAGTATTTGAAGGAGATCAAGGAGAGTGGTGTCGCAACCCTCGTCCTCGGCTGCACGCACTACCCGATCCTCCGCCGCGTGATTCAAGAGGCGGTCGGCGAAGGCGTGCGCCTGATTGATTCCGGGGAAGCGACGGCGCGCGAGACCGAAGCGCTGCTCAGCGCCGGCGCTTTATCACGCGTTGATCGCCGCGACCGTGCGCGCGAGCGCCAGTTGTGCGATGATCTGGACCACTTCTATGTGACGGACGCGGCCGAGCGCTTCGCGCGTGTCGCCGAAAGGTTTTTAGGCAGTGTGCCTTCCGTGCTGGAGGCCGTTGAGGTTTGGGGGCATGATGAGCTTCGCACGTACTGACGGTCGGGCCGCCGACGAATTGCGCCCCGTTCGCCTCATACCCGATTACCTGCCCTACGCGGAAGGATCCGCGTTGATCGAGATGGGACAGACGCGCGTCGTCTGCGCGGCCTCCATCGACGAGCGGGTGCCGCCGTTCCTGCGCAATAGCCGTGGGCAGGGCTGGATCACCGCCGAGTATGCCATGCTCCCGCGGGCCACCGTCCAGCGCACACCGCGCGAGACCGGACGTGGCGGCCCTTCGGGTCGCACACACGAAATTCAACGCCTGATCGGCCGCAGCATCCGCGCCGTCGCCAACATGCAGCTTCTCGGCGAACGTACCATCACGCTCGATTGCGATGTGCTGCAGGCCGACGGCGGGACGCGCACGGCAGCCATCACCGGGGCTTACGTCGCGTTCGCGCTCGCCTGCCGCCGCCTGCTCCGCGCCGGAAAAATCAATCGCAACCCGGTTAAAGATGAGGTGGCCGCCGTCAGCGTCGGCATCGTTGACAAAACGCCTTTGCTTGACCTGAAATACGACGAAGACTCGCGCGCCGAAGTTGATATGAATGTCGTCTGCACCAGCATCGGAAGCTTCATCGAAGTGCAGGGCACGGCCGAAGGTGCACCGTTCACGCGCACGGAGATGGATGAACTTTTGGCGCTCGCCGGGCTGGGCATCGAACGCCTGATACTCATTCAGCGGGTCGCGCTCGAACAGGCTGGGGCCTGAGGACCGGGGGGGCGGGCCCTCACGGCGGGACAACGCCGCGCGCCGCGCGCCGCATCTCAACCGCATGGCTCTTGTATCTCCCTGGTTTCAATGAGCTTTCGTAAAACTTACCCGATTGTTCTGATAATGGCAGAGGAGTTTTTCGCAGTATGCGACGCCTGACCACCTTTATTGCCCTCATCTTCGCCCTCGCGTTGGTATCGTTAAACGCCACAGCGCAGGTGCAAAACCTTACAAACGCCAACGTTGAGTACACCTTGGATCTTCCTTCCCCGGCATGGCGTGTCGTTTCAGAGCCTGACGCCGTTCACCAGCATATGGAATTCGTCAACGGTGATCGCAATGACGGCTTTCTGCGTATACGCAAGGAATTGGTTGACGCCGGTGTGACCGCCCGTGAGCTTGCGCGGCATGATCAGGACCTCAGACTTCGTTTCCTGCGCGGCTTCGTTGAAGGCAAAGAGGAGCCGTTCGCCGGTCGCTTAAATGGCGTCACCATCTCTTATGAGTTCACCGAAGGCGGCAAGCCGATGGCCGGGCGCATCTACTACCTACAGGCGGATAACAGGACCATCTACACGCTGCACTTCAAGGGGCTGCGCGACAAACTCGGACGCATACGCAATCAAACGGATCTGATCGCGCGCAGCTTTCACGTCAAGTAAGCGCTCCCGGAAGTGCCAGTAGTAAGTTGACCGCCCGTTACTCAGACAGAGCGATTGGCGGCCAATCTTGTAGCGCCCTCAATATCCTGTGTATCCCTTCCGTTACGCCAATCTGCCGAGCCCGAGTGTTTGTTCCTCCCGCCGTTTCCTACTACGGCCGCATGAGTTAATATCTTGGCCGCTGTGGTGCCGGCGAACACCCATTCGGAAACGCTTTCAAATCGATTCTTTTATGAAACTAAAACTGGCCCGCGGTTTCGCCATTAGAAAGTCAGCGATTAATGGCAAAGGATGTTTTGCGACGACTCATTTTCCACGCGGAAGGAAGATCGCGGAGTACACCGGCGAGAGAATATCGAATGCGGAGGCGGAACGAAGGGCACGGCGGCGTAAGCTGCGCATCTGCGCGATTGATGCAAAATGGAGCCTTGACGGCAGCCGGGGCGGCAACGGCACGCACTACATCAATCACTCGTGCGAGCCCAACTGCTTCATGAAGATTCTCTACGGGCACATCCAATTTTATGCCCTGCGCGATATTCACCCGGGCGAGGAACTCACGGTCGACTACGTGACTACGCTTCATCCGGATCAGAAAAGGTGTAACTGTGGTGCTCCCACCTGCCGCGGAACAATCAACAAGACAGGGCAAAAGTAAAAAGGCAAAAGGGCGGATCAAATTATTAGGTAATTAGGGAGAATCGTAACCAAGGGCATAAGCTAAGTGCCAATGGTTACA
>CAYLJO010000150.1:0-15740 GCA_964383905.1 uncultured Blastocatellaceae bacterium
TAGTAAGTGGTGTCTTTCAAGGCACACCATTGATCCGTTAGAAATTAAACTTCGCCGCCAGCTGCATTCTTCGGGCGCTGCTGTTCAGGCTGGTGTTGTAAATGTTTCCGAAGGATGAGCTGGTAATCGTGGCGAACGGAATATCGAACGAAGGATGGTTGGTCAAGTTCTGCACTTCCAACCTTAGCTCAAGGTTCATCCTCTCGGTGAACCGGAACCTCTTTCCGAGCGTCATATCAATATCGAAATATGCGGGCCCTCTGAAGAAGTTTCGGCCGGTATTACCTAGTCCGCCGGGATTAGGTATGGAGAACTGTCCGGCCGACAGGGTGGCCGAGTTGAAGCTCTGCCCGATTTGATTTCGGTCAAAGAGGTACAGGACGCCCGTCACCGGATCAAGCGCCAGGTGGCCCATGTCGGGGCTGCAACCGTGGCAGTTGGCCGGAGACGTATTGACGTTGCTAACCGTATTGACTCCTGAATAAACGGTGAAGGGCCTGCCGGACAGCCAGGTTAAACCGCCCGCCAATTCCCAACCACCAGCTAACCGGTCAAGTAGACCACTATTCGTGTTGAAGCGCCGCCCCTTGCCGAAGGGCAGGTCGTAGACGAAATAGCCCTGCAGGGCGTGTCGGCGGTCGAAATCCGATGGCGCATAGTTGAGCCGCCTGTTCGTGATATTGAACGGCGTGCTTGACGCCGACTGAACGCTGCCACGACTGACTCTGGTGAAAGTCGGATCGAAAGAGCGTGTATCCATTGATTTCGCCAGGGTGTAGCTCAACTGGTAGCTGAGACCCTTGGCAAAGCGCCGCTTCCAGATAACTTGCAGGGAGTTGTAGAAAGAGAAGTCATTGGTGTCAATGACATTCATCGCCCCAGCGAACTGCGGGTAAGGCTGGAAAAAGAAGGGGCTGAACTTCTGGCCCGTCGCGCTGTTGGTCGCAAGCGTAAAGGCAGGGACTGTCGTACCCGGGTTGAGGCGCTGCGCGATTGACGCGGCCACGGAGGCCACCGCGCCCAGGTTGACGTTTGAGCCAAACTGCCGGACCAAAAACTGCGAGCCGGTCTCCCCCTTATTAAGCCGCGAGTCGGTCGAAAGCAGGTCGTTAAAGAAAGGGCTGGCGTTGGCGGGGATCGTGCATTTTGCGGTCTGGACAGGCGCGCAGTCTGGGTTGGCCAAATAAGCCGACCTCACCTGATTGAACGCCTGCAGAAAACCGTTGTTGAAGATGTCAACCTGGTTAACGTCATAGCCACCAAGCAACCCGATGCCCTTCTTGCCGATGTAATTCACCTCAAGCACCGAGTTGAAGCCGACCTCACGCTGGAAGCTCGCGCCCCACTCATGCACCTTCGGGGTGCGCAGGCTGGGATCAATCACGGTCAGGCTGTTGAGGGAGAAGGCCGGCGGCTGCAGGAGTTGTTGCGGCGTTAAACCGGCCGGCGGCGTCAACTGCGGGATCCCCTGCCGCACGCGCCCGCCGGCGGCGCCGAAAGTCGCGTTGCTAATACCGATCGTTTGTCCGGGGGTGGCCGGAAAGATGGCGCTGGAGAAGAGGAACGTACTCATCCGATCATAGGCCAGACGGTAATTGGCACGGATCGACGTCCTTCCCGTCTTGAATGGGTCCCAGGCAAATCCGATTGCCGGGCCGAAATTGTTCAAATCATTATCGAACAATTTCCCGGGCACAAACTTAATGTCATTGGCCGGCGGCTCGCCTAAACGGATCGGCCTGTCAGGGCGATAGACAATGCTGCTGCTGTTACCCCCGCTTGGCGACATCTTAGGCTCCCAACGCAAGCCGAGATCGAACGTCAGATTCGGGCGAACCTTCCAGGTGTCCTGGAAGTAAAAGTCGTACTCGTAGAAACGAGCGTCGAATTTAAAATAGGTCAAAGGCGGGGCGAAGGTACTGTTGTCGGCGGCAACGAAGGCCTGCTGGATGTTGCCGTAACGCCCGAGCAAGTTGTTGATCATGCCCTGCAAGAAGGGACGATCGAACGAGGTGTTGAGGCCGGTTAAAGAGGTCAACCTGAAGGTGGCCGGATCCACGGTATTCACAACCGTACTGAAATCCACGAGGGGGAAGATATTCAAGCTGGCCACAGAGGTGCGGTTATCCACGTGCTGCTGGAAGCGGAGGTTGATTCCCGCCTTAAAAGTGTGTGGGCCGGTGATGTAAGTGCCGTTATCCACAACCTGGTAGGTGGCCAGACGACGCGCATTTTGTGTCCCCGTAATATTGACGTACGGGTTGGGGATGCTGTTGTTGAAAGAGAATGGAGTAATCAGGCTCTGGTCAGCGCCTTGATCAGGGGTGGCGAAATTAAACTCGAAGCGGTTGAAACCAACAACCGCTTCGTTGGTGAACTTCGCCGTCGGCGACCAGCGGTAGTTGACGGCCAGGTTCTTCGGATCACGGAAGGTGTTGACGGCGCACGGAAAACCGGGAAAGAGCTGTAACCCGCCATTGGCGTTATCGCAAAGGGTGGTCTGGCTTCCCTGAGCATAACGCACGTAGACCGTGTTGCGCTGATTGAATGTATGGTCCACCTTAACGGCAAAATCATACTGCCGTTCATGTGACGGACCGTTGAAGCTGTACCCGGCCGTATTGAGTCCGTCGCCGACGAGGAAGTTGTTCGGCAGGGGCATCTTGTTGATGAGCGCCATGACGGTCGGATCAAGCCCCAGCTTCTGCGGGTCGCTGGCACCGATATCGTACGTGCCGATATTCAGACCGGGCAGCGGGTTACCACTCAGATCAACTGACGGGGTGCTGCCCACAGCATTACCGTTCCTTCCACCTATGACGTAGCGGAAGATCCCGCGGCGCGCGGCCGGGGTGTAGACGGTACTGTTTTGGCCGATGCTCTGGTAGGTGCGCAGCAGTTGAAGGTTGGTAAAGAAGAAAGTCTTATTCTTGATGATTGGCCCGCCGACGCTGCCGCCGAAGATATGCTGCACGAACTGACCTCTTGGCACTTTGCTCGCGGTATTTTCGTACTCGTTGGCATTTAAGCCCGGCGTGCGGTAGAACTCGAAGCCCGTGCCGTGAAAATCATTCGACCCGGAGCGCGTGACGAGGAGAACTTGAGCGCCGCTGCTGCGGCCCAGCTCGGCCGTAAAATTACTGGTCAGCACCTGAAACTCCGTCAGCATATCAGGGTTGGTCCTGAGCGGAGTGAAGTTGGACCCTCCGGCGCTGGTTTCATTGATGTCGATACCATCGAGCGTGAAGTTAAAGGCGCGGTCGCGTGACCCGTTAACATTAACGCCACCGCCGGCATAATTGCCGGTCACAACGCCCGGTTGATAGTTGACGAAGATGAGCGGGTTGCGCCCGCGAGCACCGACGAGGGGAAGGGCCTCGAGCGCCCGCTGCTCGACCGTCTGGCCGAAGTTACCGGAACTACTCGTCTGGACCTGTTGTTCCGATCCCGTCACCTGCACGACCTCGGTGACTCCACCCACTTCCATGACAGCATTGATCGTCGCAGGCTGGTTAACGTCAACTTTATTTCCCGTAGAGATAAATCTCTTGAACCCCTGCTTCTCAACCGTGACAGTGTAGGTCCCGACCTGCACTGAATCGAAAACATACGTCCCGGACGAGGTCGTCTGGGTATTGAAGATAACTGTCGTCGCCTCGTTGGTCAGGGTGACGGTCGCGTCAGGCACTTTTGCGCCTGACGTATCGGTAACATCGCCCGTGATGCGCGAAGTCGTGCCTTGGCCAAAAGCAACTCCGACCACCATAAATAACGGGAAGAGACTTAAAAAGAAGTGCGAAGGTTGATTTCTTTTCATGCTCTGCTCCTGTTTTTCAGTATTTAATCTTGAACTTAGCTCGAACGCTCCGTTGGATATCAAGGCTCAGCAGTTCTCCACAGTGAAGAAGAAAATTGGTCAAAGCGCTTACCGCTGTTCCTATTAGAAAGGCTGCGACGCGGCACAAATCCACGATATGCCGCGTACTGTAATGATCTTTTTGTCACAAATGATAAGGAGGATATTACCGATCTATCAAGTGATCTGCCTTATTGTAATATTTCTTAAACCAATAAAAAAACTAAAAGATGTTATTGGTTGAATAAGTTCTGGTTATGGTATGAACACTGATCATTTAAACAGAAGACTATAATGTTTTAGAGGCGCCGGGGCTCGAGGCGTTCCACCTCTTCGAGGACCGCCCGGGTCGTATCACCGAGCTCCACCTCCGAGGGGTGGAACATGGTGTACTACTCTAAGTCTCAACTATGAACATTCTGGCTGTTTATGACCCTCTCTGATGATGTGTGTGCCCTATCGCTTCGGCAGGCAAGCAGGTGGTTGCCAGTATCGGTCAACAGCATGTGGGGCAAGCCGGAGACGGCATGCGAGACAGGCCTGAGACAGGCTCAAGACTTATCTACGCCGGTGGCCATTACCGCAGGCGCGTTGACGCTCTTCTTCTTCTATTGCCTCTGGTTTGGATTCACCATCTCCCGCAGGAACCGGAACGAGCAATCCAGACGATTGATTAAGATGATTGATAAGTAGACTCGCGATAGACTTGGACCTTCGCCTTCTTAATGTCATCCAGGACATTAGATAAAGATGAAATCACCCCCCTGTTCTTCATGTGACGGGCGATTGTCTTAGGCCGCCGGTGGGAGATCAAACTCTTCATCAGTTTTCATCGTCGAGTTCTTCGTGAGAGACCGGATGAGCTCACCAGAGGGACGCGGCTTCATCATGGTTCCGGCTCACGCAGAGGGACGCGACTTTCTCTCGCTTGTACTTCACCGACAGCACGGCAATGAACATAGTCAGCCCTTCGGGATAGGAAAACTTGTCGCCCCGCTCGCCGTTTCGTTCGGCAATCCATTGGCTATATCTGTATCACCCGTGATCAGTTTAGCTGCGCCTATCAACTCAACCCAGCTACTGCTGCCTGTAGATACCATAATTAGGGTAATTAGAGTACCGCCGGCTCTGCTTGATCCCCTTCACGGTAAAGGTCGCCTCGTGCTGCTTCCACCACTCTAACCAGCATTCCTTCGGATTATCCGGACACCTTCGGAACTCAATCCCCCCGCCATGATGCCAATTGACATCGGCGACAGTAATGTTGGTGAGAGCAAGCATGGCGGCCAAGTTAATGCGCTCGGCATTGGGAGTCCTTGCCACCTCCTCATAAGCCACCATCGCATCAATAATCGGTTTCACGGCGTGTTCATCGCCTACTCCACCCAGCAGGATGATCACTTGATCTTTGACAGCTGCGTCTCTGAGTTTCTCCAGCAAAGCGCCTTGAGCAGGCGGCCCGATGGCGAGAATCCTGAGCATCGGCTCGGTGAAATGGAAAGACCAGCACATTGGGCTACAAGAATTTTGAGGGCCGGCCCACGGGTGAGTGTAGAGCTGTGCAATCAGACTCGGCAGATCTGCATCCGTGGTGGCTTGTTGCCCTTGAATGTAGGTCATTGGCAAGCAAGCAAGGAGCAGTAAAACCGCCTGCCGAGTATGTTTGGTTAAGTTCATGTTATCAGCATTCTGCAAGATTCTCATCCTGCATATATTCGGCATCTCGCACTCCCGATCTAAAGACCATAGGCCGTGGATCTCCGGAGACGCAGATTCTGATGTGCGTGCTCACCGCTTGGCGGTGGCGACAGTTGGTGGTGCCTGTGGAGATCCGGATCCGACTGCTCTTCAGGCTCGTGGCACCAAGGAAACTTCGATCTCGCTGCCAGCCGTGCGCGAGAAGTATATGCCTTTTTCATCCGTGGTGGTGAGCCACGGGTCGTGATGACTGCTATGGAAACAAAACTTGAAAGAGAAGTGCACTTCCTGAAAATATACGCGACGGTGGCCACACTTTTATATCGGTTACAGTCGCTTAGCAGGCAGCAATCGGGGTGGACGAGGGCAGACAATCTCTGCCAGGATGAGGCTACGCCCAGCCCTTACCGAATGCGGTCCCCAATGTAAGTGACACCGGCATCAGCCGGTCAGTTCTTTTCTCGCGGCGGCGCCACAGCTTGACCCGTTGCCCAGTCTCGCCAGTGCGTGAGGTACAGGCTTTCCTCCACCTCGAATCGCTTGAAATCCGGATACCACTGGCCGTCCTCTTCGTCCTCGCCAGCCAACTCTGCCAGGCCCATGACGGCGTACCACCGGACGCCCGCCTCCGCGTCCTCTAAACCTTCGAGCAGCGGTAGGATCGCAGCCCCGTCCTTCGTCCGGCCGAGCGCACGCAGCACGGCCTGCCGCGTCCGCACGTCCGGCGCGCGCACAAGCCTCGCCAGCGTCGGTATCGCCCGCCGGTCAGATATCTGCTCAATACTGCCCCAGCCCGTCGCCATGTTGAAGCCCTCTTCCTTAATCGTGATGTCGAAGGATCGTTCTAAAGCGTGCTCGGCCAGCGGCAAGAATGTGAGGTCGCCGCGCGCGATCAGCCTGTCGGCAGCCAAGTAATTGAGCGGCTCCATCTGCTCCTGCGCGGCTGTCTTCAGCGCGGCGTTCGCCTCTCTGGTCTTGATCGTGTCGAGGGCCTCAATGGCCTGGAAGCGATCAAACGTCTGGCCCTCCTTCGCGCGCAGGACGCAATTCAGCTCCGCGGCAATGAGCGCCAGCGGATTGCCCGTGGATTGGCAACCCCCGCGGACGGCGACGACCGAGGCGTGGTAAGGGGAGACGAAGGTGTAGTGGTCGCCCTTGCGCTGCAAAAAGAATGCGCCGTAACGGCCGACACCGACCCAATCGTAGCCGAGCATCGCTTCGGGTTCGTAGTACTGCACCTTGTACTCGGCTGAGGCGTGGCCTTTGAGCGTCCGCTCGACGCGGATCGTGGCTTCGAGGACGTGGGCCGCGACATCGTGGCCGCGCAGGTGGTACACGCCGCGCCCGACTTCGGGCGTCGCGGTGACCTCGCCGACGACGATCACCTGCGCCCCCTTTTCAAGCTCGGTCACGTCGAGCATCGGCACGAGGGTGGCTCGCGCCGCTGGCACGAACAGGAGGCCGCCGACTCCGAGCAGGGTAAATGCCTTTAGAATGCGCTTCATGGTTTCAAGGATAAATCTGTCAAAGCCGCGCCGGGAAGGGGAGTACAGACGTCAGCCCGTTTATACCACATAAGGAAGTGTTTATGTGTCACAACATACCCCCCTCTAATTTTCTGAGCTCTATAGTGTGAGCCGGAATTACGTTTGTTCACACTGACCGATGTACACTCCGGCGCCCCATCCTTCATAATGTGACACACATCAATGTCAAAGGAAGCAGTAAAAGGATTGAAGACCATCACCCTCGAGGGAAAAGGCTTCGATGCCGGCGATGGAGTTCCGCCTCCGGGGAGATAGCCAGGTTAAGTTCCTATCAGGCGATCGAGCAGGAAGGGTACGAGACCTCCTGTTGCCAGAGTTAAGGCTGCGGCTGTCTGCGAGGCGCGGCGAGCGCATCTACGTGCATGCCAAGCCGTGCATTCTCGTCCCGCGCATCACCCTGACCGTCGCTTTCCGTGAGGAAGCTATCCCAGTCTATTCGGATCTCCGAGCGGGTCACCGCGAAGATGGAAGGATGGTTGACACGACAGGGGAAGTCATCGGCAGTCAGGTGGAGGGGATGGAGCGGCGCGTGATCGGACAGATGCAAGCCTGGTACTATCCGTCAGGTACTTGAGCGGGTGGAACTGCCCCTGTCGCGGGAAGCGCAGGGCCTTGCCCGTGTCGAAATCTTTAATGCTCAAGCGTCGAGGCATACAAAACCCCTGATTCGCGTTTCAGTGAATTCTGTTTCCCTCTTCGTCATAATAACCCTTGACGCACCCGCCCTCTTGACATAATATCTGCGCCCTGACCACTCATCCACAGGCTACGCTTAACCGTCGGCGTGCCCCGCCGCCTCGCTACAGTAGTCTTCTCGGCTCCGCCGCGCCGGGCCCCCTTTCGACCCGAGTAAGAGGTGAGTGATGAAAAGCCGATACTAGAAACATTCTTGAGAAAGAGAATCGCGATACTATTTCATGAGCATGACAGAGGGCGTGACCTGACCTGTTATGCTATCACCTTTCTAGCCGAGTATTGGCGAGCCGATGGCCACGACGTCCGTCTCGTCTTCGGCACCAAGAAGTTTATCCCCGCCGACCTCGCCATCTTGCACGTGGACCTCTCGGTCATCCCCGACGAGTACCTCGCCTTCGCACAACGCTACCCGCTCACCCTCAACGGCGCAGTCAAGGACATCCGCAAGTCAACCTTCAGCCGGAATCTCGTCACACCAGATGACCCTTACGGGGGGCGAGTCATCGTCAAATCGGATTTGAATTACGCCGGTCTGCCCGAGCGGGTGCTGCACCGCTCGGGGTTCTCGACCTTCTCCGGGCGGGTGCAGAGGCTCTGGTCCAGGTATCACTTAGCGGCCCCTGATCGCTCACTGCAGTTCAACACACCCACGGACTACCGGATTTATGAGAGCCGGCGTGAGGTCCCGCGGGCCTATTTTAAGCGCTCGGACCTGGTCATAGAGAAGTTCCTCCCGGAAGTAGAAAATGGTTTTTATCATGTGCGGATCTACCAGTTCCTCGGTGATCGGGAGACGTGGACGCGTCTAGCAGCACGGCACCCGATTGTCAATGACAGGAGTCGGATCGGCAGCGAAACTGTCGAGCCACATCCAGAGATCATCGAGTTACGAAAGGGGATGAAGTTCGACTACGGCAAGTTCGATTATGTCGTCCACGGTGGGAAGACCGTCCTCTTGGACACGAACAAGACGACCGGTGCCGATGCGGTTCGCACCCCGGAGTTAGAAGCGATGCGCCGTCACAGGGCCGACGGGATTTACTCGTACTTTTCTTAATGGCCTTTTATTTCCTGAAAGCGCCCTCGCCTTTTGCAGCGTGGCGATAGCTTCTTGATACAGCACCGCTAGATTTATGAAAACGAAATGACAACAAAGACTTACCCATGTCCGGGTTGTGTTGCATCTATGAAGCAGGCATGGTTGTCAAGAGAAAAAGAGAACACCTCACCTCAAGCGGTAGCAGCCGCCTTTCTCCATGGCTTTTTCCTTGTCTCTTCGATATCTTTCGGCGCCCGTTGCAGAACGAAGGCGTTCCTCCATGAAATAAGGTTCTGTACTATCGCCGTTATCGTCAATAATTCTTACATAGACAGTAGTGCTGGCAGTCGAAGTCTACCTGGAGGCATACTACGAGCCGCAGTTCAGCGCCCGCTCGCATGGGTTCCGTCCCGGCCGGGGTTGTCACACCGCCCTCGGTGACATCACCCAAAAGTGGCGAGGAGTGAAGTGGTATGTCGAGGGCGATATCTCCCGGTGCTTCGACAGCTTCGAGCACTCGGTCTTGCTGTCTATCCTGGGAGAAAAACTCAAAGACAACCGCTTCCTGATGCGCCTGATATAGAGGTGCAAGGTGTGCTTATTGATTAGGCAGTGCCCGCGTCCGATAAGGAGCGTATCGCTGGCCTTGCTCCGGCAACAGTTGTAGGTTAAATGATAATAACTTGCTCCACCAAAATCTCGGGAGAGCCAAATTAACATTTAACCTAGAAACTTTGATGTCCGTTACCATCGCCCTCAACGGTTTACCTTGAGCGGCGAGGAGGCGACATATCTTACCGCCGAGAAGACCGGTTGCTCCGACCACCAAATTCATTTCCTTCTTCTCCTTCGCCGTTAGAGATAACCGATCTCCCCGGCCATTTGCGCCGCTCGATTAAGGCGAGCCTTTGCCTTCTCCCTCTGCCCCTGATCCGATGCCCCTATTGCTTCTTCGATGATTGCCTTCAGTGCATCAGGTTGAGGTTGTTCTTTGGGGTCAAGCAGGCCGCGCGCATATTCAACCGCTTCAGAGATCTGATCCTGCGCGAGCGCCACGCCGATCAACGGCCAGAGAGCCGTCCAATAAAAAGCCAGGCTGCCGGAGGTCTTCGGCAACTGCTCCCACATCTCCAGGGCGGCGCGCCCATTCTGCTGCGCCTCTGTGAAGTTCCCCTCGCGCCGTGCCACCCATGCCAGGTTGGCCTTGGCCGTCGCGACGTATTCCATCATCTGCCCTTCGGTCGCCACCGCCAGTGCCCGCCGGGCGCATTGCCGTACTTCTTCCACCCGCCCCTGTCTTCTGTAAGTTATGGTCAGATAAGTCAGGCAGCGTGATTGAAGCACAACGTGGCCGATCTTTTCGGCCAGGGTCAAGGTGGTTTGCAGATGGTGCTCGGCATCACTGAGGTTTCCGTTCCAGAGGTGAGAAAAGCCGAGCATGAATCTGATAGGCACCACCTCGTCCATATCGTCCGAATTCTCAACCGCCTCCGCTGCCAACCGGGAATATTCCAACGCTTCTGCGGAAGCAACATAGCGGTTGCTCCGCAGGTGGTAGAGGGTGAGCGCCTGGAAGAACTTCCCGCGTTGAATCTCGGCCCCGTATTGCTCCACCGCCGGGCGAGCCTTCTCAGCCGTCTCAAGCATCTCCTGCGTTTTAGCCATCCAATAGTAGAGGTATATCCGGTCAAGCTGGATCTGCACCCACTCCTGCCACCACTCTGAGGCCGCCTCGGCGGGCACGTGGCCCAGGCCAGTTTCAGCCGCGTCATACGCCCTTAGCGCTTCATCGTAGCGGCGTTGGATCTGCCAGGTGTTACCGATTTTACGGTAAAGTCGAGATTGCCAAATTCGGTTATGTCCCGGCGCATGGGCAAGGGCCTTTTCGTAAGTGTCCCTCGCATCGTCATGCTGCCCGGTCACCTCTAGAGCGTCCCCCCAATCCTCATAGAGTTGGGCCGCCAGATTAGACCAGTTTTCAGACGGCTTGGCTTCTCCACGCAGGAGCTGGCTCACCATCTCAATCGCCCCCCGGTAAAATACTATCGCTTCCTGATTAGCAAAGACCCGCCTGGCACTGCGCGCCGCAACCAGGAAATACTCTGCGGCGTGCGCAAAATCTCGCGCCGCCTTAAAAAGAAAGGCGAGTTGAGGGGCGACCTCCGAGCTTCGCTCTCCGTAGTACCCTTGAAGGGCGTGCGCTACCGCCGTACTGAGCGCTGCCTTGCGCGTCGGCCTGAGCGACGCATACAGGGCATTCTGGTAGAGTACGTGGACGAACCGGTAACGGAGTGTGAGAGTCCGCTCAGGAAACTCCTCTTCGTCAACAAACCGCACGAAGGCGTTGACGCGGTCAAGAACTTCCAGCCGCTCCTCGACCTCCGCAACATCCATCGCCAGTGCCCTTGCTACTACGGCCGAATCAAACTCGTACCCTTGGACGCTGGCCCCGACCAGCAAGCGACGATCGGCCTCGCTCAACTGTTCGATCTTTCTTTGGATCATGCTGCGCACCGACTCCGGCAGCTCATGCTCGATGTTCGGGACCGATTTCGCCAGTGCCCAGCGCCCCTGCTCTTCGGCAATCACCTTCCTGCAACGCAGGTAACGCACAAGGTCCACCATGAAGAGCGGACTGCCTTCGGTCTTTGTGTGGATGAGCGCGATAAATTCAGCCGGGAAACGATTCTCGGGGAATTCAAGAGCCAGATAGCGTTCGGTATCTTCCAGACTCAAGAACTCCAGGGGGACCTCGCGACAGACGCCGCGCGCTTGCAGGTCCAGCTTAACTTGCAGAAACGGATGTTTGCTGAGCAGCAGTTCTGACGAGCGGTAGGCGGCTACGATTAAGATCCGCATCGTCTCTAACCTGCCGGCCAGGTATGCCAGCAGATCAACGGTCGAAACGTCTGCCCAGTGCAGATCGTCGAAGAAAAGAATCAGTGTCCGAAGGCGAGATAGCTCCAGCAGCAAAGCGCCGAGCTCCCATTTCATCCGCTCCTGCGAGGCGGCCCGTACATCGGTTATCAGGCGGGCGGCTGAAGAATCATCCGCCGAGACAGGCGCGAGTTGCACGTACCAGGTCGGCGCGATCAGTTTCATCACGCGGGCCGATGCCGCGCCTGTTTCCCCGTGGAGCAGACTTTCGAGGGCTTCGAGGATTGGCAGGTAGGCTTCCGCTCCCGCCAGGCGCTCTGAACAACGCCCGCGAGCGATGCTGCAGGGCTGATCGCCGGCCCCCGCCTCGGCCAGGAAGTCTTCGATGAGGGTGGTCTTGCCGATGCCCGGCTCGCCCGCGACGCACAGCAGCAGCCCGTGGCCGGCGGCCGCAGACCTGAAGCCTGTGCGGAGCTCTGCACGCTCTTTCTCACGACCGACCGTGTGGCGCTTGACGGGGAGGATCGACGCACGAGTCCCCGTGTCGGTGCTTTTCCCACCCAGTCCTGCCAGCACTGCCGCCACCTCGGCGGCACTGGGGCGGAGCCGGGCATCTCTCTCCAGCATCTGGAGGATCAAGGCTTCGAGCGACGGTGAGACCTCCAGGTTGAGACGCGAAGGGGGAATCAAGGGTTGCGAGACAATGGCATGTACGACCCCGAGCTGCGAGTTGGCCGCAAAGGGATGCTGCCGTGTTGCCAGTTCGTACAGGACGATGCCCAGAGAAAAGATGTCCGTCGCGCTGCCGAACTGCTCCCCGCGTACCTGTTCCGGCGACATGTAACGCAGTGTGCCGAGGATGGTTCCCGGCTCAGTGTTGGCCCAGTCTTGACTCTGTGGCGATGCCAGCCCGTCGTCCACAATGATGGTTTCCGCCTCGGGTTGTGAGACGGCTGTGGGGATCAGCCGGGCCAGGCCGAAATCGAGGACCTTGACGTAACCATCCTCTCGAACCATGACGTTGTCTGGCTTGATATCGCGGTGGACGATCCCCGTCGTGTGCGCCACGCGGAGAGCCTCGGCTATCTGCTTGCCCAACTGGGCAACCGATTCGAGGGGTAGCGGCTGGTCGGCTATCTCCCGCAATGTACGCCCCTCAATAAACTCCATGACGACGAAGCGGCACGCCTCTGCTTCGCCGATCTCATGGATGGTGACGATGTTGGGATGGTTGAGCGCGGACACCGCGTAAGCCTCCTGCTCGAAGCGGCGCAAGCGGCTTTCGTCTGCGGTTGCGCTGTCGGGTAATAGCTTGAGCGCGACGGGGCGTCTCAGTTGGGTATCCTGGGCGAGATAAACTTCACCCATCCCGCCGGCGCCTATCTTTGAGCGGACTTCATAGCGGCCAAGGAGTGTGCCAGCAGCGAGGCCCATCATGCCCTGAACAGTGTAAGCCTTCTGATGAGTAACATCAAAGATGAGGGCAGCACGTAGACACCCGTCACATTCAGAGCTATGCTCTCTGTCCCATGCAGCGCGACAGCAGCATCTCTCCTCAGGATTGGGAGCGCACGCCACCGGCTCTTACACAAAATCTTTTGTGCACGGGCACTAGCTGTATAATCAAAAGCTCATTCAGTTATCATATCCCAGCGCAGTGGAGCTATACTACCGGAGCATCTCAGCTTCACTGGAGATTAAAGATGAGAACCGCTCTTCCGGCCATCCCTCTGCTCGTAGCGCTTGTGACCTCGGCCCAGACGAGTCCGGTCAAGGTGCCACCGCCACGAACGCGCGTCGAGGCGGTCGCAGAGAATTTCGGCGGCGTGGCGGTTGAAGACCCCTACCGATGGCTCGAAGATCAGAAGAGCCCGGAGACGCGCGCCTGGATCAACGAGCAGAACCGCTATACCCAATCAATCCTCGGCTCTCTTCCGGGGCGCGAGACGGTCCGCCGCCGGATCGAGCAGCTCTTGAAGATTGACACCATCAACACACCCATCGCGCGCGGGGACCGCTACTTCTTCAGCAAGCGTCTCGCCGATCAGAGCCAGCCTGTCATCTACCTGCGACAGGGTTTAAGGGGCCCGGACCAAGTGCTCGTTGATCCCAACAAGCTGAGCGCAGATCGGAGCAGTTCCGTCTTCATCTCCGACGTCTCGGAAGACGGCAAGCTCCTGGCTTACGCGACGCGCCAGGGCGGAGCCGATGAGGTCTCGATCACGCTCCTTGACGTCGACGCGCGCCGGGAGATGCCGGATCGTCTTCCTTCCGCACGCTACTCGGGTTTCTCCATCAAGCCTGACCGCGGCGGCTTCTACTATGCGCGCTCGATCACGGACGGGGCCGGCAACTACACTGGGTCGCGCGTCTATTACCATCGGATGGGAACCGCGATCAGCCGGGACGAGGAGATGTTCGGCAAAGGCTACGGCCCGACGGAGATCGTCATCCCGCGCCTCTCCGACGATGGACGTTATCTCGCCATCTACGTCCTTCACGGCTCATCCAAGACGGACGTCTTCATCAAGAACCTGGAGACGGACGGGCCCATCCGTCCGCTGGCTAAAGACATTGACGCCAGCTTCGACGGAGAGATCGCTCATGACCGGATGTACCTGCTGACCAACTTGCAGACCCCTCACAGGCGCATCCTGGAGGTTGATCTCAAGCGTCCTGAGCGCGAGCATTGGCGCGAGATCATCCCCGAAACCGATTCCGTCATCAGTACGTTCTCGCTCGCCGGAGGCCACCTCTTCGTCAACTATCTGGAGCGGGTCAGCTCACGCATCAAGGTCTTCGACGCGGAAGGCAAACACGTCCGCGACATCAACCTCCCCTCAATCGGCAGCGCGAGCGATGTCGCAGGACGCTGGGATCGGGATGAAGCCTTCTACAGCTTCAACTCGTTTGCGCAGCCTAACACCATCTATCGCTATCAGGTCAGTACGGGGCGCCAAGAAGTCTGGGCGCGCATCAAGGTGCCCGTCGAGGGCGAGCGGATTGAGATCAAGCAGGTCTGGTACGACTCGAAAGACGGGGTGAAGATTCCGATGTTCCTCGTCTCACGAAAAGGGATGAAGCAAGACGGGATGAGGCCCACTTTGATGACCGGTTACGGCGGATTCAACGTAAGCCGAACGCCCGACTACTCCGCGCAAGCTGCTTTCTGGGTCGAGCAGGGGGGCCTCTTCGCGCTGCCAAACTTGAGGGGCGGCGGCGAATTTGGCGAGAAATGGCACAAAGCAGGGATGCTCGACCGTAAGCAGAAGGTCTTTGATGATTTCATCGCGGCCGCCGAGTGGCTGATCAAGAATAGGTACACGAACCCTTCTAAGCTCGCCATCATGGGGCGCTCCAACGGCGGGCTCTTGGTCGGAGCCGCGCTCACCCAGCGTCCGGATCTTTTTCAGGCGGTCAGCTGCGGCTACCCGCTCCTTGACATGCTGCGCTACCACCGCTTTCTCGTCGCCAGGTTCTGGGTTCCGGAGTACGGCTCGGCCGAGAACCCGCAGCAGTTCGGGTACCTACGACGTTATTCACCTTATCACAACGTCAGAGATGGCGAGAGATACCCGGCCGTGCTCTTCACCACGGGTGATTCCGATACGCGAGTGGCGCCGCTTCACGCGCGCAAGATGACGGCGCGGCTCCAAGCTGCGACGCGTTCTGAGAGACCGATCCTCTTGCGCTACGACACCAAAGCGGGCCATTCCAGCGGGCAACCCGTCAGCAAACAGGTGGAGGATTTGACGGACGAGATGGTGTTCCTGCTCTGGCAACTCAGAGTGACGCCCAGGTAACTGCTGCATGGCCCAGTAGGCCCGCAAAAAAACCCGGTCGCGCGCAGCCCGGCGGGCGGGTGCGTTCGACGAAAGGTCTATTGGTGTGCACTGAGCCTTCGCCCTGGAAAGCCAGGGCGAGATCAGGATTCGACACATCGGTCGAAATAGGCTGAGCGGCAATAACCGCACTTCTTCTAACTCTTCTCTTCGTTCAACCGGCCAGTTTTTACCACGACATCCCC
>CAYLJO010000151.1:0-15546 GCA_964383905.1 uncultured Blastocatellaceae bacterium
CTAACGACAGCATCACCCGCCGCTGAGTACATCATTAATAAGAGGCAAGCTTGTTGCGGTCAAGTGCTTAACTGTCAAGCCTCTAAGCCAACTGCCTCCAGCTATTTCCTGCGGAGTCCTCCGTGTCCTGCGGCGGTTCCAACCGCCCTCTTCCATCCAGTCTGAATTGGGCTATCGTCCCTCTCGATTGCCAGGCGTGATCAATAGAGGCGAGTTGCATACACTTCAGTAGGCTACAAATGGTATTGTATAAAGCGCCGAGACGGCTGTCAGGTATACAGGCGGCCGAAGATTTCACCGGCATGACGCACGCCGTGATCTATCTAATCAAGTCGTGCGAGCGGTCTACATTCGTCATTATGTCAGGGGCAATTGATGGACAAACACGATAGCGCTTTAGCACGGGCCGCGCTTGATTCTTTAATAAAGGGAGATGAGGCAGTTGCCGCTCGTCTACTAGGGCAAATGTCTCAGGACGGGTTAAATGGCTTCCAATCGCTGCTTGATCGGGCGCTGGCTGTAGTTCGGCAGGAGCATCGCGCCAGGCAGTCACAACGGCGGGTGGGGCTGATCGCTGACAAGAAGCTGAGCAGGGTTAGATCCAGCATAGGCGGCAAGGACGCCTTCCTCTTGACCAGTAGCTACGGGCGAGAGTATTGCTCAAAGGATGGCCTGCCTGTTGACGATGCCCGCAACATGGAGTGGGAAGTGGTCGAAGAGCTGGGGACAGTTTCAACTCCGAAGGAATTTGAGGCGCTCACCAAAGTAGCGCCGCTGGTATGGACGCTTCCGTGCCCCGGCTGCGGCGTGTTGATTTGGATCGAGCCGCCGGCTCAGACCGGATACTGTCCGGCGTGTCGAAGGCATGAAGGGGCCCAGAGTAAATCGGTTGCCGGGGCATGAAAGCCTTTATTATTGGCCTCGTCGTAAAACCACCGGTCAATATTTTTATCATCGCTCTAGCGCCCGCAGTCCTTATTCGTGTGTGTCACCACGGCCCCAAACCGCTGCTGATACTCGGCTGAAGTGATGAACGAGCAGACCATTCCGCGATAGTTATTCACGTCGCCGTTGTTCAGCACATTAAGCCAGAAGCTGTAACCGCCCTGGTCCGGGTCGCGCCTCAAATAGCCGAAATACTGTATCAACACGAACGCCGCGTTATACTCCCGCGCCTTGAACCCGGCCGTCTCGACCGCGTCTCTTAACACCTGCTCTCTGGTTTTGCCCGCCGCCGTCATCGCCTGTATCTCCTGCTGGCGCTCGGTCGTGTACGGGGTCAACCCGGCCGTATCAAACAGTTCGTTGACGAACTGGTCGGCCGTCATCGAGTCCGGATACGCCTGCTTAAAGGCTGCCCGCCGGACCCACTCGCTCGCAAAGCTTATCTTGCTCGCTTCGAGGCCCGCGCCAATAACCAGATGGTTCCGATCCACCATAAACTCGGCGTAAGCCGGCAGGCGTCCGTAGGAAGCCTTGTAGAGGAGGTAAACAAAGTTGCCCGTCTGCTGGAACTCGTCCGCCGTAAAATAAGCGGCCGAGACCCCGATCCGGTTCGAGTTGAGGCATAAGGCGTTGCTGCCGCATTGCGCAATCTGCGACGTCCAGTAGTCCCATCCCGACTGGTCAGGCACGCGATTGAGGAAGTCAAGGTAGTGTTGGCGGACAAAGAATCGCGGGTCGTCGATCGGATTACCAGACGCCGGCGCCGTGTTATCGTCAATAATTGTGAGCACGGCCGTGCTCGGAGAACCCAGGCCGGCCCCGCTCGCGTTGCTCAGCGTCAGATTGACCGTCTTATTCCCCCCGGCGTAAGCATCATCCGTAATCAGGATAGAAAAGGTCTTGCTCGTCTCGCCCGGGGTGAAGTTGAGGGTCCCCATCGCACTGGTATAGTTAGTACGGTCTGAAGCCGTGCCGTTGCTGGTCGCATAATCCACACCGGCCGCGCCCGAAGTGTCGCCCGAACGGCTCACCGTAATCGGTACGCTGCTGGCACTCTTACTCACACTGTAGCTCGGCGCGCTGAATTGTAGGCTCCCCGGTGTTGTCGTTGTCGTGGCCTTACCCGGGTAGAAGACGCTGCCCACGGTGATCAGTTTTACACCCGGGATCGCCGCCGTGTCGTTGCCCGACAAAATGCCCGGATCGCCTGTGCTGACGCCGGAAGGCATCGAAGCCGGATCGATCACCGACTTACCCCAGGTGTTGAGGGCCTGCTGTGAGAAGATGGCGCTCCCGTCCATCTTGCCCGTCGAAGCCACCAGCCCGTCCGCATAAAAGCCCGCGTTCGGCGCTTGAACCCCACGGGTGACGGCCGTTTGCGAGATCAGCGTCTGACCGCCTGATTGCTGTAGGCTGCCTCCGACGTAGCTGTCGGTCATGATCAGACCGCTCGGCCAGACGCTATTATCCGTCATGATCAACCCGTCGGTCATAATCAGCCCGTCTCCGACCACGATCCCGTCGGTCATGATCAGACCGTCAGTCATAATCAATCCGTCGGTCATGATCAATCCGTCGGTCATGATCAGACCGCTGCTGAGCACCGCGTATTCAAGAAGATGTCCTGATTGGTCATAAAGATTCAGCTTGAGGTCCTGACTCAGACCGCTCAATGTCACACCCGGCTTAAGTAGACTCTGCCCGGCAACCGCTTTATTGGCATCCGTGCGGATATTCTGTGCCAGCCGGACCGCCGCGTATGCGTTGACCAGCCCCGCGCCCTGCGTCAGCATGCGCTCGATCGCGTTCTTTGACGCTAAAGACGGCAGTTGCTGTGCGGTTAAGCGCAGCAGTGCCTTCACGAGTCCCGGTGTCAGCGATGGGTTGGCCTGCAGCATCAGCGCGGCGATTCCCGAGACGACCGGCGTCGCGAAAGAAGTCCCCGTTAGCTGATTGTACATTTTGGGAATCGCTGCGCCGTCCTTCGACGTCAAAGGCATCACTGTGTTCGGCAGAATCCGGTCCGTCAACGCCGCATTATCAAGACTGGCGGCGGCAATGATCTTGGTCCCCGGCGCGACCAGGTCCGGTTTGATGATGCCGTCGATGAGTGTCGGGCCGCGCGAGCTGTAAGAGGCCACCTGTAGATCCGTCCGGCGCAGCGGATTCGGATTTGGGCTCGTGTTAACCACCGGGGTCGGATTGCTATTCCACGTGCCGTTCCACGTCTCCACTGTTTCTTGCGGGTCTTTGGTCGCGCCGACGGTAATCACTTTCGGGTCGTTGCCCGGGCTGTGAATCCCTCCGTACACCGTCTGGTAGACCGGCTTGCCGGATGCATCATAACCCGTCACGACATCGTTATGGCCGAAGTTGCCCGCCGCACACACCACCACCATGCCGCTCGCCACCGCGCGTTCCGCCGCCTGGCAGAGCGGATCCGTCTTGTAGCTCTGCATGACGGCCGTGCCGAGGCTCAGGTTGATCACCTTGATGTTGTACGTGGATCTGACCGAGATCACATAGTCGATGGCCTGTATGACCGTGCTGATTGTGCTCTGCCCGTTATAATTAATCGCCTTGACGGAAAGAATATTGGCGTTGGGGGCAACGCCTGTGAACTCTCCGTAATTGCTCGAATACCATTTCGTCCCGTTGCGGTCCGTCTGGCGCGACCCCCAACCGCTCCCGGCAATGACCCCGGCGACCGTTGTGCCATGGCCATAATCATCGTAGCTGTCTTTAGCCCGCGTGCCGCTTACGACCCGGCCGGAAGAGTCGCCTGTAAAATCCTTGAAAGCCACCAGCGAACCCTTCTCACCGGAGGGATCTGCTCCGCCCAGATCTTTGTTACCGGCGCTCACGCCGGAATCGATCACGGCAATACCAATCCCGCTGCCGTCAACCGAAGGGTATTTGGAGCATCCCTTATCGTCCTCACACTTATTAGTCTCATCGCCGCTGTCACTGCCGTCGCCACTGTTTTTACCCCACAGCTGGTTGGCGCCGACCAGTCTGGTCGTCGCCGCTAAAGTACGCTCAACCATCCGGTCCGGCGTGATAAATTTAACGCGTGCTGCGCCGGCCAAATCCCTGATGCGCGAAAGGGGGATCTCGACCAGCAGCGCGTTGATGCTGCTGAACCGGTGCTTGACCCTGCCGCCGCTCCGCTCGATGACCTGCCGGTCGGCCTCCGTCGGCTGCTCACCGGTCTGAACAATCACGTTTTGGAGAAGATCGCCGTGCCGGTTGGTCACTATCAATGAACGCAGATCATCGGGCAGCTTGGCGGAAGCCGCGTCTTCACTGTGAGCGCGGTCCGCGGCGCGCTCGCCTCGCCCTGCCGCGCGCGCGTGAGGCTGTATACGCGATGCGAATGGGATTCTGGCGACAGGTAGAATCAGCAAAAAGAGGGGGACGATCAGGCTCATTGCGACCCTTGCGCGTTTCATTCTTCCTTCACCTTTCATTATCGTTCGAGGCGCCCCGGTGCAGCGCGTCCAACTTTCCAAAGCAGTAAACTTTCTCCAATGACTGTCTCAGTCACCTTTATAAGCAGCGATTTCGGCAACTCTCCTCTCAAGCGATGTGCCACACCGCCACGCTGAGGCCGCCCCGTCTCGACGCGGCATTCGCTTTCGTCTTTGCCTGACTTTGAATCGGGCGGCCTTATCTTTACTGTTAGCGCTTTAGAACTAACGTTTTGGCTTCATCAACGAGGCTCGGTCGATGTGGCTGCCGGGAGTATCAAATGTCTTGCGAGGCAGCCCGGCCATTGATCCGAAGAGAAATTCCATTCACCCCTGCTTCGGTCAGAATGCCAGGTCAATTTCACACAACCTCAATTATTCAGTTCAAAATGAATCGGTGGTCACCTCATCGGCCCTTCTAAAAACCCCTTAAATACTACCTCTGGCAACCGGTTGACTGCTGGCCGCCGCCTGGCACGTGGCTCGCTAATAAGAAGTGTGCAACCAGCCGTACACGGCAGTAGGCCGGAGCGTGAGGGAGGACGAACGCCCTTTGCCAGTACCAGCGATGAACGATAAAACCCGTCACAAACGGTCTTTGGCCTTCAGATCTCTTCTCGTCGCCTGTGGGATTGGGGTCATCGGTTTTACCCTAGAACGAGTCTTACGCCAGCCCTTCAATATCCGCTGGATGGCGCTGGCGGCGCTCGCCGTGATCGTCAGTTGGATCGCCTCCTCGCGAATCCCGGGTGTCAAAGAGGCCGTCACAGTATCCGATACATTTATTTTCCTCGCGATGATGTTGTGCGGCCCGGACGCGGCCATCCTGGTGGCCGCCGCCGCGACCGTTTGCGAGTCGGCGCGCCACGTCAAACGCTGGCTCATCATCGCCAACAATGTCGCTGTCATTTGCTGTTCGTTTTTCATCTCGAGCTGCCTCGTCAACCTCGTCTTCGGCGACCCGCGGCTCCTGGCGCACCGTAAAGACTCTTTCCTGTCATACGTCCTGGCGCTGGCCCTCTTCGCCACCCTGCAGGCCGTCGTCAATGCGTGCCTCGTCGTCGCGCAGATCGCGCTCAAAACCGGCAAACCGATGTTCCGCACCTGGCGCGAGAGCTATTCATGGGTGGTGGTCACCTACTTCTCCGGCATGGTCATGGCCGGAATAGTCAACGCGCTCATTCATTTCTACGGCTTCTGGGCGGTCGCCTTTACCGTCCCCGTGCTGCTGGCTAACTATCTGGCCTATCGGCCTTACCTCAAGAACATTGAAGCCGCGCGCCGGCACGTCGAAGAGACGCGGGCGCTGCATCTACGCACGCTCGAAGCCTTTGCGACCGCCGTCGACGCTAAAGATCAGATCACACACGAGCACGTCCAGCGCGTGCAGATTTATGCCGAAGGGGTCGCGCGACTGCTCGGCCTCTCCGAAAAAGAGATCGAGGCGTTGCATGCCGGGGCGCTCCTGCACGACATCGGTAAGATCGCCGTCCCTGATTACATACTTAACAAGCCCGGCAAGCTGACCGCCGCCGAGTTCGACAAGATGAAGCTCCACACCGTGGTCGGGGCGCAGATCTTAGAACGCATCAAATTCCCATACCCACTTGTCCCGGTCGTGCGCCATCACCACGAAAGATGGGACGGGACCGGCTACCCCGACGGCCTCAAGGCCGAGCAGATCCCGCTCACCGCGCGCGTCCTGACAGTCGTAGATTGCTTCGACGCGGTGCGTGAAGACCGGCAATACCGTAAAGGGATGACGCGCGAAGAAGCGGTCGAGCTCCTGCGCAAAGATCGGGGCACGCATTACGACCCGCAGATTGTTGATCTCTTTGTCGAGAACCTGCTGGAGTTTGAAGAGCAGATCGCCAAAATGAAGAAGGGCGAGCAGTCTTTCACCCCCCTCGAGATAGAGGAGACGGAAGCGATTCGCAAGGCGAGGCCCGCCGCCGGGCTGGCCGAGGAGCAAGGCGCGGGGAAGGGGAGCAAGGCCAGGCCCGCCGAATATCTGCAGACGATTCTTGCCGCCCACCAATCAAGTCACGAGATAGTGGCGCTTTACGAGATCGCGCAGACTCTGACCGGCTCCTTAGACGTTCAGGACACCCTCGCCGTCGTGGCCAGCAAGCTGGAGCGAATCATTCCTTTTGAGACTTGCGTCGTTTACTTGTGCGACGAAACAGGCGGCGGCGCCGTCGCGCGCCACGTCACCGGATTGCATGCCGAGAGTTTTCGCGGTCGCGTCATCGAGCCCGGTCAGGGAGTCACCGGCTGGGTAATTACCAACAACAAGCCGTTCGCCAACACCGATCCGGCCCTCGATCTTTCACCTCTCGGCAACCACGTCCAGGGCTACCGTACGCTGGCCGTTTACCCGCTCGTCAAGGGTGATCGGAAATTAGGGGCGCTGGCGCTCTACGCGCAGTCGCTTTCCAGCTACTCTGATGACCAGTTGCGGACACTGGAGCAGGTGGCCGGCCTGACTTCCGACGCGCTTCACAACGCGATGCTTTACGCCGAGACAAGGAGCAACGGACTGACCGATGCGCTGACCGGACTACCCAACGCCCGCTACTTTTATGCCTTTTTTGAGCAGGAGCAGGCGCGCACGGCGACCGACGAGCACCCGCCGGTAGTCCTCACAATGGATGTGGACGGATTCAGACATGTTAACGACGCGGTCGGTCAACAGGGCGGCGACCGCCTCTTAAAAGAGATTGCCGATATGGTGCGCGCACAGCTTCGCCACAACGATACGCTGATCCGTTACGCCGGCGATAAGTTCATCGCCATCTTACGCAACACCCCGCCCGAGGTGATCAGCGAGATCGCCGTGCGTATTCAGTCGGCCGTCGCGCTGCACCGCCCGACCATCCGAGGGGCCGAGGCCATCACGCTCGGCGTCAGTATCGGTCAGGCGCGGCTTAAGCATGACGGCCAGGCGCTCGAAGATCTGTTGGAAGCGGCCGAGAGACGACTACAGGCCGACAAGGCTGCGCGCCGCTCGCTCAGCCGGTTTGCCGGCATCATAGACGGAAACCCCCACGGAGTTGGATGATAAAGCTATGCTCAACCCAAGCTTTTCAACGAGCAGGTCAGACGAGCAGGTCGCGGCATGCGTTAAGTGCCGGGGCGCGGCCCCCCCTCAAACACAGGTCACATCCACCGGCGCCGGGATAGAAGTCCGGCGGTTGGTCCGTGGCGAGGAGCAGCAGGCTCTCTACCTACTCAATTACTGGCCGGTGAAAAATGTGATGATGATCGGTCTCATCCGCGACCACGGGCTGGAAAGCCCGCTTAACCGAGGAACCTTTTACGGATGTTTCGCGCACGGCGACCTGATCGGGGTGGCATTGATCGGCCATTATGTCTTGTTCTGCGGCGGTGACGAGACCGTTGCCGAATTCGCTAACATCGCGCGCCTCTACCACCAGACTGAGATAAGAATAGTTTTGGGTGAAGAGTCTACGGTTGACGAATTCTGCCGCCGGCTCCTTCACCCCCCGTGTCACCTGACGATTCATCAAGCCACGCCGCAGCTTTTGCTCGCGCTCCGCCATCCCGCAAAAAAATCTATTCGGGTCAAGGGGTTGAGGCGCGCCCGCGCCGTCGAAGCGCACGAGATAGCTCGGATCAATGCCGGGGCCTATCTTGAGCTCAACGGCATAGACCCGGCAAAGCTGGACCCGGCCGGTTTTCAAGAGCGTGTCCTCTCACGAATCAAGATGGGACGCATATGGATCCTGCGTGATGATCGCGGGATAACTTTTAAGGCAGACGTGGCGAGCGCAACTGATGAGGCGGTCTATATCGAGGGCGTGTGGACCAGACCGGACCAGCGCGGGAGCGGCATCGGCAGCGCCGCGTTTAGCAAGCTGTGCGATCGCCTGTTGAATCATCATAAAGCGATCTGCCTCTTAGCCGACGCCGCTAATCAACGCACCCTCTCCTTTTACCACCGCTGTGGGTTTAAGCCGATCGCCTCCTGCCGCCTCATTCGCTGCCGGCCCCAGGCCTCCTGACAGATGACGTGTTCTACCTCTATTCTTCCTATGCGTAACCGTTTGTATTTCTGGCAAGATTTGGCCCCTGCTAGACCCCTTATGCCTTATCTTTGTTTCCTCTGTCTTTCCTCTGTGTCCTCTGCGTCCTCTGCGGTTCAAGCTTTTCGTCTCTGATTTGCAAGTAGTGGCCACAGCTAAGTGTACTGCGCAAAATCGTCAACTTGGCTTAGAATGAGGCACCTGGACGGTGTTTAGAGGTCAGGGGATTCTTAAGAACCACACGCCTCTTACAGAGGCGACGGATCCCACTGTTCAGAATCACAATGGTAAAACGGCTGATCATTTGGCAAACTGGCTGCCCGGAAGTTGCTAACCTGGCAGAAAAGGAAGGTGAAGGAAGATTATGAAGCGGTTCAGTGTCCACAACTTGGTCCTACTATTTCTCATGGCCTGCCTGCTTGTGATGAGCCTGGCTCCAACAGGAGACGCGCAAAGAAGGCGGCGGCGTAACCCGGAGGCTGGTAAGAAAAAGGCCGCCAAGCGTATCGGGGTAGGTACGGCGATTGGCGCAGGCGCGGGCGCCATAGTAGGCGGTAGAAAGGGCGCGTTAATCGGCGCTGGTGCGGGCGCGGGCGCAGGCACAGCTTACCACTATCACAAGAAGCGTAAGGCGCGGAGAAGGTACCGCTACTAGGTGGGGACTATTGCCCCCGCGTAGAGCGGCGACTATGGCGGTGCGCCGAAGGGCTGGCGGCCCGGTAAGTCTGTACTGGACTCCTGTCATGGGACAAGAGGCGATCAATGGTTGACATCGCTCACATCGCCAGCTTGTACGACACCGATAAAGCTATCCACACGCACTACCTGCGCAACTACGAGCACTATTTCGGCGGCCTCCGACACAAGGAGGTGCGGCTGCTTGAGCTCGGGGTCAAAGAGGGCGGGTCGCTCCTGCTCTGGAGAGACTACTTCGAGAGGGGCCTGATCATCGGCTTAGACATCAACCCCGTACGGCTTGATGACCCCACCGGCAGGGCCCATACCTATCAGGGGGCGCAGCAGGACACCGCACTGCTTGACCGGATCGCGCGTGAGAACGCCCCCGAGGGCTTCGACATCGTCATCGACGACTGCTCGCACATCGGTGTGCTCGCCCGCGCCAGCTTCTGGCACCTCTTCGACAAGCATCCGAAGAGCGGCGGCGTGTACGTCATCGAGGACTGGGGCACGGGCTATTGGGACTCATGGGTGGACGGCATCGGCTACAGACCGCGGAAGAAAGGTCTCAGCCCCGCGCCCTACCGACTTACTCGCGTGATCGCGCGGCTGCGGCAGAGCTGGGTGGCCGACCGTGTACCATTAGCCGGAAGAATACTATCGAAGGTGAAAGCGGCGGTGCTCAAGGCTCAGTACCATAGCCACGACTACGGCGTGGTAGGCTTCGTCAAGGAGCTGGTGGATGAGCTCGGCATGGCGGACATAACCCACCCGCAGTTCGGGGCTGCCCCCTCACAGGCCGTCGAAGTTTCGTGAGATGCGCATCTTATACAGCCACCTCTTCGTTATCAAGTCGTAGACGAGCGCCGCCTTGCATGGTCATCAGGCGGGGCGAAAATCCAGGCCCCGTCCGCAGGTGGCCTAGCACAAAATTACTCCAGGGTAAGCGAGGACCGGAAGTGACCCCTCACCTGTGCGGCCACTACGAAGGGTTCTGCCGCCTTCATTTACAAAACTTTACAGAGGATTGACCGACTCTTTACGTCAAGGCTCACGGGAGCAGCGTATAAGAGTATAGGTACCGAAGAAACGCTCCCCGAAGGTGTGTTGGGGGCATATAGGGATCAGGGAGGTAAGCAGATGAAAGACCGTTTTGCCATGACAAGTCTTGCGCTGGCGCTTCTTGTCGCAGGCGCCATTTACGCTCTCGCCGCGCACGGTCACCCAGCGAAGAGCATCACGGCCGCTCAGGGCGCGAGTGCCGCCGCTGATGGGCCATTGTCGCACCCATTCGCTCAGCGCATCTTTGCGCGCGTGGCGACAGAACTTAATTTGAATGAGGCACAGCAGGCACAGATTAAGACGATCGTTAATGACGAGTTCGCCAACGCCAGGCCCCTCTTGGCCAGGCTTGATGAGAACCGGAGGCAGCTCCAGGCGGCGACCGCCGACGGGCAGTTCGATGAGACGCAGGTACGCGCCATCGCCGCGCAGCAGGCGCAGATTATGACCGAGTTGATCGTCGCCAGGGAGCGCGCGAAGGCGAAAGTCTTCAATGTTCTGACGCCGGATCAAAGGGCCAAAGCCAGGGAGATCCTTGCGCAAATAGAAGAGGGCCGCGGGGGCCGCCCCCATTCGCCCCCTAGCAGCATGAGACAGGAGGGTCCTCCCCAGAGATGACACCGCGAGGCGGGAAGGAGTTGGACTTGATGGAGACGCCTGTGGGGCCGACGCAATGGTCGCCATCCGCAGGTCACCAACTCCCGCCTTGGTCATCTTCCATAGTCTGATTTTTTCGGTAAGACGCGTTGCTACAGCCGGAGGTGAATTAACGAAGTATGCCCGAATGGTTCGGCTGGTTGATGTTTAGCTCTCAGATTGTGCCCTTCGCCTGGCGCGCTTTTAGAGCGTGGATGAGACCGGCAATCGAGAAAACTGAATGACCCTGACGGAGCGCGATTGCGTGATGCGGGCCCTCATTGATTTCGCTTTTCCTCTGTGAACCTGCGGTGGCCTGCGGTGGTCCATACCACCTCCTCCCATACATTCAAGTGAAACATGCTCCGGGGCCGGGATTATGTCAACGCAAGTTCTTTCAACCCCAGGCGTTCAATGCGGAGAGGAATTGTCCGCGGAATTCAAACGGGAGGCGCGTATGAACAGCTTTAAGCTAGTCGGGGTCATCGTCATGGTGCTGTCATTAGCTTTTACTCATGCCACGTTATTGGTTGGGGTGGGGAGCCGCCGGGTAGATATCCGGGGCGAGATTACAAAGCTTCATCAAGCGAGTTCGGAAGACCAGGGCCGAATCATCGGCACCATCTTCGTCGAAGGGGATAAAAAGGCGAACGAGAATCTTGATCAGGCTAACCTGATCGTGACCGGCGACACTCGCATTTTCGCCCAGCAGGGTGACCGCCGCCGTCGGGCGAGGTTCGAAGACCTCAGGGTCGGGGATATGGTCGAGGCTCAATTCGTCGAAGGCCCAACCATCATGATCTACCCTCTACAGGTGGAGGCTTCGGAGATCTTAGTGTTGGATACAGGTCGACATTAAGGGAGCATCCCGTGGCGCCGGCCGTTCATCGATTACTCGCCGTTCAACCCACAGTCGCTCGATAAATTAAGAGTATAACGGCAGCTCTCTATCTGCTGACATTTAACTCCTGACGCGCACTACGGTAGAGGTCGGGGAATTGCTTGCGCAGGTTCGCTACCTTGGGGAGGTCGTTGATGACGATATAAGGATTGTCAGCGTGCCGGTCGGCGTAGCCCTGATGATACGCCTCGGCCGGATAAAAAGAGTTGAGGGGGACGACCTCGGTGACGATAGGTCGCGCGAAGGCTTTAGCTTGATTGAGTCGATCAATGTAGGCACGCGCCAGGCGCTTTTGCTCTTCGCTGATGTAAAAGATGGCCGAACGGTACTGCGTCCCGGTATCAGGGCCTTGCCGGTTAAGCTCCGTGGGATCATGCGCGACAGAGAAGAACACCTCGAGCAGTTGTTCGTAAGAGACCTGTGACGGATCGTAAATGACCCTGACCGCCTCGGCGTGCCCGGTCCGGCCCGTGCTGACCATCTCATAATGAGCCGTCTTGGCGGCCCCGCCGGAGTACCCGGCCGTCACCTCAGTGACTCCTTTGACGTGTTCGAATACGGCTTCCACACCCCAGAAGCAGCCCCCGGCGAAAACAGCAGTTTGCTTGGCTTTGGCGGCTGCGAGGCCTACCCGAGCGGCCCGGCGCGGGGTTGCCGCAGTAATAGCGGTGGCCGCAATTGCAAGAGATACAGTAAGCCCCAGAAATTTGCTTATCATAGTCTTCATCATATCCTCATATACCGCGGGCCGAAGAAAATTACTGCGCCATCCTGTTTAAACTGAAGCGCCGCAATCGCCCTGAAAAAGGAAGAGGCTGTTACTCTTCCTTTTCCAGCTTGAGCACGGCGGAGTTGATGCAATACCGCAGGCCGGTCGGTCCCGGGCCGTCATCAAAGACGTGCCCGAGATGCGCGTCGCAACTGGCGCATAAGACTTCCGTGCGGGCCATCCCGTGGCTGGTGTCAGCCTCCGTACGGACATGATCGTCTGCCGCCGGGGAGGTGAAACTGGGCCAGCCGCAGCCCGCGTCAAACTTCGCGTCGGAGCTGAATAATTCGTTGCCGCAGGCCACGCACCTGTAAGTCCTTGCTCTTGGGAAGCGTAATACTCGCCCGTGAACGGCCTCTCCGTGCCCTTTTGCCGAGCCACGCGGTACTGCTCCGGCGTGAGTTTTTGTCGCCACTCCTCCTCGGTCTTAATAACTCTCTTTTTCACTAATAGTCCCTCGTACATCCAGAAGCCACCATCATGGGGCGCTTTTATCTTAAACGCGAGACTGGCCGGTCTTCACGAATTTAAGCGCGACGCCGTTCATGCAGTAGCGTAAGCCGGTCGGCCGCGGGCCGTCATTAAAGACGTGTCCCAAGTGCGCGTCACATCTCGCACAAAGCACTTCCGTGCGGGTTTCGCTTAGACTATTATCAACCTCTTCTGTCACGTTGTGCCTGGCGATGGGCGCCCAGAAACTGGGCCAGCCTGTATGCGACTCAAATTTTGTGTCGGAGCTGAACAGGGGAAGTTCGCAGCAAACGCAGATGAAGACACCCTTTTCGTGGACATCAAGGAGCGGACTGGAGTAAGGCGCCTCCGTCCCCTTTTGCCGGGTCACGTAGTATTGCTCGGGCGTCAGAAGACTTTTCCATTCTGCGTCGGTCTTGCTGATTTTGTTGATCCGAGACGTGCCGGACCTCTTTTTGTCCGCGGCCTCGCTCTGAGCGAGTGCGGGTGTCAGCGGCGCCCGGGAAAGAAGCGCCGCCGCGCCGAACATGATACCGGATTTGAGCCAAAGACGCCTGTTCATGTGCTGGTCCTATTATATCAGATGCATGGGCACGCCGCGCGTGTTGTACCGAGAAGGTTCGCTAAAGTCGAAGCATGCTATGTTATTTCTCGGCAAGAAGCTGACGGATTACCCGCTCCTGCTCTTCATAGAGACCTTCGCCGACATGTGTCCAACGCACACGCCCCGCCTGGTCGATGATCACTACGGTCGGCCACGCTCCGACGTGATAGGCGCGCCACGTGTCGGCGTTGTAATCTGTCACGACCGGATACCTTATCCCACGCTTTTGCACCTGCTGCCGGAGAGTCTCCAATCGTTTTTCTCCGTCAAACTCCGGCGTTTCAACTCCGATTATCGTGAGGCCCTGATCACGAAAGCCGGCGTCAAAGCGCTTCAAGGCGGGTAACGTGTTGAGGCAGTTGTAGCACCCGTAAGTCCAGAAGTCGACGAGTACGACACGACCGCGAAGAGATTCGATGGTCAGCCGGTCAGAGTTGAGCCAGGTGCCCTCGGCGAGTGCCGGGGCCTCCGGCGCACGTCTACGATCAATCAGGATGTCGCGAGGGAGATCCTCCAGCATACTCCCGTCAGTGCCGCCGATACCGTGGCCTGATGGATCGGAGATCCTCACCTGCGGTGCGGTTGAATCGGCCGATGTTAGGGATCCTTCCTGCGCCAACTTGCCGGCCGGGCCCCGGGAGTAGCCTCCGGCAATAAATGCTGAAGCAACAATTAAGAGGACCATGGCCGTCATAAGTACTGAATGTCTGCTCATCACATCTCCTCTATGCTGGTCGTTGGGTTGCGACTTTTACGCGAGATCTATAACCCACAAAGTCGCGTCGTCCCATTGCCGACCGCTCTCATATCCACGTCCGTGGACGATGCCGGTCGCCCTTCTTGCGGGGCATCAGGTGGCGCTCTCATTTCGCACAATCTGCTTGTAGGCTGACGGCGCGAGACTCCGCGCCAGTGCCAGATTCTCCGTCTCGGACAGTTCCGACACCACGAAGACGGCGTGGCGCGGAGTCTCGAAACATGAGACTTGGTAGCCCTCAAATTGAGAACAGGCGACGACCTGTCGGTCGGGGTCGGTCAGCGTTCGGCTACCGCCGGCGCTTGATTTATCGGAGCGATCCAGGTCCGTCACCAGAAACGAGACGAGACGCCCCTGATACTTGAGCACGATATGCGCGAAACGCCTCCCCTGATAGACGCATGAATGCGCTTCGACAAACTCGACCGGCTCGGTCTGCTGCGACAAGACAGCCTTCGTCAAATCAAGGTATACGCGGTCATACCTGCGTCCGGCCTCATCCAGATCGATCGGCCGTTCGGACAGGCGAAACTTCACGGCGCAGTTCTGGTGATCGCCGGCAGCGCTTTCCGCCAGCTCAGCTTTCGCGATCCGGACCGGCATCCCGGAATCCGTCTTGGGGGAAGGGGGCGTCGAAGGCTCCGTACCCCCTGACGCTTGTCTCGCCGTGACTTCTCGTGAGTCGGGGCGACGCGATTGCTCCCGTACGAGCCACGCGAGGCTCAACGCTGCAGCTATAGAGAGACAAGCGGCGAGCGCTAACCAGACCTTGCGATGTCCGAAGCGGCCTCCCTGTTCAGACCGTGCGGCAGCCTGAAGACGTGTCCGGAGACGCCCTGCAAACTCCGGCCGGATCTGCATCTCGGGCGCCCCGGCAAACGCCGCCTTCAATTTAGCTCGCACTTCGCGGCGCGCGGCCAGCTCACGCCGGCAGTCGCTGCAGCCCTCCAGGTGGCGTAGGACGTCGTGGTTGGTTTCAACCGTCAGCTCGTCACCGAGATATGAATCCGCAATTTCGCGAAAATCACAACACCGCATGTGGTTTGTCCCCTTCATCACTAGCCTGCCGGCGACCCCGGGGCCTGTGTCTTACCAACCCTTCCGACCCCGCGGGCGTTGGCGTAGCCGGCGAGTTCTGCGCGCAACAGTTTCCGCCCCCGGGAGAGCCGCGACATCACCGTCCCGACGGGGACTCCCAGGGCCGCCG